>CAVCUM010000001.1:0-101360 GCA_963605385.1 Lachnospiraceae bacterium
TATTCCAAATATTTTGAATTATACAAATTCCCATATGAAGCTCAATGCGTAAATGAAATAATTGACAGTGTAAGGCCTGATGTGACGTTATTTATGGGTGCTTTCGACAGTAACTTTGACTGGAAGAACGCGGAATCCTGTTCGGTTCACTATCAGACGGCTCTTGCAAATGTTATGTTGAATTATGCGATGCTCTCTAAGGGGAGATTTATCTATCTATCTTCTCATGAAGTATTCGGCGAGTATGATGAAAACGGGTTGATTACCGAAGATACGGTAACCTGCCCGCATGGTGTTAAGGGTGTAGCCTTATCAAATGCCGAAAGCTATTGTGAGAATTACAGAAAGAACATGAATAAGGACATTACCGTCCTTCGTCTCGATCATCTTTACGGAGTACCGCAAAAGACATCCGATGTCTATGGTGTTCCCGAAAAGATGTGTTTGGATTGTCTTGAAAACAAATCCATTACCTATTCCCCCAACAATACACTTTCTTTACTCTATGAAAATGATGCCGTAGAGGCAATTCATAGGGTAATAGAAGACGGCAAACAGAAAGCTCCGATTATTAATATTTCATCCTCCATGCTTATCACGGAGGAAGAACTTGCGGAAATCGTAAGAGATGACATGGATTCGGAGGCTGTGCTTGAATCGGATTATACGACAAGTTCGGCAGGTGTTGTGCTTTCAAACAACCTTTATGAGAGCCTATACGGAAAGCTGAAATTTAAAAGTCATACGGAAATTATAAAGAAAATTTCCGATGAGATGAAAAAGAAACCCTATGCTTTTTTGAGCGGAGAGGCGGCAGATGTTCCTCTGATCAAAAAGATTAAAGATGGCGTGGGCTGGTTCTTTAAAATTGTTTTCCCTTTCCTTGAGAATCTTGTTGTATTTATAGCGGCATTTATGCTTTATAACAGAGCAGTGGGCAGTAAATATTTTGACAGGCTTGATATTTATCTTTTGTATGTATTGCTGTTTGCAATTGTCTACGGACAGCAGCAGGCCACCGTCTCAGCACTTTTGTCCGTTGTGGGTTATTTCTTCAGACAGACATATGAAAGATCCGGATTTGAGCTGCTTCTGGATGCAAATACCTATGTTTGGATTGCAGAACTCTTTATAGTAGGTCTTTCCGTCGGATATTTGAAGGACCAGATTCTAAGGAAAAAATTCGATTTGGAAGAAGACAACAAGTCTTTGAGAGTGCAGCTTAAGGATATTTCGGATATTAATGCAACAAATGTCCGCATAAAGGACGTATTGGAAACTCAGATTGTAAATCAGTCTGATTCGGTCGGGAAGATTTACGCAATAACTTCGTCGCTCGATCAATACTCGCCTGAGGAAGTTCTTTTCTATGCTGCGGAAACGGTCGGAAAGCTTATAAAGAGCAATGACGTGGCAATTTATATGGTTTCCAATGCCGATTATGCAAGATTGTTTTCTTATACATCCAAGAAAGCAAAAAGTCTCGGAAACTCCATAAGATACCATGAGCTTGAAGAAATTTACAAAGAGATAGCGGCAAACAAGGTTTATATAAACAGAAGCATGGATACAAGGTATCCGCTTATGGCAAAGGGTATTTTCGAAAATGAAAAGCTTAAACTGCTTGTCTTTGTCTGGGGGCTTTCCTGGGAAAACATGAACCTTTCACAGGCAAATCAGCTGGTCGTTGTTTCGTCGCTTATTCAGGATGCAGTTTTACGTGCAGACAGATATATGGCGGCTTTGGAAAGGGAGAGATATATAGAAGGTACCAGAATGCTTGACACCGATGCATTTAAGGGTATCGTGAAGGCATTCTTTAAGGCTTGGGAAAAGGGACTTACGGAATGTACTCTCTTAAAAGCCACAGCAGATAATCTTTCGAAAATGGAACTGGCTACGGCAATAGAAAAAGGTCTTCGTCAAAGCGATTACTATGGAGAACTTTCGGACGGAGAATTGTACATGCTTCTTTCGAATACCAACCATAAGGATGCAAACTTTGTAATGGAGCGATTCGCACAGAAGAACATTTCCACAAATATCATCGAGGATATAAGCCTATGAACGTAAGGGAAAAAGTATTTCTTGCTTTCATAATTGTCAATGTGCTCTTGAGCCTTGCGTATTTGCTGATTAGTCTGTTTGTTGCAAAGGGACAAAGAAAACGGTCGTTCTTTTTGTTTTTCTTTTGCCTTCTTGTCCCGGGAGTTGGGCTTATAATCCTGTTTTTGGCATTCCTTGGGTATAAATTTGTTTTTATCAAGGATGTCGATCTTTCAGACGTTATTTTCAGTAAGGAGAGAAGTCAGGAAAGATCAATGGCAAATGAGGAAATGGACAGAAATGTGGTTCCTTTGGAAGAGGCAATTGAAATCACCGATAAGAGTGAACTTAGGAAATTGGTTATGAATATTGCACAGGGCGATTATGAAGAATCACTTGCGGCAATTTCTTTGGCTCTTAATTGCGAAGATACAGAGACGGCACATTATGCCGCTTCTGTCTTACAGGATGCACTTAATAATTTCAGATATAAGGTTTCGAAAGAATATGGTGAGATTAAGGCTCGTAAAGACGATTATTTAAAAAAAGCCATCGATTTGATTACTTACATGAATAAATTCTTGATTCAGCATGTTTTTAAGGATGTGGAACAGAAAGCCTTTGTTGAAATAATGGAGGATGTTGCGTCGATTATCTATGAGGATTCAAAAGCTGGAATCACACCAGATATATGTGAAACCGTATCTTTGAGGCTGCTTGAAGTCGCTGATTTTGAAAATTGCGAAAAATGGTGTATGAGGAGTAAAAGTTTATTTCCGAATGAACTTTCTTCATATACGTGTGCTCTTAAATATTATTTTAACAGCGATAACAAGGAAAAGTTTTTCGCTGAGCTTAAGGAACTTAAGGCATCGGATATTATTATAGATAAAGAAACTCTTGAATTAATAAGGGCATTCCAGTAGAGGGTATAGACATGTCAATGAATGTCATAACATTTTTTCAATTAATAGGTCTTTTGCTTGCTTATTTATTGATTACTGTTTTTTTGCCGGAATTTGTGCTGGGGAAAACCCTTCATCTTAAGAATAGGTATGAAAAGTTTTTGTGTTATACGATTATCGGCAATTTTTATGTGATTAATCTCGTATATCTGCTTGAACTTCTTCACATATCGCATCCGGTAACACTGATTCTTTTTACAGTCGTTCCATGTTTATTTATAAAGATTAGGCTTGAAGGAATACCCTTTTTAGAAAACCTTGCAAACAGTTATAAGACTTTTAGAAGACTTTTGACAGGTGAACTTGGTTTTAAAACCTATTGGCTAAATCGCAAGCCTTTAATAAGGGGCAGATTTAAAGGGGTTATTTTGCATTTTAATAAGGTTTATGTGAAGGGGTTTTCGGAATCGATATCGGTATGCTTATTTATAGCTCTTGTATTTTACCAATACGGTGTAAATCTTTTTGAAAGCTACGGTTATAAGGCAAGCGACCTCGTAGTGCATAATTGGTGGATTAACGCCCTTAATGAAAATGATATTTTTGTCAACGGAGTTTATCCATACGGCTTCCACAATATGCTTTATTACCTGCATGCAATCTTTCGTTTTGATGCATATGTATTATTAAGAATTGAATCCTTCGTACAGGATTTATGGATTTATTTAATACTTTTGTGTTTTTTAAAGCTTCTTTGTAAAAGTAAGTTTATTCCATTTTTCGGTGCCTTTCTTTCGGTGGGAGTCGGAATATTCAGAAGTAATACGTATAGCAGGTTTTATGCGACCCTTCCGCAGGAATATGGAATGATTTTTATTCTTCCTGCCATATACTGTGGTTTTATGTACTTTAGGTCTCAGAAAAGGGAACTTAGAGGACAAAAAAACGATAAATGTAAGCTTTACCTTTCAGGCTTTGCCATGAGCTTTTCTCTTACTCTTACGGTACATTTTTACGGAACCATGGTTGCCGGATTGTTTTCCGCTTCAATGGCATTAGGATTTTTATTTAGTCTGCTTAGGAGACCGTACTTTAAGAGAGTAATGTGTACTTTTTTATTAAGCCTTGGAATTGCAATACTTCCCATGCTTATTGCATTTATGACCGGCACTAAATTACAGGGTTCTCTTGACTGGGGACTTTCGGTAATAACGGGAAGAAGCTTCGGATCTGTCAGCGTAAACAATGACTCTGATAAGATTTATTACGAGGATGAATACGTCGACGCTTCGGAAACTGAAACAAACGACGGGGATGAATCGGAAGAGATAGATGAGAAGATATCCATAAAGGATAAAATTATTAATAGTCCAAAACATATAGAAAGTACGCTAAAAGAGTTTATCTTCAGTGATGACTTTTCATTTCTATCAGGTATCTTTCTTTACCTGATAGCCATATTGGGAATAATGGGATTGCTCTTTTTAGTACTGCCAGGTGCAGACAGGGTTTACGGTTCTGTTTTTATTTCAATATCCCTTTACATGTTCTTTATGGCCATTTTGTTAAGTGCCGGAAAATTAGGGCTTCCCACACTTATGGATCCGGCAAGAGCAAGTGTGTATTTTGCCTATAGTACACCTGTACTTTTTTCGTTTTTAGCGGACGGAGCAATTTATTTTTTAGGTCTTTTAACCTTTTTAAAAAATTATTTTTACCAGCCGGTTTCTTTGGCGATACTTGCAATGACAGTTTTTTTGACGTACTTTTGCAATATTTCCAGAACTCCTTATCAAGCGGATTCGATGGGTACGAACGAAGCTATAATATGCCTCACAGATATTATTAAGACAGAGCCTGACTATTCTTGGACCATTATCTCGGCAAATGATGAGAGCCGTATGGTTTATGGTCACGGATATCACTATGAAATTTATGATTTTCTACGGGAAATGCAGGGCGCACCGGAGTATGCACAGGTAAGGATCCCGACTGAAACGGTATATTTTTTTATAGAAAAAATACCTGTTGATTACGGAATCGTCTACGAGGACAGTGGACAATCAATATCTGAAGAGGGAGCTGCATCGTTCTTTCCAAGATCGTCAGGGCTTGGCATTTATCAGGGAAAATACAGATGGATACTTATGTCAAAGATGTATGCCTGGGCAGAAGCCTTTAGGGAACTTTACCCGAATGAAATGAAGATTTTTTATGAGACGGATAATTTTATCTGTTATCGTTGTGAACAAAATCCGTACAGAGTATTTAATTTTTCGATAGATTATGGTTATAACACGGCAGGCTACACCACCAATTAGGAGTAATTTTAATGGTATCACGAAGAAGTTATGCGGTAATTTTTATATTAATGGCGGTCATATTTTTTCTGTTTCAATTCAGTGAGGTGGCTAAGGACGCTGAAAATGATTATGAGATTAATCACTATGAGCAGGTTACAATTCCTGAAAATTCTGTTTTCACACCGAAAAACGGAACCGTTGAAAACAGCTATGAAGACGGTGATTTTATTGTCTTTGTCGGAGAAACGGATTCCGATACCGGAAGCATTGTCAGTCAGTGGGCACTCTATTCCAAGAGAAATTTTATGGAATGCCCGGATATTAAGGAATTTTCCATAGAAAAGAACGGAGTACCGGAGTTTGTAATTATCGATTCGGCATCGGTTGATTTTGACAAGGATTTGGGCTGTTTTAAAGCCTTTATAGACAGTGGTGTCAGCATGGTATTTGCAAATCTGCCGGATACGCAAACCATAAAGGACAACAAGGAACTGAGAGACTTTTTCGGTATTTCCGTTGTGCTGGAGGATTGCATAACAGTAGACGGAATAAAGCTTTTTTCTGGCTTCCTGCTTGGCGGCGAAGTCATATATGAACCTACAAAGGAAGGCGAAGAAAAGAGACAGGACCTTGACCTTACGATGCCCTGGTATTCATTGTCCGGAGGAACAAAGACTTATATGGTCGGAATCTTAGATGACTACTTTGATGAAGACTATGAATATAAAAATGACATGTATCCTGCGGTAATTTGGCGAAATAGTAAAGGAGACGGACAGATTTTCTGCATAAACGGAGACTATCTTTCGGACACGATGGGAATCGGTATTTTAAGTGCCTGCATCTATGAACTTTCTTCCTATCAGCTTTATCCGGTTGTGAATGCTCAGAATACATTACTTGCAAGCTTCCCTGTCTTGACGGATGAAAACAGTGAAGAGATGCTAAAGCTTTATTCGCGTTATTCAAATGCCTTTCAAAGTGAGGTTATCTGGCCTACACTGATAGGATTTCGTGAAAAGAACAATCTTAAATATACTTGCTTGCTTTCACCAAAATATAATTACGAGTATGACGGAGAGCCTTCCTTCGACTATTATCCGAGTTACTTAAAATTGTTCAATGAAGAAGAGGCAGAGGTTGGAGCATCTCTTCAATACAAAGAGGGTAGTACGAATCTGAATGAAAAAGTTTTGTCGGATCAGGAATATTACGACAAGCTCAATCTAAAATACACATACACATCGGCCTTTATTTATCTAGAAGATTTGGATGACATCAAGGATGCTTTGAATACTTCTTATCTGAAGAATATCAGAACCATTGCCTGTAATGAAAATGTTAGGATACCGATTCTTTCCTATCTAACGGAGGATATTACCTTGCAAAGCCTTACAAGCAACACAAAGGATTTCTTTTATTCAAGAGATTTGTGCCTTAAAAGCGTAGAAACGGCACTGGGATATGACAATGCCGAGCTTAATATCGGAGAGATTCTTTGGCCGGAGGATGATTTTGACCGGTGGGAAGTGGTATACAACGATATGTCTTCTTCACTTAGTACGTATTGGAAGCCTTTCAGAGTATTTGATCAGACAACGCTTACAGAAAGCGACAAGAGGGTCAGAACCTTTTTAAACCTTAATAGCAGTTCTTCCGTAAACGGAGACGAAATAACCTTAGACATTGAGGGTAAGGGAACGGATACGGCATATTTTATTTTAAGAACTCACGGTGACCTGATTGAAAGCATTGAAGGCGGAACCTACGAAAAAATAGAAGATTACGCTTACCTGATTTCTGCAGATGAAGATACGGTGAAGGTTTATGTTAAGACGGATAAAAATGCCGCTAAAATTCAGTAAGGCTTAATCCTTACGAGACGGAGGACGAAATGAAAATATGTATAGTTGCCGAAGGCTGTTACCCTTATGTGGTGGGTGGCGTTTCCGGTTGGATTCACAGCCTGATAAAATCGTTTCCGGATTCCACCTTTGTGATTCTTGCAATTATCGCAAACAGAAAGGAAAGCGGTAAGTTTGAGTATGAACTTCCAGAAAACGTTGAGGCGGTTTACGAAGCCTATCTTGATGATTTTGATTGGGGGAAAAAGAAAAAAAGCGGAAAACGTACAAGGTTTTCAAAGACCGAATACAGAGCATTAAGAAGTCTTATAATGAACAGAAGGGTTGATTGGGACGGGATTTTCGACCTATTTCATAAAAAGAATTTTTCCATAGACGATCTTTTAATGGGTGCTGATTTTTTGAAGATTGTTCAGGAATACTATGATGAGTATTTCCCACAGATAGTATTTTCAGATTTTCTTTGGACTATGAGATCGATATATCTTCCCATGTTCCTGATGCTAAAGACCAATCTTCCAAAGGCGGACGTATACCATTGCGTTGCAACCGGGTATGCCGGCATATTGGGAGCAATGGCAAATCGCATATATGGGTCCAGGTTACTTGTTTCTGAACACGGAATTTATACAAGAGAGCGAGAAGAAGAAATCTTAAAGGCAACCTGGGTCAAGGGAATATACAAAAACATTTGGATTGACCAATTCAAAAAGATGAGCAGGGTCGCCTATGACAAGGCAACAATTGTCACAAGTCTTTACGATCGTGCAAAAAAGCTTCAGATAGAGTTAGGCTGCAGAGAAGAGAAAATCAAAATCACGCCTAACGGAATAGATATTAAGAGATTTGAAAACATTCCGGGCAGACTATCTGAGGATGAGGGATTTTTTAATATCGGAGCCGTTTTAAGAGTAACTCCGATAAAGGATATAAAAACCATGATTCAGGCTTTTGCGTTTGCCAAGGAAAGACAAAGCAATCTCAAGCTTTGGATAATGGGACCTACAAATGAGGATGAAGAATATGCCGATGAGTGTTATGAGCTTGTAGATGCATTGGGTGTAAAGGATGTTGTCTTTACCGGAAGAATTAACGTTACGGACTACCTTGGAAGAATGAACTGTACCATTTTAACAAGTATTTCGGAAGGACAGCCGCTTACCATTTTGGAAGGATTTGCGGCACATTTGCCGGTTATTGCAACGGATGTTGGAAACTGCAGAGAGCTAATATACGGTGAACCGGGAGATGATTTCGGAACAGCCGGAATACTTACACATATTATGAATGTGTCTGAAATTGCCGAGGCATTGATTGAAATGGCTCGACATGAGGAAGAAACAAAGAAAATGGGTGAAGCCGGATATAATCGTGTGATTAATCTTTTCACGGTCGATCAGATGAAAGAAAATTACAGGATTATATACGATGAATTGATGGAGAAAAAATAACAAGTGGCAGGAATAGGAATTAGACTCAATAAAATATTTAATAAAAATACGCTGACTGCAAACCTGGCGGGCTTTGGCTATTCGGTGGTTATTACCATAGCGCCCATGCTTATTGTAATCGCCGTTATCGTTTTGATGCAGCTTACACTTGGGTTTTCAAAGCTTGACTATACGTCGAGAGAATTGTATTCATGCACGGTTCTTTATATATTTATTTTCGGTTTCTTATTGTCAAGTCCATATAATGCATTGCTTTCAAGATACATGTCCGATCTCATATATGAGGACAGGTATGACGACATTCCTCCCTGCTTTTACACAGTTCTTTTATTAAATATATTTGTTTCGTTTATCCCTGCATTAATATTTTGCATTCACGAATGGATGGTTGGCGGAGTTGATATCTGGTATGTCTTTGCGGGCTTTGTGGGATTTATGGGACTTACGGTCACATATTATATTCAGACATATCTTTCCTTGTGTAAGGAATATGGCAAAATATCAAGATTCTATATTTACGGAATGGTTATTACCTATATAGTGTCTTTGTTTTTGTATTTTATATGTAAGCTTGACTGTGGCAGGGCGATGCTTTATGCGCTTGATATCGGATTGATAATTATCGCATCTCTTGAATATGCTCAGTTTAGACGTTATTTCAAAGAAAATTCCGGAAACTATTTCGGAGTGTTTGCATATTTTAAAAAACATTTTTCGCTTGTAGTTACCAACTTTTGCTATACACTTGGTCTTTATGCACACAACTTTATATTCTGGACCACTGACATGAGAATGGTTGTGGTGAAAAGCTTTGTCTGCGTTCAGCCTTATGATATGGCAAGCTGCATTGCAATGTTTACAAACATAAGCTCAAGTGTAATATTTCTAACGAGAGTCGAAATGAATTTCCATGAGAAATACAGGGATTATTCCGAGGCTGTAATCGGCGGAAGAAGAATCGATATCATTACCGCCAAAAACAGAATGTTTAAATGTCTTATTGATGAAATCATTAATCTTACGAGAATTCAGTTCATCGTGAGTGCCGTAACGTTCTTTATCTGTATGATTATTCTTCCGAGATTCGGACTCGGTGGACAGACCTTAAAAATCTATCCGTGCCTTGCAGTAGGTTATTATATAATGTATCTGATGTATGCCATTATGTTGTTTTTGTATTATTATTATGACTTTACCGGTGCCCTGCTCGTGTCCGTAACTTTTCTTACGTTCACTGCCATCGGAGCATTTATCGCAACCCATCTGACTATTGTCTGGTACGGTTCTGGGCTTGTGCTGGGCGCTTTGATTAGCTTTACGGTAGCTTATTTCAGAGTAAGGCATATTGAAAAAACACTGGATGTGCATATTTTTTGCAATGGAAATATATTAAAGAAGGGGCATGGAAGAAGACCGTATAATAAAGTTTATGAAAGGGGCATGTAATGGAAGCTGGTTTGATACTTAGGTTGATATTTGTAATTACGGGAGTCATGCTTTTGTTCATAACGATTTTGAGCCTTGCCAAAAGAGTTATGAATGAGTCCTTTTGTCTTGCATGGGATGTAGTCAGTGTATCAATTATTGTTGCGGGTTTTATTCTTAATCCTTCGGAATGCTCCAAATATGTAAGTAAAATCGGAATGTTTTTGATTTGTCTTATATTTTTTACTTTTATTTGTGCCTCGTATTTCACAAGCATTAAAATATCCGAGCTTATGCGAAAAAATCAGGAGCTTGCGATTCAGATTTCTTTATTGAATTCGGAAAACGAAAGAATTATCAAGAGACTAAGTGATATGCTTGATGTTGACGAAAGAGATGTTTAGGAGCGCCGATTTGAAAAAGAAAAGTGTTCTTTTTGTAATAAATACTCTTGGTACCGCGGGCGCGGAAAGGGCGCTTCTCGAGCTTATAAACTCATTGCCAGGAGAGGTAGAAATAAGCTTATATGTGCTCCTAAATCAAGGAGAGCTTGTATGTGAGCTGCCTTCAAGCGTTCGGCTTTTAAATTCAAATTTTGATAAAACTCCGATACACGGTAAAGAGGGGGAAAAGCACCTAAAGAAATTCGTTTTAAAGAGCTTATTTAGAAATGCGAGTATTTTCAGAAACTTATCTTATTTTTTTAAAAATACCCTCAGGATGTTGAAAAAGAAGGATTTTAAAATTGATAAGCTTTTGTGGCGAACAGTCGCCTGGGCGGGAATGAAGCTTGATACGGAATACGACCTTGCCGTATCGTATATCGAGGGCGGTTCGGCCTATTATGTCAGTGATTTTGTAAAGGCAAAAAAGAAGGCTTGCTTTATACATGTTGACGTAGTCGAAGCGGGGTATACAAGGGAACTTGATAAAGGCTGTTATGAATGCTTTGACAAAATTTTTACCGTTTCAAATGAGGTTAGAGAGGCTTTTATTTCGCTCTATCCGGAATATCAACATAAAACCGAAATATTTAGGAATATAATAAATCCCAAAAGAATTGAAGAAAAAGCAACAGAAGTAAGCGGCTTTGCGGATGGATTTAACGGAAAGAGAATTCTTTCCATAGGAAGATTAAACAAGCAAAAATTCTTTCAGCTTTCCATAGATGCAATGGCACTTATAAAGGAAAAAGTTGATTTTCCAGTAAGATGGTATGTACTCGGCGAGGGCGATGAAAGGCAGGCTTTGGAAGATAAAATTAAAGAGCTTAAGCTTACTGAAGATTTTTTATTATGCGGAAATGTTTCGAATCCCTATCCTTTTATAAAACAGTGCGATGTTTTTGCTCATTGCACCAAATTTGAGGGAAAAAGTATAGCAGTTGCAGAAGCAAAAATTTTAGGTAAGGCTATTGTGTTAACCGATGTCCCGGGAAACAGGGAGCAGGTGGTTAATATGAAATCGGGATTGCTTGTACCCATGCAGGCAGGAGCAATTGCCGAAGTGATTGTAAGACTTTTGAAAGATGAAAAATTATCGGCGGAACTTGGGGAAAACGCAAGAATCAGCATGACAGAAGAATGTTCCGAGAACGATTTATTTAAATTGATGGAGCTTTTAGATGAATCAAAAAGACGTTCTTTTAATTATTCCGGCATATAACGAAGAAAAGCAAATCGGAAATGTACTTGATGCATTGAACTGCCCGGAAATTTCAAGTATTTGCGATGTGCTCGTAATCAATGACGCTTCAAAGGATGCAACAAAGTATATTGCTCGTGATAAAGGAGCAAGAGTCGTTTCTAATGTATACAATTTGGGATACGGTTCGGGATTGCAGAGCGGGTATAAATATGCTACCCGCAGAAAATATAAATATGTAATCCAGATGGATTCGGACGGACAGCATGATACCAGGAATGTTTTAAAAATATATGAGGCTTTGAAAACTTCCGACGAAAAGGGGAATACTCCGGACATTGTAGTTGGTTCAAGATTTGTTGAGGGAGCGGTTTCCTTTAAGATGCCTGTCGCCAAAAAAATAGCGTTTTGTTTGTTTAGGAGTCTTATAAAGATTGGTACGGGACGGAAAATCACGGACCCCACCTCCGGCCTTCAGGGACTTAGCAGACGTACCTTTATTTATTATTCGAAATATTCATATTTTGATGATAAATATCCGGATGCAAACATGCTTATGCAGATGTTAATGCTTGGGTATTCCGTAAAGGAGATTCCGGCAATTATGTACTTAAGAAGCGATGGCGAAAGTATGCATTCGGGAATTCTCAAGCCCGCGGTTTACATGGTAAGGATGACAGCCTCAATAGTTGCGGTGTTTATAAGAGTTAAATTATTAAAGATTGATAAAGGAGCATTGGATGCTCTTGAATACGAAGAAAACTTATAGAAAAATTAAATTTAAAAGAGCTGCGCTAAAGGAAATTTCGTCTTTTATTTCCAATCCGCAAAGAGGATTTTATCAGATTCATACATTTAAACTGGGAAGCTGTATTTCCCTTAGCGACAGAGAATATACATTTAATCATAGTGATACTCTTGCCTTTGTGCTTGTGGATATTTCGGAATATAAAGATCAGTTACTTGACGAAATTGCATTGGATGATTTGCGGGATATTTTAGATTTCTTTAAGGATTACAGACTGAATGTCATATTAAGAATCACATATGATACCGAAGGAAAGTGTGAGCAGAATGAGCCGGTGGAGGAAGGGGTTGTGTTGTCGCATATTCACCAGCTTGCTCCGATTTTGAGAGAATATGCGGATATTATCTTTGTCTATCAGGGAATACTAATCGGGAACTGGGGTGAAATGCATTCATCCAAATTTATAAGTCCCTCGAGACTGAAAAAATTATCCGGCATATTTCTTGATGCTTTGAAGGATGTTTCCTTCTTTGCCGTAAGAAGGCCTGCCTATGTAAGAATTTTGTTTCCGGAAGGAGAGGATCAAAGGCAAAGACGAGTCGGAGTTTTTGATGATGCGATTTTAGCATCTCCCACACACTTAGGAACTTTTGCAAGTATAGCTGATTCGGAGACAAAGGCAGGCAAAGCCAAGTTCCCAAAAGAAGAGCTTGAATACATATCGGATTTGGGTGACAGGGTACCCTACGGCGGAGAGGCTTTATGGAGTGATGAAAAGGATTCCTTAAGTCACGTAAGAGGTTCATTAAGGGGCATTGCAAAATATTTTAGTTTGCTTCATGTTACTTATCTAAACAGAGTATATGATAATCGATTTATAGACAGATTAAAGTCCGAAACCTGGAGGGGTATGGATGTCTTTTGGGGGATGAACGGATACGATTATATCGAAAGACATTTGGGTTATAGGCTGGTAATCAGAAATATTGCCTGTGTGGTACTAGATTCGGACCCGGAGTTTTTAAGATGGGAATTCACCTTTGAAAATATTGGTTTCGCAAGAGTCTTTTTCGAAACTACGTCTGTATTAAGCGGCTTTGATGAAATGGGAAAGGATTTAAGCCTTGATATAAGCGACGGACTTCCTTTTTATCAAATTGCTTCGGGAGAAACGCGAACCTTTACCTGCATTACTGATAGGATATACGGAGATATATATCTTTATACTTCAATGAAAGCAAACAGCGGGATTATCAAATTTGCCAATGAAAAAAGTAACGTATACACGCACTTCAGAGGCTTTTATATAGGTACGGTTAATGGCTGAACAAAAATCCAGAACTGAATATTCGGCTGTTAATATGTCGGTTGCCATGATATGCAGAGTAACCGCTATTTTGGCGGGTTTTTTTAACAGGGTTGTTTTTACACATAGATTAAGCGCGGACTATGTTGGCATAAACGGCCTTTTTACCGATATTTTAAATGTTTTGAGTCTTTCGGAACTTGGAATATCAACGGCAATTTCCTTCGCTCTTTATAAGCCCATAGCAGAAGGCGACATTGAAAAACAAAAATCTTTAATGAGCCTTTTTAAGAAGCTCTATAGGCTGGTTGCATTAACTGTTTTTTTGCTTGGACTTATGGTGATTCCCTTCATGGGGATTATTATTAAAGATGATATCGATGTTAAGAATATCACTTTAATTTACCTGATATATCTGATAAATACCTGCCTGTCTTACCTGCTCATTTATAAAAAAACACTTATAGACGCGCATCAGTTAGGATATGTTTCAACTGCAATCCAGACCTTGTCCTGGGTGGTTCAAAGCTTACTTCAGATGCTTGTGCTATTCCTTACGGGCAATTTTTACTTGTATCTAGCAGTATGGATGCTTTCAACGATTGTAAGCAACATTCTGGTATCAAAAAAGGCGGATAAATTATATCCGTTTGTCAAAGAACAGGCTGCATTGATCCCAGAAAAAGAAAAAAAGGACATTTTTAAGAATATAAGGGCAATGATGTTTCATAAGGTCGGAAATGTCCTTATAAACAACACTGATAACATTCTTTTGTCAGGGATAGTTAATGTAATTGCGGCAGGGATGTATTCTAATTACTGGCTTGTAATCGGATCGGTCGATCAGCTTTTGGGACAGGTTTTTAACGGAATTTCAGCAAGTGTAGGGAATCTTGGCGTTTCCTGTGATAAAAAAAGGATAAAGAAGATTTTTGAGGCAAGCTTTTTCCTGGGACAGTGGATGTTTGGTTTTGCAACCATTACACTCTTTGAACTTTTAAATCCGTTTGTGGAACTTTCATTCGGTGAAAGCTATGTATTCCCGATAAGTGTTACCTTGATACTTTGCATTAATTTTTATGTAAGAGGTATGAGACAGGCTACTTTGGTATTCAGAGATTCGATGGGACTGTTTGTATATGATAAATATAAGGCAATTCCGGAGGTACTAATTAATCTCACGGTTTCAATAATCCTTGGAATTAAAATGGGTACTATCGGCATTTTTATCGGAACGCTTGTGAGTACGGTTCTTACATCTCTTTGGATTGAACCTTTTGTATTCTACAAATTTAAGCTTGAAAGCAGGGTAAGGTCATATTTTTTAAGATATGCGGCATATTCACTTGTTACATTTGGATTGCTTTACCTTGTGGATTTTTTATGTAAAAAGGTGACTGCATCAGGCTTTGGAGGAATCATTTTAAAGCTTCTGATTTGTGCTTTTGTCATTAACTTCGTTTATCTTTTGGTTTACTTTAATACTCCCGAGTTCAAGCTTCTTTTAAGAAAGCTTAAAGATTTAAGCAAAATGAAAGAAAATAAGCTTCAGAGTGATACTCTTTCGAAAAAAGATATTATATTTTTAAATGTACTTAGGAAGGCAAATCTTTCTGAAAAAATAGAAGAACCGTTAGGAAACCTTGAGGAAAAAGAACTTCTATCAAAAAGTATAGAGTGTAATCTTACTGCATTTATTTCAGATGTTTTTGAAAATGACGGTGAGGCATTTAAAAGATTTGCCGTTAGAACTGAGAAAAATTCTGATATCCTCACTAAGCTTGCGTATGATATACAGGATACGCTTGCAGAAAATAATATAATTTCATTTATATACAAAGGCCCGATGCTTGCAGTCTTTTACCCCGTTCCATCCCACAGAAGCTTTGGAGATGTGGATATAGTTGTAAAAAAAGAAGACCTTGATAAAACAATAAATCTTTTATGCGGATTCGGCTTTGACAAGAAGGAAAAACAATACTGGAATCATCACGTTGTATTAAGCTTAAAAGCCATTAAAGCAGAAATACATACAGATTTTACAGAAGCCTTTGCCTATAAAAAGATTAATGAGCTGGCAGAGGATTTGCTGAGGGATGAATTTAAGAGGGCTGAAAGGGAACATGAGTTAAAGCCGAAATTTTCGGAATATGCTACACTTGTAAGCACGTATTTACATATGCTTGAGCATTTCCTAAGTGCCGGAATGGGAGTTAAGTTTCTGGTAGATTTTACGATTCTTTTAAATAACGGATTGGAAGAGGATACCAAGGAAAGGTTTAAGAAATTTGTTTTTTTATCCAAAACGGAAGGCTTCGCATGCTGCGTAATACATTCTTGTATAAAATATCTTGGATTAAATAAAGAATATGACAGTTACCTTTCTGCAAATATCACGTTGTATACGGAAACGCTTTTAAAGGATGTGCTTTGCTCGGGGAGCTTCGGAAGGCAGGATAATGCAAGGATAAGCACGGTTACGGAGGTTTCTTTAAAAGGGTATTTGTCCGAATTTCATCATCAGATGAAGGTTAAGTATAAGAAGTATTCAAGATATCCCCTCCTCTGGCCGGCTCTTTGGGTCATGACCTTTATTACTTTTATTTCAAACAATAAGACCAGGAATACTTCAACTATGAGTGTTTTGAAGGTTGCGGGAGAGCGCGGAAGGATGATTAATAAGATGAGACTTTGGAAATAGTATTTTTATATTGAATTGATTGACGTTTTCGAAAAAAGTTGGTAGTATTTAGTAAATAGATTAGCTATAGTCTTATTTAAGGTGTTTACGGTTTATATGGTTTTTAACTTAAAAGGGGAGGTAAACTTATGAGCTTAAATGACAGTCCGGATGTATCGAATGTATATGGAACGGGAGAAGGTTTTTTTGCACAAAGCGGATCGGAGGATCAACCAAGCTTTAGTGTTGAGGTAAGGTGGGAAGGTCATAATTCAGGGTCTCATTCCGAAGTGCAGGTTATTGCGAAGGAAACGGCCGGAATGCCAGGAGAATCTTTACATATTACCCTTACTTTTGCCGGAAAAGGGCATATAGATTCTATGAAGAATATTACCAATGCCACAAGCTATACCAGAAATGGTGATATCATAGAAATCTATAGGCAAGCACATTATAATCCCAACGAAACTTTTTCATTTATGATTGAAGATATTAGGTTTTCCGATTCTCAATACGAAGGCGGAATAGGCTCTTATTATCCTTCGGAAACTAATACTCATCAGGTTGCAACTGAATTTACGGCTGCAATAAGTTACTGTTAAAATGCCTATAAAGATTAAAGGATATTTAGCTGCAATCAAAAATGGCAGATTAAAAGAAATAAGAGAAGAAATCAAATGGATATACGGCTATGGAAAGAGGCATGTTCTTTCCATAGCTTTTTATACTGCCCTTGGAATGACTTCAACGGTAGTGGCGCTTTTTTCAAGTCTTGTCTCAAGAGACTTGGTAGATATTATTACCGGTCATCAAACGGGGGAACTTTTAAAAACTTTCATAAGCATCATAGCGGCTCAGCTTGTCGGCGTGGCAGTAAGCCAGACCTCACTTTATATTTCCTCAAAGATAAATTTAGCCATAGACAATTCTCTTAAGGCTGATGTCTATGATGAAATAATGACTACCGAATGGGAAGCCCTTACAAGCTTTCATTCTGGAGAGCTCCAATCAAGGTGGGGAGGAGATGTGTCCCTTGTTTCACAGGGACTTCTTAATTTTATTCCCAATCTGATTATTTATACCTTTAAATTTGTATCGGCTCTAATCATGGTCTGCAGATATGATGCTTCTTTTGCCATATTTGCTCTGGCAGGTGTTCCTATATCACTTATAACACAAAAAACAAACATGAAGCGTATGAAGAAGACCAACATGGGAAGCATGAAAAGCGGTGCCAAAATGAGTGCCTTTACAACGGAGTCTTTTTCGAACACGCAGATTCTTAAGGCTCTTAATATGGTTCCGCTTTATTCAAAGCGTCTAAGAATATTGCAGAAAGAAAATACCAAGGTACGCCTCAGTTACCAGAAGGTTTCATCCATAAATTCAATCCTGGTGACTCTTACCTCTCTTTTTGTAACCTATTCTACCTATGGCTTCGGCGTTTATAAAGTTTGGTCCGGTCAGATTTCCTACGGTACCATGACTATGTTTTTGGCTCTTTCAGCCACTCTTTCAGGCACTACTCAGAGCTTGCTTGGCCTTTTGCCTAATGCGATTAGCCTTACAAATTCGGCAAAAAGAGTAATGAATTTACTTTCGCTTCCGAAGGAAGATTTTTCTCATGAAACAGAAGTTAAGGCTTTTTACGAAAAAAACAAGGAAAAAGGTATAGGAGTAAGCCTTCGTAACCTTTCCTACAGGTATATGACAGGAACTGAAGTTTTTGAAGGTGCAAGCTTTGATGCTCATCCAAATGAAATAGTTGCCCTAATAGGTCCGTCAGGGGAAGGAAAGACTACCATGTTGAGGGTACTTCTTTCACTTGTAAGAGGGCAGAACGGGAAGGGCTATATATGCTGCGACCGGGCTAATCCTGAGACGGGCGAGGGATGCCTTGAACTGACTGCTTCTGCCAGAATGCTTTTTTCATATGTCCCTCAGGGAAACACAATGTTTTCCGGCACCATAAAGGAAAACATGCTGAATGTAAAGGAAGATGCGACGGATGACGAAATGGTTGAAGCATTAAAACTTGCCTGCGCCTGGGAATTTGTATGTAAACTTCCTGCTGGTTTAGATTCCGAGATAAAAGAAAGAGGTGGGGGATTCTCCGAAGGACAGGCTCAAAGGCTGTCAATCGCCAGGGCTCTTTTGAGAAAGTCGCCGATACTTTTACTCGACGAGGCAACTTCTGCTCTTGATTTGGAAACAGAGAGACGTCTTCTTATGAATATCAATAACGACAAGACGCCGAGAACAATAATAGTTACTACGCACAGGCCGGCCGTTATGGATATCTGCGACAGGGTCTACACCATTAAAGATAAGGAGATCCTTTTAAGTGAATAATCCCTTAATAAGTATTTTAATACCCTTTAAAGACGCGGAAGATACATTAGAAAGAGCACTAATATCCTGCATAAATCAGACCTATCAAAATCTTGAAATTATTCTTTGCGACGATGGCTCTGTGGACTCATCTAAAGAAATTGTCAGGAAATTTATGAATAGGGACAGCCGAATAAAACTCATAGATAATAAAGGTAAAGGTGTATCCGAAGGGCGCAATACCTTGTTAAGTAAAGCCGCGGGGGAGTATATCGCTTTCCTTGACAGCGATGATGCTTTGACTCTGGATGCAGTTTCCAAAATGTTTGAAGCCGTTGCTTTATATGGGGCGGACCTCGTAAGTGCCGGATATTATGTCTGTAAGGAAGGGGTTCCTTCCGAAAAAAAGAAAGTTCTTACAAATGCATTTATGTCCGAAACAAAGGAAAAAATGCACAGATACCAACTGACAGAGGGCAGAAACAGGTGCTATGTCTGGGGAAGGCTCTATAAGAGAGAATTGTTTGATAACATTGAATTTCCTAAGGGAATGTGCTATGGGGACATATACGTAACAGCTCAGATTTTTGAAAATGCCACTTGCTTTGCTTCTATTGAAGAGCCGGTTTATTATTATATATTCAGGAACAATTCTATTGTTTTTTCATCAAAAATTACCAATCATATGGACGGTATTAAAGCAAGGAATAAATGCGATGAATTTTACAAAAACAATTACCCCATGCTTTATGGGCTGTCTTTAGACATTTCTCTTAACTTTGGTTTTTATTTACTCGGAAAGATAAAAAAACTCGGAAAAAAGAAATATATAAAGGAATGGAAAGAGACTGTTGGCTTTATCAGAGAAAAAGAAAAAAATGCCGAAAAAAACGGCATCCTCTTAAAGCTTGGACTATTGCTGTTTAATATAAGTCCAAATTTATCGGGATTTATGTTTAATGCGTATTCTGTTATAAAAAATCGAAGATAAATAACTTATCCGAAGTTGCGAAGCAAATTCGGATAAAGGTACATGAAATGCGCAGTGCATCGATTATAGGAAGCGTTTTTTGCTTCCTATGATAGCCAGCCGAAAAATTTTCAATCGCAACTAAACTTCATTCATAATCAGATGTATTCCTCTATTGCCTTTAAGGTTTTGACACTGTTTATTGTATTGAAACGTACACAAGTAATCTTTTTTGAAAGTAGAGCCGCTTTTTTGAGGTTATTTGAAACCTCAATCTGAGTATAGCCAGGCATGATATTTGCCTTATAAAGAGAAATTGCGGCTTCTTTTTCACTTAATTTAACGGCCGAAGGAACTGTTGATTTTTCTATAAAGAAAATACCGCCCAAGGGATAGGTTTCATTGGAATAGATGTTTGAGGTTCCGCACCAGGGTGTCCCAGAGACGAAAATTTCGTCATCATTACAGCTTAGTAGATTTAGATCCCCGTTTATAATCGGGGCACCATATTCTTTTGAAAAAAAGGTCCCGATTGTTGTTTTTCCACCTCCGGATTTGGCCGAAAAAAGATAAGCCTTCCCCTTATATAGAGCGGAAACTGAATGAAGCATGAAATAATTTTTACTTTCCGCAAAGAACAGGAAGGGTGTGCGGAGACACAAAAAGATCTCCTCCTTAAGTGATGATAAGGATGTAGAGCTTTTAATGTAAATGTAAGTCTTGTGATTTTCTTTATTGATGTGTACTTCTTTTATGCAATCAAATTGAGGATAAATTAAGACATATTCTTTGCTGCTTTCAAGGACGACGAGGTCCTTATTTTTTAATAGGCAGGTTAATTTTTCAGTCGAGAAATTTTTCACATTTAAAATATAAATTTCAAGTGCTGAAGATGAGGATTCGCAGCTGCCATCCTCATACCTGAAGGCAAGAAGATTGTCATTTAGGTATTCTATGGGACAAAAGAGCCTGACATTTAAGCCTGCTATATTGAGATTTATGTAAGTTTCACTTTGTGAAGTCGTGTCATTGTCTAATATCATTCCTCTTGATTTTAAAGCACATATGAAGCTAAAAACTTCTTTCTCAAAGACATATTTTTGGGAAGCTTCAACATCAAATTTTTCATATAGTTTTTCCATTAATTCGCTAAAAGCTAAATCATTCTTTAAATGTTCCCAAACAAAAGCCCCAGTTTTATTTATTTCAAGAATATCAACAAAATCAACAACTGCCTGCCCTGAAGGAAGGATGAAATTGTCACCGTTAATTTTAGTTAACACAAAAATATCGTTTCTTGTCATGAATGTTCCTATTGATATGTAATGAGTTTGTTTATGTGGTATTATTATAAGGAATGGTTAAGGGCTTTACAAGTCGACATTTACATTGGGAAGAAAGGTAAAAACAAAAGGGAAATTTATGGGGGCAAAAAATAACAAATCAAAGAAAAAATTTTGGCCGATACTGCTTGTTATTGTGCTATTTTTCATGGCTTTAGTGACATGCAGTGATGATCCTTTAGAGGAAGAGTATAGTGCCTATGATACAGAAAACTCATCGGGGGATGGAAGTGTCACGTCAGCTGCTTCTTCAAAATCCACAGTCAGAGGCTTAAATATTAACGTTAACAATTCTACGGGTGAATTTAGCGTAACAAGAAGCGCAATCGAGAACACCGGTGATATCGGAGATGCGGGTATTTGGACGATTTTTGTTTATCTGTGCGGAACGGATCTTGAGTCGGAATACGGCATGGGAACGGACGACATGGAAGAAATGTGCGAAGCGGCTAAGAACGCAAATGTACGCTTCGTGGTGGAAACGGGCGGCACGTACACCTGGTACAGTTGGGACGTTACCGGAAATTGCAATGAGCGATTTTTAATTCAAAACGGGACTGTTACAAAGGTGGATGAGGTGAGCAGATCAAACATGGGAAGTGCCTTAACCCTTGCAAATTTCCTTACCTGGGGTGTAAATAATTACGCATCCGAGCATATGGGAGTGATACTTTGGAATCACGGCGGAGGAAGCATTACTGGAGTCTGCTTTGATGAGACGGCAAATTCCGATTCGTTAAGTCTTTCCGAACTTGATGAAGCTTTTTATAATTGCTGTTTGGGAATAAACCGTAAATTTGATTTTATAGGGTTTGATGCCTGCCTGATGGGAACGATTGAGACGGCAAACATTCTCGCAACATATGCGGACTATATGTACGGATCGGAAGAATCGGAACCCGGAAGCGGATGGGATTATACCGCAATTGGCAATTACCTTGCTGGGAACCCGGGAGCAACAGCCTTGGATTTGGGAAAGGCGGTATGCGACAGCTTTCTTGCATCCTGTGCGGCACAGGATGATGATGACATGACTACGCTTTCCGTAATAGACCTTGGCAAGATGGACGCACTTCTTGAAAGCTTTAACAATTTTTCGTTGGGGCTTTACAACGCAAGCTCGGATGAATCGGTGAGAGCAGAGATGTTTCGTGCAATTGAAGAGGCGGACAACTTCGGAGGAAACAACAGAACCGAAGGGTACACAAACATGGTCGACTTAGGCGGCATCATAAATGCCTGCTCAGGATATGCTAATGGAGCTTTGGAAGCGCTAAATGCTCTTGAAGCTGCAGTCGCGTACAAGGTTTCAGGTTCAGTACATAGATCGGCCTACGGACTTTCAATTTACTATCCTTTATGCGTGCAGGGTTCGGAGGAACTTTCAATCTGGAGCGGAATATGCGTAAGCCCGTACTACCTGTCTTTTGTAGACAGACAGAATCAATGCTGTGCAACGGGCAGCTCTTCATGCTACGACACCTACGATTGCAATCAATGGTTTGACGAATACGGCGAATGGTCCTATGGATGGCTCTTTGAGGACGATTCCTGCAGTTCTGAGAGCTCAAATTTGGAATATTGGAACTATATTGACGATTACTCTCAGACTGGAGAAAGCCCCAATATTACCTTTATTTATTCACCACAATTGGATGATTACGGATCATTTTGGTTTCAGCTTGACAGTAACGGTTGCTGTAATGCAGCGGACGTGTATGCAATGGTTTCAATGCTGTCTCCTGACGGTGAAGACATTATCCAGATAGGTGAGACCTATGATATTAACGGAGATTGGTCAAGCGGCCTTTTCTATGACAACTTTGACGGATTTTGGTTATCATTGCCCGATGGACAGACCCTTTCCACTTATCTGGCAGAAAACGGTGATGATTACTTTATTTATACATCTCCGATACTTTTAAACGGTGAAGAGACCAATTTGCGAATTAGATATGATTACAATTCGTCATCAATCTATATCGAGGGTGCGTGGGACGGTATCGATGAAAACGGCGCATCTGCAAGGGAAACCGTGAAGCTTAAGGACGGTGATGTAATTACTCCGCTGTACTATTCAAGCGGTCTTGACAGTGACGATGAATTTTTCTATTACGGAGATGAATACACGATAAGCGGTGAGCCGGAAATTCTATATCAGCTTCTTGCCGACGGAGATTATTTCTATTGTTTCTGCATTGATGACATTTACGGAGATTATTATTTGTCTGAAATCGCATGCTATTATGTGGAAGGAGATAATGTCGAATTTTATGTCAATTAGTATTAAAAGGGTGGATAAAAATACGTTTACATAAATGAAACTCTTTTATAATATTTCTCTATTTGATATAATTCATTGGATATGAGAAGACGATCGGGACTTAATTTTGCCAGGAAAAGGCGAAAGAAAATTAATTTAAAGGCGTTACGGGAAGTTCTAAGCTTTGGCTTCTGGATAGTGATTTCGGTATTTCTGGCATTTGTGTTTGTTTTTGCCTTTGGGTACCAGACAAATGTGGTCGGTTCATCAATGGAGCCTTCGCTTCTTTCAGGGCAAAAAATCTTCATTAACCGCCTTGTTTACCAGATTTCGTCTCCCAAGTATTATGATGTGATTGCTTTTGTACCGAATGGAAACGAGGATTCACATATATACGTAAAGCGTGTTATCGGAGTGCCGGGTGACACGATACTCATAAAGGACGGGTACATTTATATTGACGGCATAAAGCTTGAAGAAGATTCTTCATATGATATCATCAAGGATCCGGGAATTGCGGAGACGGAGCTTTATCTTTCAGACGATGAATATTTCGTACTTGGTGATAATCGCAACTACAGTGAGGATTCAAGATCCGGGAATATCGGCATTGTTAAGTCAAGCTACATAACCGGAAAGGTTTGGTTCAAGCTTTCTAAGAATCTTGAAAACTTAGGTTTTGTCAAATGATAATACAGTGGTATCCGGGGCACATGACAAAAGCGCTCCGAATGATGGAAAATGAAATAAAGCTTGTGGATGTCGTGATTGAGATTCTTGATGCACGTGCTCCGCATTCAAGCCGCAATCCGGATATAGACGTGCTTGCAAAGAATAAATTAAGACTTATCATTATGAATAAGGCTGATTTGGCGGACGCAAGTATCAGCAAGAAATGGGAAGCTTATTTTGCGGGTCTTAACATAAAGACGGTCTTTGTGAATTCAAAAAACAAAGAGGGCGTGAAGAATGTTTACCCGGCCGTCAGGGAGGTCTGTCGGGAACGTATTTTAAGAAACGAAGCCAAAGGCATTAAGAATCAGCCGATTAGGGCAATGATAGCCGGAATTCCCAATGTCGGAAAGTCTACATTTATAAATGCGCTTGCGGGATCGAATAAAGCAAAGACCGGTAATAAACCGGGTGTAACGGTAGGAAAGCAATGGATTGGCATAGGTAAGGACATAGCACTTCTTGATACGCCAGGGATTTTGTGGCCGAAGTTTACGGATCAGAATGTCGGAAAGAGGCTTGCATATTTAGGCTCCATTAACGATGAAATATTGGTTCCTGAGGAGCTTGCGGGCGAGCTGCTTCTGTATTTACTTTCTTTTTACGAAGATAACCTTTACGCAAGATATGGTATAAACAAGGAAGTCATAGACGAAGAAGAGTCAAATGCAACCTCTTTATACACAAGGCAGTCGCTGATGCTTGATATCATAGCACGAAAGCGTGGAACACTTAAGTCGGGTGGCCAAAGCGATTATTTTAAAACCGCGAATCTGGTGCTCGAAGATTTTAGAAGCGGAAAGCTTGGAAGGATTACATTAGAACAGCCATGAACGAAAAGTTAAAGAATTTTTTAAGCACAAGTATTTTTTTTCTTGCAGTAGTCTTGATTTCATTTTTAGTGGTCAAGTTTGTCGCACAGAGGACCGAGGTAATCGGCTCGTCGATGATGGACACGCTTGAGGACGGCGACAATCTGATACTCGACAAAATTTCCTATAATTTTTCGGACCCGGAGAGATTCGATATTGTTGTTTTTCCCTATAGGGAGGATACGAGCAAGAAGTATATAAAGCGTATAATCGGACTTCCCGGCGAAACGGTAAGAATCGATGCCGACGGAAAGATTTATATAAACGGTGAGGAACTTCACGAATCCTATGGGCGCGAGGTGATTCAAAATCCCGGTATTGCAGTGGAGGAAATTACCCTGAAATATGATGAATATTTCGTACTTGGCGATAATCGAAACAATTCTGAGGATTCGCGTTTTGCGGATGTCGGGAATATCGACAGGAGCGAGATAATCGGTAAGGTTTGGATACGTATCTGGCCGCTTAGCAAATTCGGATCGGTTGATAAGTGATGAGCGAAAATATTTCTAAGATAAAGATGCTTTTTAAGGAAGCCGATGTTAATGACTTAAAGAAATTAATAGATACATATTCACAGGATGAAAGAAGCACCGTAAAAAGAATGGTGCATTTGGCCGATAGGAAATTAGAGAACTTTGCAAAGGAAGTTCTTCGTACCGAGAAGCTCAAGGAATATGAGAAAAAATTCGAAGACTGCGAATATATATGCGGAATCGACGAGGTAGGAAGAGGACCGCTTGCGGGTCCTGTGGTTGCGGGGGCTGTGATTTTTGATAAAAATTGCATTCCATATTATCTTGATGATTCAAAGAAACTTTCGGAAAAGAAACGTGAAGAGCTTTATGATGTCATCATGGAGAAGGCCATAAGCGTAGGAATCGGCTTTGCAAGCGAAAAGCGAATTGACGAGATTAACATCTTAAATGCTACCTACGAGGCGATGCGCAGCGCTATTTCGAATCTCAAGGTTAAACCGGACATCCTGTTAAACGATGCGGTTACGATACCGGAAGTTTCGATTAAGCAGGTTCCCATTATAAAGGGTGATGCAAAGAGCGTATCCATTGCTGCGGCAAGTATTGTTGCGAAGGTTACAAGGGACAGACTGATGGTCGAATATGATAAGGTCTATCCTGAATACAACTTTAAGTCAAATAAGGGCTACGGGAGCTCTGAGCATATAGCGGCACTTAAAAAATACGGAAAGTGCGAAATCCACAGGGATACGTTTATAGGGCATTTTGTTTAAATGATAGCGTATTCCAAAGATGTAAGCTTCTCTTGCAAGCAGGCTTACATCGAAGATTTGGCTCTATTAACCTCGATATCATTTGAGTTTAGTCGCAGAAAAGGTTTGCTTACTGAAGCCTTATTCGGATGCAAATTTCGGCAAGCCCGCGGAGACAGAAGATGGATAGTTTTTCTTTATCAATTTTGTCAAATTCGAATACAATAACTGCAAATAATGTCGAGAACAGTTTAAATGTCATAGGGGAAGCAAACAATAAGGCTTTACTTTCTCTTCTTTCAAATCTTTCTACTCACGATACCATAATAGGAACCATTATCTCATCCGACGGAAACGAGTATTCATTTAAGACACCGGATGGCGTTACCGTCAACGCAAAGGTAAACGACGGAATTTCTTTGGCTAATGGCGAAACGGTTTTGTTTGAAGTTAATAAGACTTTAAACAATGAGACTCTATTAAGGCCTTTAAACGTCAATACTAACAATGCTAAGACTGCAACAACGGCTTTAAAGCAGGCAGGTATTCCGGTAAATTCACGTTCTGTTGAAACCACACTTCGAAACATGGAATATGGCAGACCTATAGACAAAAGCTCCCTGATTGAAAGTTACAGGGATGTCGGCTTAAACGAAAGCTTCCCAGTTAAGGATATAGTGGACCTTCAGACCATGGATATTCCTAGGACCGAGGCAAATCTTAAGTCGTATGAAGCCTACAGAAATATGGAGAATCTCGTAACCGAAGGCTTTACGGATATTGCGGATTCTTTAGCAGATGATCTTTTGCATTTGAGCTTAAACGAGGAGACAAATTCACAGACAACAGTTGCGAATAAGACGGTGGCGCTTGAAAACGGAACAGCTTCAAGTAACAATGCAAAAGTGACAGGTGAGAGTGACGAGTTAGCGCATATACCAAACAGTGAGTCCCCAAATTTTAAATCATCGGCATCAAATGACACGACTGTCGGTTTGAAATCTTCTTTATCCGGAACCGATTTATACAATGAGATATCAATTGCAGACCAAGATTTCTTTAGTACCTTAAATGATGCCGAAGGCAAACTTGAAAGGGCTTTTGCGTCTTTTGTAAATGTACGGGACAGTGAAAGTCCCGAGAGTGCCTTGAAAGATGTTTTTTCTGCGTTGAAGGAGATGCTTTCAAAAGAAAATACTTATGCAAATGAGACGTTGAACCCACAGAAGGAAACGACGGAGAGCGTGAACAAGGCTTTTAATTTTGGTACGGAATCATTTGATGAAGCGGAGATAAATAAAGAGGCCCTCAGCCTTCTTTCGGAAGACGGATTTAAGGAACTTAAAGAAAAGGTAAGCAAGGCTTTTCAAAAGGTCTTTAGCGAACATCTCACACTTTCAAAAGAAGATATGTCCGACAAAAAGGAAGTAAGGAACCTTTACAAAAATCTTTTCGAGTCAGCACATAAGCTCTCGGATACACTTGAGGAAATTCTTCCGAAGGATTCAAAGAGCATTACTTACGTAAATAATTTAAATCAGAACCTTGATTTTATGAACGCCTTAAACAATTTTATTCCGTATGTACAGATTCCCTTTAAAGGTGAGAATGGAGCAAGGGCGGGGGAGCTTTACGTTTACAGAGGCAATAAATCTCTGTCGGCAGACGATTTGACTGTTACGGCCTTTGTGCATATGGATACTAAGAACTTAGGACCTGCCGATATATATGTAAGTCTGAATGGCTCAAATGTATCCACAAATTTTACATTGGCAGACGAAGACAGTCTTTTATTTGTCGAAAAGAATTTGCCGCTTCTTGATAAAAGGCTTGCCGAAAAGGGGTATAGCTTTTCGGGAGAGGTTAAGCTTTCAAAGGACGAGAGGTCTTCATTTGAAAAAATCTTGGACGAAAATCTGTCAAAGCTTGTGATTGCGGACACATCCTTTGACGCAAGGGTTTAGCATATGGAGAAAAAGAAAGATACAAAAAAACAGGCCGTAGCTCTTGAATATGATCCGGATGACTACGCACCGAGAGTAATTGCTTCGGGAAGCGGACATATTGCGGAAAAGATTATAGACAAGGCAAAGGATGAAAATATCCCGATTCATGAGGATGAGGAGCTTGCAAGGACGCTTTCAAAGCTGTCTATAGGGGACGCCATTCCACCGGAGCTTTACGAGGTAGTGGCGGAAATTCTGGTATTTGTGGACGCGATGGACAAATTAAAGGGTAAAGTTAACAGATAATGGATAAGAGGGGGATAGGGAACGACAGGGAAGAAATGGTTTCTTCTTATTTAAGAAAAAACGGAGTGAGAATTCTTGACAGGAATTTTCTTACAAAGCATGGAGAAATTGATATTGTAGGTTTGTGTGAGGGGTATCTTGTCTTTTTTGAAGTCAAATACAGGGACACAATTAGGAATGGCTATCCTTTGGAGGCTGTGACATATTCAAAGCAAAGAAGTATTATACAAAGTGCCAGGGTTTATATGTATCTAAAGCATTTTTCGACGGAGACACCGGTCCGATTCGACTGTATCGGTGTTCTGAATTCGAGGATTGAGTGGATAAAGAACGCTTTTGAGGCTTTTTGAAGTAAAACATTAAGGAAAGCTTAAAGAAAAAGATATTTTCGCATTAAGAAGTGATTGTTATTCTGAGAGTGAGTCTTGATGTGGTGCGAGTAAAAGACAAAGTTTGAAACAGAAAATGACACATCTGCGAAAGACACAGGAAAGCGAATGCGAAGGTAAACACTGATTGGAAACAGAGAATCACTATTCAGGAGGTGGGTATGGACAATATTTTGGTTTGCGATGATGACAGAGCAATAGTTGATGCAATTGAGATTTATTTGAGCCAGGAAGGCTACAATGTCTTTAAAGCATACGACGGAGAGGAGGCGCTTGAGTGCCTTAAGGACAATGACATAAAGCTTTTGATTATAGATATCATGATGCCGAAGCTTGATGGCATTCATGCAATTCTAAAGATTAGAGAAAAATCGAGCATTCCGATTATTGTTCTTTCTGCAAAGACGGAGGATTCGGATAAAATCCTTGGACTTAATGTCGGGGCAGACGATTACGTTCCGAAACCCTTTAATCCGCTTGAACTTATGGCCAGAGTAAAGTCTCAGTTGAGGCGATACACAAAGCTTGGAAATATGCCTGTGGAAGCGGCTTCTGTCTACAGTATCGGAGGTCTTTCCATAAATGACGAGACCAAGGAAGTAACCGTTGATGATGAAGTTGTAAGGCTTACTCCTATTGAATACAACATTTTACTTTTGTTTTTAAAGCATCCGGGAAGGGTTTATTCGGTTGAGGAAATTTACGAGGCGGTTTGGAACGAGCCTGCAATCGGAGTGGAGAATGTGGTTTCCGTCCACATAAGGCACATAAGGGAAAAAATCGAGATTGATCCGGCAAATCCCCGTTACATAAAGGTCGACTGGGGACACGGCTACAAGATGGATAAAGGCTTATTAGGTGAAAAAGAAAATCAATAAAAGAGAATTAAAAAAGTATATGCTGATTGCGTTACAGGCTCTTTTGGGAGCCTTAATCGGTGTATGCTTTTTTGAATATAATGCAAATGTTTCTTTATACCTTGCAGAAAAAACGGAGATTACAGACTATACTCCGAGCTTTTATGAGGTAGCCGGAGACTACTATGACTCGGATATTTATACACTTAATCTTAAGAATTCGGTTTCCTCGATACTTAGGTATGTGGCAATAAGAGAACAGCTTGAAGATAAGGGACAGTACAATCCGGACAAGACTATAGATATCTGCGAGTATGTAAACAGATTTGTCGGAGGGGAGTATTCGGGTCCGAAGGTTTCATATTATGTCGGCGACCTCATTGCCTGGGGCCAGAGGATGTCATCCGATTCGGAGCTATTTACCAGCTACGAATTTTTCACGGTGAGAGAGTACTGCGACTTTTTTAATCTTGATTATGACGAATTTGTTCATCAAAATGATTTGTATGATTATCCTGAGGATTCGGTTTACACATCCTTTGAAATTGTAAAGAACACGTATCTTACGGCTGAAAATTTAAATCTTGAGGATTATGCGGAAAACGAGATCGATTATCTTGATTTATGCGATACATTAAAATCTGCGATAAGGGATCTTTACTCAAATTATCTTGAATATCTTGATTTCAATGATTATTTTGACGAATCGAATTCAAATCTTCGCTATGCGGTTTCGATGAGTGTTGACGGAAGACGCGTTCTTTATACAAATGATTCAGCTCTTTTCAAGGGAGCCGGCAGGGATGAGATTACGAAAATTTTCAAGGAGTATGGGGAGTATATTTATTCCTGCCCCGCATCTTTGGAATTCACCACATCGACTCCGATTACTTATGAAGTAATAAAGCAGTATACCATTGACAGTTATTACTATGCTTATCCGGATGATGCGAGAATCTGGATTGCGGTCGATGCTACATATCCTTGCGAAGATATTTATTCATATAATTATTATTCCTTTGACAATGTCGGAAAGCTGATTCCGTTTGTAGTTTCAATAGGAGCAGCTGCCTTTATAGGGTTTATTGCTGTTTCAGTTTACGCAATTTCAAAAGAAAGAAGCTTTTACGGCATATCTTCAAATGCAGAGACCTTAAAACGGATTCAAAAGCTTTCAATTGAAGCGTATCTGATATTCTTTGCAGCCGTCGGAATGATTCTTTATTTTGCTGAGGAATATATTCTTTCCAATTTCTTAACAAGATTGGAATATTCCGATGCCAACTTGGCAATGGTACTTTTTATAGGAATATTTGTTGATATTTATGTGGCGCTTCTTTTTATTTACCTCATAATCAGGAGGGTTATCTGCAGAAATCTTTTTGAAGGCAGCATCTTTAACAGTCTTCTTTTAAAGCTAAAAAAACCGACGGCGCATTTGAGAGACTCTATCGAAAAACTTTCGGAAAGCAAGAATACGGCATTTAAAGTTTGGGGCAGTTACATAGCATTTCTTTTGTTTAATGTATTTTGGGCACTCATGCTTTTCTTTGGAAGCTATCATCTGCTTTCATTTATAGTGCTCTTTGTATTTGATGCCGGAGCCGGAGTATGGCTTTTTAACAGGGCACTTGAGAGGCAGCAAATCTTAGAAGGCCTTCGTAAGATTAACAAGGGCGATTATGACTATAAAATCGATTGCACGAAGATGAAAGGCGCAAACAAGGCCCTTGCTTGTGATGTAAATGCCATCGGATACGGGCTCAAGGATGCGATTGAAAAGAGCACAAAGGATGAAAAATTAAAGGCTGACCTTATTACAAACGTTTCACATGACATAAAGACTCCACTTACATCGATTGTCAGCTATGTTGATTTGCTGAAACGAGAGAATATTGAAAATGAGAGAGTAAAGAAATACATAGCGGTTTTAGATGAAAAGAGTGCGCGCTTAAAGCAGCTCACCTTTGACTTGGTCGAAGCTTCGAAGATTTCTTCCGGAAATATTTCGGTCGACCTTCAAAAGATTGACTTCGTGGAATTCATTAAGCAGGCGACAGGAGAGTTCGTTGACAGACTTGAAAAGGCAAAACTTGAATTGGTAGTCAACATACCGAAGACGCCGGTTTATATAATGGCAGATCCAAGGCATATATTCAGAGTCTTTGAAAATCTTCTTAATAATATATGCAAATATGCGCTTACGGGCACAAGGGTATATCTGGATGTTGTTTTGGTGGATGATGTGAAAAAGAAAATGTTCCTTTCATTAAAAAATGTATCAAGCCAGCAGCTTAACATTCCGGCAAACGAACTTACCGAAAGATTCATAAGAGGAGATGTGTCCAGGAGTACGGAAGGCTCCGGACTCGGTCTTTCCATAGCAAAGAGCTTGGTGCTTTACCAAAACGGGGAATTTGAGATTTATTTGGATGGTGATTTGTTTAAGGTGACGGTGAGCTTTGATATTTGTGAGTAGGGCGGTATAGCTTATTGCAAATGATACTTCCAAATTCCGAATTATAAATGTAAGCGTTTTCAGTGCGGCTGAAGACGCTTTTTATTTGTTTTGGATGTTGAGACGGAAGAAATGACGAAAAACCAAAGGTTTTTTATATATACGTGAAACAAATTGCCTAAATGTTAATTGACCAATCATAAAAAATGTATGTTTTTTGGATAAAAAATTTATAATTTTTGCTTGCTAAAAATTATATTCTTTGCTATTATATGTTCATGACATGAAAGTGCTTACATGTCGATACGGATTTTTCATAATAAAGGAGGATAAAATGAAAAAGAAATTAACATCCGTTATATTAGCAGCGGCTATGGTATTTTCTCTTGCAGCATGTGGAAATGCTGAAGGCGACGGTGGCGAAATCGTTGAATCAACTTCCACCAGCACAAGTGAAAGCGCTTCCACAGAAGCATCTACCGAAGAAGCTGCAGAAGTCGTTAAACCCGACAAGATCACAGTAATGTGGGACGGCACCATCTTTAAGGAAGGAGACAACTACGCAGAAGCTTTCTACTCAGCATTGGCTGCAGCTCTTGGCTTCGAAGAAGACCAGATTGAATGGATTCGTCCCGATCACTCTTCATACTCAGAGCAGGTTGGTATCGCATTTACAGATACTTCAACACTTGCAGATGTAGTTGTTTTACCTTCAAACCTTTATGCTTCCTATGCACAGCTTGGCAACCTTTGGAACATGACTGATGCATGGAACAATTCAGAGTTTGCAAACTCCGATCGTAAGACCGAGATTACAGACACAATCGTTAATTCCTGGTATACAGCAGGTCCTGACGGAACAGACGGAATCTATGGTATGTATCCTGCACGTGGTAATGGTACCGTTACTTACATTAAGGCTGCAGCAGCTGAAGCAGCAGGCTATACCGAGGATACACTTCCTACAACATGGGAAGAGTTCCAGAACTTCTTACTTGCATTAAAGGATGCTACAGGCACAGCTCCTTTACTTGCTCCCGGTCTTATCAACCACGAAGCTCCTTATGTAAACTATCTTCCTGAATTTTATCAGGGCGCTTATCCCGAATTCTATCAGAACGAGAACGGCGAATGGGTTGACGGTTTCACAGAGCAGGCTATGATCGATGCACTTTCCAGACTTAACTGGGCATATGAAAACGGCGTTCTTGACGCACAGATTTTTGATAGCCCCAAGACAAGTACCGTACGTGACTACTTCTACACAGAGAAGGGTTCTTCAGTATTTAACTACTGGGCAGGAACATGGGCTTATACCATCAAGTCTAAGCTTTCTTCCAACTGGACTGGCGAAGTTTATTCCGATCAGGAAGCTTATTCAACAGTCTGGACAATGGCTCCTATAGCTGAAGTTGGCGCTTATGTTGAAAGACTTTCACCCATGATTTGCATCACTTCAGCATGTGAGAATCCTGAAGGAGTATTCGAGTACTTCGTATCAAAGATTCTTGACGGCGGCGATGTACAGATGCTTTGGCAGTATGGTGTTGAAGGCGTTCACTATGAGTGGAACGAAGATCACACCGCTATTACAGGTCTTGCTACAGAAGCAACCGCAGGCTCTGAGAAGGAATCCTTGACCACAAAGAACCTCTTTGAAGCTAACTTAAAGATTGGCAACTTCTCAGGCACAGATCCTTACACACCTGCAGATCCTGTTATTGATGAGTCCTTCAAGTTGTTTGACGAGAATTCTACTCCCGCTTACAAGATCAACTCTTCAGATGCTTATGAAGCATATAAGTCAGACCTTTGGGATGAAAAGGACAGCTTAATTGCAGCAGCAGTTAAGGGTGAGATGACTCCTGAAGAAGCAATTGCTCAGTACACTGCAGATTGCGGCGAAATAGTAACAGCTATTCTTGATTCTTTCAACAACTAATGCTTATGGATTGGGAAGTGCGTAGCACTAACAATCTTATATAAGAGCATCAATAGAGTTAACTAAGAACCAGATGAAATTTTGACAAGTCGGGCGGTATCCATCAGGATATCGCTTGACCGATGTCAAAAAATATTTATCCCGGATAAAGGAATATATATTATGGCAGACGTTAAAAAAGAAAAAATGATGAAATTACTCGGCATCGGTATTCCGAAAAAGGACAAGGGAGTTTTCGGTATAGCCATCGCAGGTGCTGTAATTTCTTTTGTGGGTGGTTTTTTCCCGGCTATTCAGAATTCTGACTCCGCGGCATATTACAATCCTGCCTATGGATTTATGAACTATGAAAAGCCATTTTTATGGTACATTTTCATGCTTTTGTTAGCAGCATCGGTTATCCTATGCTCGGTTAAATTAGAAAAATTCTCCATTATAACAACAGGCTTAAGTGCTGTTATATATGGAATTACATATTATGATATCTGTTCTCTTCATGGGGCCAAGGGAATGGAAAACGGTCTTGCTGGTACGCTTATAATTATCGGTACGATTATCGGAGTTTTAGGAACCTTCTTAAATCTTTCCGAGAGGATCAACCAGAAGCGTTTGAAGAGCGGCGAGCTTGACTTTAAGTACAACGGTAATAAATCAGTATGGAAGAGAATGTGGCTTTACAGATGGTTCTACGTAATGTTCATTCCTGTATTTATTATGGTAATTCTCTTCAACTACCTGCCTATGCTGGGCCTGCGCTTTGCATTTACCGACTATATCGCAGGCAAAAATCCTTCGTACGTAGGTATCAAGCAGTTTGTAAACATGTTCGGTCTTACCGATCTTGCAAAGCTTTCAAGCAAGCACTTCCTTGCAGCCTTTAAGAATACGCTTATTCTTTCAATTACAAAGCTGTTCTTAAACACCTTTGCAGCAGTTATCATTTCACTTTTGCTTAATGAAATTATCAACATTCATTTCAAGAAGACGGTTCAGACAATTATTTATCTGCCTCACTTCATGTCCTGGGTTGTTACCGCATCTATCTTTAAGATGATTCTTGCTTCTTCAGATTCAGGGTTCGTAAACCAGCTCCTGACTCAGATGGGAGCAATTGATAAGCCTATAGAATTCCTTACTCAGAATTCAAGCTGGATTGTTGTTTACTACATCGTAAATCTCTGGAAGGATACAGGTTGGGGAACAATCCTTTTCCTCGCAACACTTTCGGGAATTAGTCCGGATCTTTATGAAGCCGCCGACATCGATGGAGCCGGAAGATGGGCAAAGATGCGCTATATTACACTTCCCGCACTTGCAAATACCATTATTACGGTATTCATCCTTAACCTTGCAAAGGTTATGAACCTGTTTGAGTCGGTATTCGTTATGTACAATGCTTCTGTATATGATGTTTCCGATGTAATTCAGACATATATCTACAGACAGTCCTTTATGACAGGTGCTCCCAACTACGGGTATACCACAGCGGTCGGTTTGTTTAAGTCAATAATCGGATGCATCCTCGTCCTTCTTTGCAATAAGGCAAGTAAGAAGGTCAGAGGCCGTGGCATTATTTAAGGGAGGTGCATGATATGTCAAAGACTGCTTATGTAAAGAAAAAGCAAAAAATAAAGCCCTTTCAGATTGTTAATGTAATAATTTTCATCCTGGTTTCAATATTTATCCTTGTTCCTATTTGGAAGGTTTTGGTTGACTCCTTTGACGCGGCTGCAGGATATGGTATGAGATTCTGGCCGGCAAAGTTCACCGGTGAAGCCTACAAGATGATTGTTACGAGAGACGATCTTTACAGACCTTTCCTTATTTCGTTGGTTGTTACGATTGTAGGTTCTTTAATGGGTCTGACACTTTCAACACTCGGTGCTTACGTACTCATTCAGTGGGAGATGCCCGGAAGAAACTTGTTCTCATGGTTCTTACTTTTCACCATGTTGTTCTCCGGCGGTATGATTCCTACATATATGGTTATGAAGAATTTAGGTCTTACCAATACGCTTTGGTCAGTTATTCTTCCGTTAAGTATCAACATTTACAACCTTGTATTAATGCGTAACTTCTTTGAAGGTATTCCGGTTTCGCTGTTTGAGTCGGCAAAGCTTGATGGGTGCACGCCTATGGGAATTTTTGGAAGAATCGTACTTCCTCTTTCCAAGGCGGCAATCGCTTCAATCGGACTTATGTTTGCAGTAACCTTCTGGAACGATTACACAAACTTCAAGATTTACATTACCGACAATAAGCTCTTCAACTTCCAGATGAAGCTACGTGCAATGGTAATGGACAACGACCTGCCTACGGATGACGGCTCCGTTTCCACGAACACTATTCAGAATGCAAGTATTATTGTTGCAATTATACCCTTCATGATTCTTTATCCTTTCTGCCAGGATTACTTCGTAAAGGGTGTAAATGTCGGAGCTGTAAAAGAATAAGAGCAATGACATTATTCAAATCAAGTCTTAGGCCTTGCTTAAGACTTGATTTAGTATTTGGGGAAGTTTCAATAATTGTAAGGATTTATAAGAGGCTACATGAAATTCCTTAAATTGATAAAGAAAGAAAAAAACATTGATCTGATACTGAACGGTAATATTTTTAAAGCTCTTATGAGCCTTGCCGTTCCCGTAATGATTAATAGCTTTCTTCAGACCATGTACAATCTTACGGATACCTTTTGGCTCGGAAGATTGGGAACAGATGAACTTGGCGCTATAAACCTTGTATCACCGGTTCAGAGTATTGTCGTTAATTTCGGATCCGGCATCACGGTCGCCGGCTCGGTGCTGATTGCAAGGTACGTCGGTGGAAAGAAAGTTGAAGAAGCTAAAAAAATGGCGAATCAGATATTCGCCTGTGCCATGATTTTTTCGGTAGTTTGTGCGACGATTCTTGCTCTTTTATCACCGGCTATAGTCGCCTGGCTTGGAGCCGAAGGCGACTTAAAGATATATGCCATCAAGTATTTGCAGCTTGTAATTTTGGATATGCCGTTTCTTTATACGGTGAATATATATGCATCCGTTAATCAGGCTCAGGGAGACACGGTGCGCCCGATGCTTCTTAATCTGATCGGTATCACGATAAATATGATATTCGATCCTCTATGCATAGTGACCTTTCATATGGGAGTTCAGGGTGCGGCATTGGCAACGGTTTTTGCAAAAGCGGTTCCTGCCGTTGTAGCATTCAGGATGCTTAATAAGGCAGATATGCCGGTGCATCTTGAGCTTAGGAAGCTTAAGTTTGAAAAAGAAAAATTAAGCGACATTCTGACTGTCGGGCTTCCGTCTGCAATAGGTGGTTCAACGATGCAGTTTGGCTTCCTATTGATGAGCAAGAACGTTCTTGAGTACGGAAATACGGCAATGGCGGCCTACGGAATAGGAAATAAGGTAAATGGTCTGATTACGCTTCCGGTAAACGGAATCGGATCAGCAGTTGCAACCATCGTAAGTCAGAACATTGGCGCCGGAAAGCTTGAGAGAGCAAAAAAGACCTACCTTGAAGCAATGGGTTTTGCCATTGTTTTCTTACTGGTCGGAGGATTTATTCTGTCAAGAGGACCGGTTTCAAAAGCAATTGTAAGTGTATTTACCACGGATGCGGATGTTATAGTACTTGCTTCCGAATTTTTTTCGATACTTGCGTTCTGGTGCTTCACAAACGGCGTTTACAATCCGACTCTCGGACTGTTTCAGGGTTCGGGGCATACTGAAGTTACGATGGCGGTTGATGTCATCAGGCTTTGGGGCTTCAGGTTTGCAACCCTTTTTTTCTGTGAAAGGGTATTAAACATGGGTGTTGAGAGCATCTGGTATTCGGTTGTGGTCAGTAACGGACTTGCGGCTTTATGCTTATTTATTGTTTATCTGACAGGCTATTGGAAAAAATCACGAATTAAGGATTAAGGTGAGGATTATGCAAAATTTTAATGATTGCCTCGATAGGCAAATCGATCTAATAAACGGTAAAGAAAAAATCTCTTTAGAGGATGCTCTTTATCTGCTGAGCTTTAAAAATATGTACGACGCAACCGGAGAAAGAAAATTTTTGGATGCTGTCGTAAATGCATGTGATAAGTGCATAGACGGAGAGGGCAACCTGACCACTGATAACAGGGACTTGGGAAGAATTCTTTTCTATGCCTATGACAAGACAAAAGAAGACAAGTATCATATCGGTTTTGACAACCTTATGGCGATAGTCAAGAAGATGGATAAGACTTCCTTTAATGCTAAGGAACAGCTTCTTTCAATGCCCTTCTTAATGGGCTTTACTTCAAGATTTGAAAAGAAAGAACATTATATTGATATTGCTTCTTTCCTTGAAGAGTATAAGCCGAAGGATGATGAACTTGATATTTATTTATGTACTTTAGTCGATACAATCGGCGTAATGAGCATAGAGATTTATGAACATTACAGAAAGCTGCAGGATCTGTACAGGGTTAATCTTAAGAAGCTGATAAATTCGGGTATGGAGCTTTCTTTCTACGCATATTATTCGCTGCTTAAGGCAATTAACTTAGACCTCGTTCTGAGAGAAAAATACAAGGATTTTGCTATGCAGGGATTTATCAAGAAGTCCGTAAATGTTGATGATGCAATACTCGGAAGTGCATATTCACATTATCTGATTGCATCCAAGGAGGATTGACATGAATATTGAGATTAAACTGTTGTCTGCAAGAAGCATTACCTTTATGCTTTCCGATTGCGGCATCTACAATACAGATGAGAAATATTCCATTTATTTGAATTCTAAATTTGTAAAGGAAACGGATACGGTTGTAAACAGCCTTTTTCATTTAAAGCCGGATACTGATTACGAGCTTTCAATTAAGAAGGACAGCACCACGGTATGCAGTACGTCATTTAGGACAAAGTATGAGTTTGTAACGCTTAATGTAAAGGATTTCGGAGCAAAGGGTGACGGAAGAAGCGACGATACAAAGTATATTCAGGCTGCAATTTTAGCATGTCCTAAGGACTCTCGTGTACTTATTCCGAGAGGTGTTTATCTTTGCACGAGTCTTTTCTTAAAAAGCGATATCAGTATTGAAATAGAAAAGTTCGCGGAAATCAAGGCAAGCACTAAGAGGGAAGAGTATGTAAAGCTTCCGAACGTTATCGAAAGCTATGACGAGGAAAAAGAATATATCCTTGGAACCTGGGAAGGCAATCCGCTTCCGATGTTTGCTGCAATCATAATGGGTGTTAATGTATCAAATGTTATTCTTTACGGCGAGGGCGTTATAAACGGAAACGCTTCAAAGGATGACTGGTGGCATCAGCCTAAGGTTATGAGAGGAGCCTTCAGACCGAGACTGTTCCATATCAATTCCTGTGAGAATATTTTCCTGCAGGGCTTAACCTTTACAAACAGCCCGTCCTGGACCTTGCATCCTTTCTTTAGCAATAATTTGGGCTTTTATAACCTTTGCGTCATGAATCCGGCCGTTTCTCCAAATACCGACGGACTTGATCCTGAATCATGCAAGAATGTTGAGATAATGGGTGTTCATTTTTCTTTGGGCGACGACTGCATTGCTGTTAAGTCCGGAAAGATTTACATGGGTAAAAAGTACAAGACTCCTTCTGAGAACATTCTGGTTTCACATTGCCTGATGGAGAATGGACACGGTGCCGTTACAATCGGCTCTGAGATGGCAGGCGGTGTTAAGAATCTGACCGTTAAGGACTGCCTCTTTGTAAATACCGACAGAGGTCTTCGCATCAAGACAAGACGCGGAAGAGGCGAAGATGCAATCATTGACGGCATCACCTTTAAGAACATTAAGATGGACCATGTAATGACTCCGTTTGTTGTGAATGCTTTTTATTTCTGCGATCCGGACGGAAAGATTCCGTATGTTCAGTCAAGAGAGCCTATGCCGGTTGACGACAGAACTCCCAAGCTTAAGAACTTCCTGTTTGAAGATATTAAGGCCGAAAACTGCTATGTTGCCGCAACCTGGATAGAAGGACTTCCGGAATGCAAGGTAGAAGAGATTGTTATGCGAAATATTTTTGTTTCTTATGCCGAGGAAATTAAGAAGGATGTTCCTGCGATGTCGCTTGGGGTAGAGGCTTCTTCGAAGAAGGGTATTACCGTAAAGAACGTTAAAAAACTTCTCCTTGAGAATGTAACCGTGAACGGACAGGTAGGCGACGAGATTACTGTCGAGAATGTTGACGAGTGCGTCAGAAAGTAATTGATTTATGGCTTATAAAAGCTCTGCTTCTTTAATAAGGGGCAGAGCTTTTAGTGTTGTGTAGGAAAGACACTACGCACCTAAGACACTACGTACCTAAGGTGAGCTACTTAAGCAAAAGATGTATGACTCAGATACGACCGGGCAGGATCGCACTGTGGCGGAAAGTCAGATGCCGTTTAAAGTGACCCGCCTCAGGCAAAGAATCCTGCGAAGCAGGATTCTTTATTCTTGTTTATTTAACAGTGAGACTTCCCGTATGTATTCCGGTAAAGTAACAAAGCTTTGGCTTTGAGGTGGCTTCCATTCGAAGGGTCAGGGTATCATCAACCGTTACAATGTCAAAGAATACATGCCCCGGATCGTAATCGGTGATATAGGATTTGATGACCAGATGTCCCATATCCATATAACTCTCGGTAAAGAGCATTTCGCCTGTCAGTGAAAAAGAACTTTTTTCTTTTTGATTTAATTTAAATTTAAAATCTACGGTTTTTTTATCTTTAAATGTAAAGGATAGATTTTTATCCGAAAGCGTGATGCTTTCAAATTCGGTGTCATTAAAGGTATAGGTACCGCATTTAAAGGAGCCTTCGTTTAAAGGGGTATAGATTTTTCTTTCTCCGCCTAAAAGGGGGTAGATGTTTTCGTAGAAGCTATCATAAATTACGTTTAGGCCTGAAGGAATTCCGATGGTATCCGCAATTGTAAGCATCGATAAGTGAATTTCAGGAAAATACATCGCAAGCTGACCGCCCATTCCGTACATTACATACCCTTCATGACGCGTACGCCAGAACATGTATCCGTACCCGCAAGCTTCATCGATTGCAGGCTGAACGGGGGTAGGGGTAAGCAAAGAGGTGGCTTCTTTAATATATTCCTTCGGAAGAAGCTCTTTACCGTTGTATATACCGTCTTTTGAAATCAGATAAAGAACTTTGGCTATATCTCTTAAGGTCGCATTTAGTCCCGTGCCACCTTGGGAAACACCTGAAGGGTCTGTTAATATGTAGGCATCCTTGCTAAAGCCTATTTCATCAAGAACTTTGACTCTCAGGTAGTCAAGAAGGCTCATGCCGGTTAGCTTTTCGACTAAGAAGGCAAGAACCTGAGAGGAGGAAGTATCATAGGAAAATACGGTTCCGCTTTTATGGGTAGGCTTTGTCGTAAAATAGGTAAGTGACCAATCGTAATCCGTTAGCTGATTGTAGGTGGTCTTTGTAAAGCAGGTCTGCATCGTAAGCATTTTACGTATAGTGAGAGCCTTAAACCAGGGATGAAGATTTGAGCAATCATAGGTATCGGTAAAATATGTATAAATGCAATCATCAAGACTTATACGACCATCCCGGCAAAGAAGTCCGATTGCAAGGGACGTAAAGCTCTTGGTAACGGAGTACATGCGATGAAGGGAATTTTTTTTGTAGGGCTCAAAATATTCCTCCGCAAGAATATTGTCATCTTTTAAGACTAAGAATCCGTGAAGAGGAATGTTGTGTAAAAATATTTTTTCTTTAAAAGCAGATAAGGCTCTTAAAAGAGCCTCATTTGCATTCTGTGTCATATCGTTAAATTCAATCATCGTGATTAACCTATTCGTTTAATTCAAATTTCTGACGTTCGTTGTATTTCCTTACCACATCGTGAATCTTTTCGGTAGAGGTAATTACGTTTGAAATAGAGAGATCGTGGTTTACGAAGTCAACAATCTGTGCAATAAATTTGCTGACGTCGGCTTCAAGGTAGTAGGGTCGTTCCTTGACATCGGGTCGGGTGTAAGTAAGATTGGTGGTGATAATCTTATCAAAGATACACTGTTCGTAAGCCTTGTCAAAAGCATCCATTCCGTTATTAAACTGACCGAAGGTCGCGAGAATGAAAATTCTCTTTGCATTCTTTGCCTTGATCTGTCTTGCTGTATCAATCATGCTTTCACCGGATGAAATGATGTCATCGATGATGATGACGTCCTTGCCGTCGATATTGTCACCTAAAAATTCATGAGCTACAATTGGATTCTTACCGTTTACAAGCTTTGTATAGTCACGTCTTTTATAGAACATTCCGGCATCGACTCCGAGTACGCTCGCAAAGTAAACAGCCCTGTCTAAGGCTCCTTCATCGGGAGAGATTACAACAGTGTGTTCTTTGTCGATTATAAGGTCTTCTTCACCTTCGAGAAGCGTCTTTAAGAACTGATAGTATGCACTGAAATTGTCAAAGCCGGAAAGAGGAGCCGCATTCATGACTCTCGGATCGTGAGCATCAAAGGTGATAAGATTCTCAACACCCATGGAATAAAGCTCTTCCAAGGCGTAAGCGCAGTCTAAGGATTCACGTCCCGAGCGTTTATGCTGCCTGCCTTCATAAAGGTAGGGCATTATAACGTTTATACGGCGAGCCTTACCGGTTGCCGCCTGGATGATACGCTTCAAATCCTGATAATGGTCATCGGGGGATTTGTGATTGATGTATCCGTTCATCTGATAGGTGATGCTGGGATTTGCCACATCGACAAGGATAAACAAATCCTTTCCTCGCACGGATTCGTTTAATATCCCCTTTCCTTCACCGCTTCCGAATCTGGGACAATTTGCATCGAGTAGGAAAGACGGCTCTGCGTAGCCGTGGAAGGCGGGATCAGACTTGAATCCGGTATTTAAATTCTTTCGAAATTCGACAAGATAGTTGTTGACGCTGTCTCCAAGCCTTGCGGCCGAATCCATGGCAATAAGCTTTAGAGGAGCAACAGGAAGAGCTTCCTTAAGTTTACTTAAATTTGGCATTTGACACCTCTTGATATGTTTAAAGAAAGTCGTTTTGGACTATTGTAACTATTCGTATGGTGACACGTCAAGATTTATCGTTTAGAATGTAAATTAATTTAATCGGGGTTGGAAAAAGAAATATCATGAAGAATAACATCTCACATATAATCAGTAACATTTGCAAGGCTTCTCCTGCAGACAGGGCTGGCATCAAGCCAAATGACATCCTGGTAAGCATAAATTCCGAAAAAATCGACGATGTCTTTGATTATCGTTTTAAGGTCTTGGAAAGTCATTTAACGGTTGTTTGCCTTCGCGGCGACAAAGAAATTTCCTTTGAAATCGATAAGTCCGAGGATGAAGATTTGGGGCTTGAGTTTGAAAATGGGCTTTTGGACGAATACCGCAGGTGCAGGAACAACTGTATTTTTTGCTTTATCGATCAGATGCCTCCGGGAATGAGACCGACACTTTACTTTAAGGATGACGATCAGAGACTTTCCTTTTTACAGGGTAACTATGTCACCCTTACAAATCTAAGCGATGAGGATGTTGAGAGAATCATCAAATACAGGATGGAGCCAATCAACATATCTTTCCAAACCACCAATCCTGAGCTTCGCTGCAAGATGCTCAATAACCGTTTTGCAGGTGATGCTCTTAAGATTGCGGACAGGCTTTTTGACGCCGGAATTGTGATGAACGGTCAGATCGTTCTTTGTAAGGGCATAAATGACGGAGATGAGTTACGGCGCACAATCGAGGATCTGATGAAGTATCTGCCGGTTTTGGAAAGTGTATCCGTAGTTCCGGTGGGACTCACAAAGTTCCGGGAAGGCTTGTATCCCTTAGAACCCTTTACTAAAGAGGATGCCTGTGAGGTTATAGACATCATTGAAGGGTATCAGAAGATAGCCTACGAAAAATTCGGGCTTCATTTCATCCATGCTTCGGACGAATGGTATATTCTGGCAGGGCGAGATATGCCTGAGGCAGACAGATATGATGGTTACCTTCAGTATGAAAACGGCGTCGGCATGACAAGACTTTTAAGGGATGAATTTTTTGAAGCTTTTGGAAAAAACAGAATACGGGGGCTTAGAAAGCTCTTTATGAAACCCTACGAAGCAACCCTTGTAACGGGGAAGCTTGCTTATCCTTATATTAAAGAATATGCGGATATGGTCACGAAGGAATATCCCAAGGTAAAGCTTTCCGTAGTTGCAATCAGGAATGACTTCTTCGGAGAAAGAATAACCGTTGCGGGACTTCTTACGGCAGGTGACATTATAGCCCAGCTTAAAGAACAGGGCTACTATAAAAATATTCTGCTTCCGCAATGCGTTCTAAAGGCGGATGAACCGATATTTCTTGATGATATGAAGCTTAGTGAATTTGAGTCCGCTTTACAAGTCAGGGCAAAAATAATAAAATCAAGCGGTCGGGATTTATTGTTTGACATGTTAGGAAGGGGTTAAAAGCCCCACGGGAGTTAATATATGAGTAAGAAAAGAAAGCCGATAGTTGCGGTTGTTGGTAGACCGAATGTAGGCAAATCTACCTTCTTTAACGCACTTGCAGGCGAAAAGATTTCAATTGTAAAGGACACACCGGGTGTCACGAGAGACAGGATTTACGTCGATGTAAATTGGTTGAATTATTCCTTTACACTCGTTGATACGGGGGGAATCGAACCCGATTCCAAGGATATAATTCTTAAACAGATGCGTACCCAGGCAGAGCTTGCAATCGAGACTGCGGATGTTATTTTGTTTATGACTGATGTAAAGCAGGGACTTGTCGATGCGGACAGCAAGGTATGCGATATACTTAGACGTTCGAAGAAGCCGGTTCTTCTTGTCGTAAATAAGGTCGATGATTTTAAGAAATATATGCCGGATGTTTATGAGTTTTATAATCTCGGGATAGGAGAGCCATATCCTGTATCGAGTGTTAACAAGCTTGGATTCGGTGAACTGCTTGATGAGGTTGCAAAATATTTTGACGATGCGGCTTTGGACGAAACCGAGGACGACAGGGTAAAGGTTTGCGTAGTCGGGAAGCCCAATGTCGGTAAAAGTTCTTTGATCAACGCCATAATCGGTAAGGACAGACTTATTGTTTCGGATATTGCCGGCACTACGAGAGATGCTGTTGATACTGACGTTGTATACAATAAAAAAGAATATATCTTCATAGATACGGCAGGTGTAAGGCGCAAGAGCCGTATCCATGAGGATCTTGAGCATTACATGATTATCCGTACTGTCAGTGCCGTTGAAAGAGCGGATGTCGTTCTTTTGATGATTGACGCAACTGAAGGGGTGACCGAACAGGATGCAAAAATCGCGGGAATCGCCCATGATAATGGTAAGGCCATAATTGTCGTGGTCAACAAGTGGGACGCAGTTGAGAAAGACGACAAGACCATTTACCGCGTGACGGAAAATGTGAGAAACACGCTTTCCTTCATGCAGTATGCGGAGATTGTATTTATTTCGGCCAAAACAGGTCAGCGTATAAACAAGCTTTTTGAGACCATAGACACCGTTTATGCGAATCATTGCATGCGCGTTTCGACGGGTGTGTTAAACGAAATCATGGCGCGTGCAGTAACTCTTCAGCAGCCGCCTACGGATAAAGGCAAGAGACTGAAGCTTTACTATATCACACAGGTTTCTGTAAAACCGCCGACCTTTGTAATCTTTGTAAACGACAAAGAACTCATGCATTTTTCATATACCAGATATATTGAAAATCAGGTGAGGGAAACCTTTGGCTTCAAGGGAACTCCGCTTCATTTCATCATTCGTGAAAGAAAGGACAATGAATAAATGTATCCTCGTATTATCTGCCTCTTCATAGGCTATTGCTTTGGACTCATCCAGACGGCCTTCATATACGGAAAGCTGCACGGAATAGATATTAGGGAACACGGAAGCGGAAATGCAGGCACTACCAACACCTTAAGGGTTCTCGGCACAAAAGCGGGACTGATCGTATTCTTTGGCGATATGTTAAAGTCCATAGTTGCAATTTTACTTGTGAGGCTGCTTATCGTTCCGACATATCCGGAAGTAGAATATCTGCTTGTTATTTATACAGGTGCGGGCTGTGTACTCGGACATAATTTTCCTTTTTACATGAACTTTAAGGGCGGTAAAGGCATTGCAACGACAGGCGGTCTTATCATTTCGACCGACTGGCGTTACATCCCTGTAGGCCTTGTCATGTTCTTTGGAAACTTTTTTGCTACACATTATGTTTCGCTCGGTTCACTTGCACTTTATACGGGGTATTTCATTCAGACGATTATAATGGGTGAACTTGGCGTCTTTAAGATGAGCAGGGTCAACCTTATTGAAATGTATATTGTTGTTTTTCTGCTTACTGTTCTTGCCTTTTATATGCACAGGGGCAATATATCAAGGCTTATCCATCATAAAGAAAGAAAGACGTATTTATTCAAGCGTTCCAAGATGGTTGCAGAGACCAATGCGAATGCCTTAAGAAACACTGACGGAAAGAATATTAAGGTAGGTGTAATCGGAGCGGGTTCCTGGGGAACGGCCTTGTCGGTGCTTCTTTCTAAAAACGGACATAAGGTTACTGTTTGGTCAATCAGCAAGGATGAAGTTGAAATGCTTGATAAAGAACGTGAGCACAGGTCAAAGCTGCCGGGTGTAAAGATTCCGGATAGCATTGTCTTTACTTCGGATTTAGAGAGCACGGTTAAAGAAAACGACCTTTTGGTAGTTGCGGTTCCTTCACCTTACGTAAGAAGCACCGCAAAGTCAATGGCACCTTTCGTAAAGGACGGTCAGATTGTAGTAAGCGTTGCAAAGGGTGTTGAAGAAGATTCTCTTATGACTATGTCTCAGATTATTGAAGCCGAAATTCCAAATTGCAAGGTTTCTGTACTTTGCGGACCTACCCATGCAGAGGAGGTCGGAATAGGACTTCCGACGACAATCGTTGCGGGGGCTCATGAGAGAGCAGTTGCCGAATTTGTACAGAATGTATTTATGAATGACGTATTCAGAGTTTATACATCGCCTGATATGCTCGGGATGGAAATTGGTGCGGCGCTAAAGAATGTAGTTGCACTTGCGGCCGGCATTGCGGACGGACTTGGATACGGTGACAATACAAAGGCGGCACTTATTACCAGAGGTATCGCCGAAATTTCACGTCTTGGCATCAAGATGGGTGGACGGGCAGAGACCTTCTCGGGACTTACCGGTATCGGTGACCTGATTGTTACCTGCTCAAGTATGCATTCAAGAAACAGACGTGCAGGCATTCTTATCGGTCAGGGTAAGACTATGCAGGAAGCGATGGATGAGGTTAAAATGGTTGTTGAGGGTGTTTACTCCGCAAAGGCAGCCATGGCTCTTTCAAAGAAGTATAAGGTTGAACTTCCTATTATCGAGCAGGTAAACAAGGTCCTGTTTGAAAATAAGAATGCTGGAGAAGCGGTAAAAGAGCTTATGCTTCGTGACAAAAAGAATGAAATAGGAGAGGCCTTCGGAAAGTAGTTAAGCTTTGGAGCTGCTATAAAGAAGAACTTCGCAAGTCTATGCGATTTAATATGGAATGTTTTTTAAATAGCTGCATAATATTATTAATCAAAGAAGTGCTTTTAATAATTTTTTAACATTTCGCAATAAACTATATATTTATAGGACGCAAAAACACTTCTTATAATTGATGTGCGGCGTCTTTCATGCGTTTTTTCTGAATTTGCCTTGCAACTTCGGATGGGCTGTATAAATAAAGATTTAAAAGTCTCAAAATGTATAATATAAGGATTGGCATTTTTTAGCGACAGTTTATGAAGGGGAATCATTTATGCTTAAAGCCATAGAAAAATACATAGGTGACGATGTACCTGTAAATGAAAAGGTGTATTTCGCATCCACCTTTTTGACTGCAATCTGTGCGCTTGTGTATGCTTCTTTGGGCGTTTTCTTTGATGTCAACAAACAAACCCTGTTCCTATTTGCACTGATGAGTGCGATAGGAACATTTTTGTTTTTTATAGGGAAAAAAGTCAGCAACGTAACGCCTCTTGCAATCGTTTTTCTTTTTGCATGCAATGTTGTGATTCTGCCGGAAATACTTTTCAAGCAGGAATCCCTAAGCTCGGAAATCCCGATTTATATGCTTGTGGGTCTTGCCTTTGCACTTGTAATGCTTGATGGGGCATTAAGAATTTTTCAGGTGGCGGTTCAGTTAACGGTAATTATTGTTTCCTGTTACTATTTCTTTGTCATTAATAATCCGAATGAAATACTCTATGAGGCAAAGAGCGACCATGAGTACATCAGAATTGCGATTTCAATTATTATTTCTTCAATAATGATAGGTACAATTGTCCGGTACAAGAACTACCTTCTCGACAGAGAAGTTGCTCTTTGCCATGATGCGATTGAAAAGGCAAAGAACAGAAACAAGGATATGGACATGTTCCTTATAAACATTTCGCATGAAATCAGGACTCCCATAAACGCCATATTCGGCAATACCGATATCATTAAAAGAATTGAACACAAAAAGAACGCTCTTAATATTTTGGACGGCATTTTAAACAAGTGCGACATGCTTATTAATAATGCCTCGGAGCTTTTAATTGATTATAAGGACGATGACAAGACGGAATTCTTCCATAAGGACGTAGAATTGATTGACGAGGGTCCTTTGCAGCTTGAAGGAAAGACAATTCTTGCGGTTGATGACAATAAAGTCAATTTATTCGTTATAAAGGATATGTTAAGGCAGTTCGGAGTAAACGTGATTACCGCTGACTGTGGGGAGGATGCGGTCAATATTGTAAATGGAAACAATATCGACCTTGTGCTGCTTGACTATATGATGCCGGGTATGGATGGAGTCGATACGCTTAGGGCAATCAGAAATATATCTGGAGATAGTTCATCGAAGCTTCCAATCGTTGCTTTTACGGCAGATACCGTTTCGGGAGCTAGAAAGTTCTTTTTCGATGAAGGCTTTGACGATTATCTTCCAAAGCCCATCGCGATGAGCAGTTTAGAAAGAATATTACGCAGAAATCTTCAAAAGGGAAAGACAGCCTGATGCAGGATTTTTTAAATTTTTTGGGAAAAAGAACTTCATATGATAATAAGCGCGGCACTGTAATACTGATGAGTTATATAATAATACTGTGCGGCGTTTTGGGAATCATTACTTATTTTACGGGATATTTTGATGTTCCTCTTTTAACCCTTATTGTGTTGTTAGTGGCTTCGGCAATATCAGGAGTGTTTGTCTTTTTACTGCGTAAAGGCTTTAATGTAAGGCTCGCGGCGCTGGCAGAGATTTCCTACCATGTATTTGTCTTTATGCCGATTTTTCTATATAACGGAGACAACATCCGCAATACGCTTCCATTCTGGTATTTGTCGATTCTGATATTACTTGTATATATATTGGATTTCAAAGATCTGATCACAATGCTAATACTTACTGTTTATGTAAACTTTTATGTCTATGGCAAGATTTACATTTGGTCGGATGTTTATAGTGTTGTATATAACAGGTATATGTATTATCTCGGAATCATGATAAGTATTCTTATCGTAGGTTTTGCTATAGTCATAACCATATACAGGTCCGAAAGCAGATACAAAAAGACCATATCTATCCTATTAAAAGATCAGCAGCTGGAAAATGAAAATCAGGTAAAGAAGCAGGAGCTTCTTGAAAAGATTGCCATCAGCCTGCGTTCGCCTATTAACTACATAATCGGTTATTCTGATTTGTTCATGGTGGAAGAGAGCAGGAAGGATATAAACCACAGAGCGGAGCTTATCAAGCAGGCTTCCTTTAATTTGCTCGAGTTTGTGGACGATATATTGCTTTATTCCAGATTGAATGCAAGAAAGCTTACCTTACGTGAATCCACATTTAGAACGATGGATTTGATCAATCAGGTCGCGTCGACGGTAAAGATAAGGGCTTCTGAAAAAAACATTAAGATACAGGCAAAGTTTAACAATAATATTCCTGCGGTTCTCTTTGGAGACAATGTAAATATCAAACAGATTATATTAAGGCTTTTCTTTATCTCTCTATCCATCACTGATAATGGAAGAATTATGTTTGACGTAGGATACGAGCTTTCTGAAAATGGCAGAGAGGCACTGCTTAAGGTTGATGTTTCCGATACCGGAATGGGTCTTACGCAAAAAGAAATAAAGGATTTGGAGCTTGTATTTAATTCCTATGATTCAAAGCAGAATCAAAAGGTAAAGAGCATAGGACTTAAGTTCTGCATATGTAGGGAGCTTGCAAAGCTCATGGGAGGAAATCTCGAAATTCATTCCATCGAGGGAATTGGCTTAAAGACTTCCGTGACGTTTGTATGTGATGTGATGGATGCCACGCCTTTGGTATCTGTTGAAAATCCAGAAGAAAAATCTGTGCTCATCATCTATCAGGATAATGCACGTCTTGAGAACTGGAAGTATATCATGAAGGGCTTTAATATTACGCCTGTTTATGTGAGCAATGTTTATGATTTCGAGAAGGCATTGGAGGATTACAATTACAAATATATCTTCCTGTCATTCCAAAAATATGACGAGGTTTCGGACATCATTTCAACCTACGGTTGCCAGGAGGAAACCTATGTAATCGGTAATGAAAATAATGTCTATGGTGACTTCGGAAAGTGCAGGATGATTAGATTCCCGGTTACCGGAATCAATGTGTCGAATGTCCTGAATGATAACTGGAAAAAGTCGGATTATACAGCTATAGAGGGCGATATCTCCTATGACGGCTCGAAGGCCAGGGTACTGGTAGTTGATGATAACAGAGTTAATCTGAAGGTTGCACAGGGAATCTTAAAGACATATATGATTTCCGCCGACATTGCGGAGAGCGGTATGGACGCCATTAAGATGTTGGAAACAACGGATTATGACCTGGTACTTCTTGATATGGTAATGCCCGGACTTAGCGGTGCGGAGACTATTTTGAGAATACGTGAAATGGATAGGGAAGCTGCGAGAAATGTGCATATTGTTGCACTGACGGCAAATACGGGTGCAAACATCCGCGACGAAGTAATCAGCCAGGGTTATGAAGAATATCTTGCAAAGCCCATTAAGCAGAGATATTTAATATCCGTACTTACAAGGTTCTTGCCGAAATCCGTATTTAAAGAAATCAGAGGTGCGAAGAAGGAGAAGATTCTGCCTGAGACAGCATTCTTTAATTCGGTTAATGAGGCGGCAAAGGTTATTGATCTGACGGCTCTTTCCGAAAAGCTTGAGGAAGGCAAAAATCTTGCTTTCACGGGAGAATCGCTTGCTAAGTTCAAGGAAATACTCGGTGCATTTGAGGTTTATGATATTAAACATATCAAGGAACTTACGGCTACCTGTTGACTTTTGATTTTTGGTCTGATATCATCCCTTTATCAAAGCGATGAAGGGAAGAAGTACCTTTATTTTAACACCACAGAAAGTTGCCGGTTGATGAGAGGCGCGGATCGTTTTTATTGAGGGAATACATCTTGGAGCAGCACACCGAAATCATAGTAGGCTGTGACGTTTGGCAAGCGTTAATTGCTAAGGTATGTTTGTACCTGTTGAGGCAATGCATGTGAATGCATTGTAAATTAAGGTGGTAACGCGGTTAACCCCGTCCTTATTATAAGGACGGGGTTTTTGCTATATAGGAAATTGCTTTTCAATCTCCTACATAGCAAAAAAGGCGCTACGTGCCACTGATGCGCAGCTTAAGGCAAGGAAAGTAATGTTGCACATTCTGTATAAGTGCGTAAGTGAGCACAGGCGAACACTTTTTACCTTATTCGCATAAATAAATTTCGGAGGAAATGAAAATGACAGTATTTGAGGATTTGAAGGCAAGAGGACTTCTTGCACAGCTGACCGATGAGGAGGAGATTAAGGAGCTTATCAATAACGGAAAGGCAACCTTTTACATCGGCTTTGACCCTACGGCAGACAGCCTTCATGTAGGACATTTTATGGCACTTTGCCTTATGAAGAGACTTCAGATGGCAGGCAACCGCCCTATAGCTCTGATTGGTGGCGGAACAGGTATGATAGGAGATCCTTCGGGAAGATCTGATCTTCGTACCATGATGACGACGGAAATGATCGATCATAACTGCGAATGCTTTAAAAAGCAGATGAGCAGATTTATCGAGTTCGGTGAAGGAAAGGCACTGATGGTCAACAACGCCGACTGGCTGAGAGATTTAAATTATATTGAGTTCATCAGAGACATCGGGGTTCATTTTTCCGTAAACCGCATGCTTACAGCAGAATGCTACAAGCAGAGGATGGAAAAGGGGTTAAGCTTCCTTGAGTTTAACTACATGCTGATGCAGTCCTATGACTTCCTTGCTTTATACGAAAGATACGGCTGCAATATGCAGTTTGGAGGCGACGACCAGTGGAGCAATATGCTCGGAGGTACGGAACTTATCAGACGTAAGCTCGGCAAGGATGCATATGCCATGACGATTACTCTTTTGCTTAATTCGGAAGGCAAGAAGATGGGTAAGACCCAGAAGGGTGCCGTTTGGCTTGACCCCAACAAGACCTCACCTTTCGAGTTTTATCAGTACTGGCGCAACATCGACGATGCCGATGTTATTAAGTGCTTAAAGATGTTAACCTTCCTTCCACTGGAACAGATTCTTGAAATGGAAAAATGGGAAGGTGCAGATCTTAATAAGGCCAAGGAAATCTTAGGCTTCGAGCTTACAAAGCTTGTTCATGGTGAAGAAGAAGCCACTAAGGCAATGGAAAGTGCAAAGAGTCTTTTTGCGGGCGGTTCAAATGAAAATATGCCTACAACCGAAATTTCCGAAGCAGACCTTGTCGACGGAAAGATTGATTTAATTGGTATTTTGGTAAAGGCAGGCCTCGTCCCTACCCGTTCCGAAGGAAGAAGAGCAATCGAGCAGGGCGGCGTTACCGTAAACGATGACAAGATTACCGACATTAAGAAGGCTTACACACTCGACGAGATTTCCGATAAGGATTTTGTCATCAGGAGAGGTAAGAAAAATTACAAGAAGATCATCGTTAAATAACAATTGGAGACAGTAATGACTGACAGGGAACTTATAAGCAGTGCTTTAAAAGCGCGTGAAAACAGCTATTGTCCGTATTCAAACTTTGCGGTAGGCGCAAGCCTTATTACAAATGAAGGGAAGGTGTATACAGGCACAAATATAGAAAATTCAAGCTTTGGAGCCACAAATTGTGCCGAGAGAACCGCTTTCTTTAAAGCAATAAGCGAGGGAGAAAGAAACTTCAAGGCAATAGCGATTGTAGGCGGCACTAAGGGTAATAATTTAAAGAAGCCCTGCTTTCCCTGCGGCATATGCAGACAGGTTATGGCGGAATTTTGTGATCCTTCAGACTTCACGATAATTGTTGCCGTAAGTGAAAGCGATTATCAGAAATATAAGCTTTCGGAGCTTCTTCCAAGCGGCTTCGTGGCGGAGAATTTTGAATGAACTCTTATATAATTTTACTTTTATGCTTCATATCTGCGGTTGTTTTTTTGATGATACGGGGCGTTATAAATGACAAAAAGAAACGAGATGAATTTTTAAAGGCTTCGATTGACAATTTCGGGGCCTTTAACACAATTTCTTTTTCAGGTGATGAGTTTGCGCGAGTAAAAAAGCTCTACAATTTGATTAAAGACGACAAGACCATAGATGACATTACGGCTGCCGACCTTGATATCGATTTATTTTATAAAAAGGTAAACAGGTGCCTTTCAAATCCCGGGCAGGAATATTTTTATTATCTGTTAAGGCGTCAGAGGCTTGGAAGCGACGAGCTTGATGCCTTGGAATCAGCCGTTTCGTATCTTGAAACGCATGAAAAAGAAAGAAATTCACTCATAAATTATTTTGCCATGCTTAAGGGTACGGGAAAGGTTTTCTTTTTCGATGCACAAAATCATGTGTGTTCCCTTAAAGACGTAAGCTTTCTAAGAGAGCTTATTTATCCGATTATTTTGATTGCGTCGATTATGAGCCTTTTTGTAAGCTCGAAGCTCGGAATTATTTTGATAATTGTTTCCCTTACGATAAATATTTACACTTATTACAGGAAAAAGGGAGAGCTTTCGGATTGTATTTACTGCCTTAATTTTTTGGCAAAGCTTGTGAAAGCCTCCGAAGGGCTTTCAAATGAGAATATTGAGGGAATGAATGGTGAACTTGAACCCTTAAAAAAGCTCACGAAAGAGGTTTACAGTCTTAAGCATTTATCGTTTTTGGTAAGCAGTGAGTCAGAGACCGGCTCCGGCAATCCTTTTGAGCTTTTGTTTGTTTATTTAAAGATTCTTTTTCATATCGATATACTTGCTCTTTCAAGGGGAATGCGTCTTGTTAAGGATAAAGAAGATTCGCTTAAGGAAATTTATTTAAGAATCGGGAAACTTGAAAGCTACATATCAATTGCTTCTTTGAGACAGGGTTACAAGGCAGTCTGCGTTCCTAAAACTTTTAAGGGAATAAAGGCTAAGGGACTTTACCACCCGCTTATCATGGGTCCCGTAAAAAATGACATCTGTGAAGAAAGAGGAGTACTGATTACCGGCTCGAATGCTTCGGGCAAGTCGACCTTTTTAAAAACGGTGGCACTCAATATTTTGTTTGCTGGGAATATTCATACCTGTTTTGCGGATTCCTTTGAGGCGGATGATTATTATGTATTTTCGTCAATGTCTTTGAAGGACAGTCTTGAGAGCAAGGACAGCTTCTACATGGCGGAGATTAAGTCGCTTAAAAGAATCTTTGATTGTCATTTTAAGTATCCTGAAAGAAAAATTGTTTGCTTTATAGATGAACTTTTGAAGGGTACGAACACGGTTGAAAGAATTGCATTGGCTACTCAGATTCTGTTGAATTTAAAGAAGGAAGGTGTTCTTACCTTTGCCGCAACACACGACTACGAGCTTGCGGATATACTTGATACGGAATATTCGAATTATCACTTTACTGAAGAAATTTTAAATGACGATATTTCCTTTAATTTTCTTTTTACACCTGGAAAGGCAGTGTCGAAAAATGCGATAAGGCTCTTGGGAATGTTGGGATTTTCGGAGAAAATTGTTGCCGACGCAAGAGCTATGGCGGATAGATTTTTAGAAAGCGGAATTTGGAAAGTTTGAAAGTAAACTTCAAACTTGATTGGCGGTTCAAATATGAGCGTGTGTTTGGATTCGGAGGACAAAAATGTTGGTTACAATTTATACGGACGGGTCGTCACTCGGAAATCCGGGTCCCGGCGGCTTTGGGACGATACTTAAATATGTGGGAGCGGGGGAAAAAGAATATGTACTTGAACTTTCCGAAGGCTACAGGCTTACCACAAATAACCGGATGGAACTGATGGCGGTTATCAAGGGATTGGAAGCCCTGACTAAGCCTTGTGAGGTCACGATTTATTCGGATTCGAAGTATGTGGTCGATGCCTTCAATCAGCACTGGATTGATTCATGGATAAAGAAGGGCTGGAAAAAGGACGGAGGTCTTGTTCCCAATACTGACTTATGGAAGCGACTTCTTAGAGCAAAAGAAAAGCAAATGGTCAGTTTCGTGTGGCTAAAGGGTCATGCGGGACACAAAGAAAATGAACGCTGCGATGAGCTTGCTAAAGAAGCTGCGGGAAGTGGGAAACTTTTGGTCGATGAAGGGTATGAACAGAAATAAGAAACCATAATTTGCCAGAGTAAAATTTCTTTCGGGAAATTGAATAAATATTAAAGAGAACATCCGATCTGTGATAAGGTTTAGTCGATAAACAAAAAACATTAGCGGAAAGGATGTTCTTTTATGAAAACAGTTACAAACCATATCACAGAAAAATTCATTCAAAACTTTACCATTCTTGACAAAAAAATAATTATCTTCTATATTTGATTAGAAAAGCTTTGAGGATGCACAGTAGTGTATGATTTGTCAAAAGAGAGAGGAAGCCATGGGCTGAAAGCTTCCTTGGATTTAAGGTCATATATGAAATTCACATCTTAGCTTTGACAGTGAAGCTTAGTAGCTGTCAACGTGTGTGCGCGTTAAGCATAAATTGAGTGCCGTTTATACGGAACATGGGTGGTACCGCGATTATTCGTCCCATGGCAAGTTATTTACCTTGCCGTGAGGCGTTTTTTATTTCTTTATACAGGAGGATTTTATGGCTGATTTAAAAGAACTTACGGAAAAACTTTCAGCACTTAAACAGGAAATTTCTGATGAAATCGGTAATCTTGACAGTTCGAAGAGAGCATTTGAATACCGTAAGAGCTTAATGGATTCAAAAAACGGTAAAATCGGATCTTTGATGCGTGAAATGGGAAAGATTCCTAATGACATGAAGGCCGATTACGGTAAGAAGGTAAATGAGATAAGGGGATGGGCACAGGCTAAATTTGACGAGCTTGAGGAGAACCTTAAAACGGCCGAGATGAAGCTTAAATATGAGGCTGAAAAGATTGACGTTACCATGCCTGCTAAGATGAGACCTGTCGGAAATCTTCATCCCAATACTCAGATCAGGAATCAGATTGTGGACATTTTTGGGTCCATGGGCTTTGATATTTATGAAGGCAACGAAATTGAGACCGATTATTACAATTTCACCGCCTTGAATACACCACAGGATCATCCGGCAAGAGATATGCAGGACACCTTTTATTTAAGCCCTGAATTCTTGCTTCGTACACAGACTTCCTCGGGTCAGATTCACGTAATGGAAGAGCAGAAGCCTCCGATTAAGGTTATTTCTCCCGGTAAGGTATTCCGTTCGGATGACGACGCAACTCATTCACCGATGTTTTCTCAGATGGAGGGTCTTGTAGTGGATAAGGGAATCACCCTTTGCGACCTTCAGGGAATGCTTAATGTTTTCGTCGAAAAGATTTTCGGTGACGGGACCACGACGAGACTTCGCCCTTCGTATTTCCCATTCACAGAGCCTTCGGTTGAAGTCGACGTAAGCTGCTTCCAGTGTAAAGGAAAGGGGTGCAGGCTTTGCAAGCAGACCGGTTGGATTGAGGTACTCGGTGCGGGTGTCGTAAACAAAAAGGTATTGGAAGGCTGCAACATTGATAGCAACGTTTACAGCGGAATTGCTTTTGGTATCGGTATTGAAAGAATCGCAATGCTTAAGTACGGAATTAACAATATCAAGCTTTTGTTTGAATCGGATTTAAGAGTGCTTGATCAGATAGACGATTAAAGAAGGGAGAAAGAAAAATGTTAGTACCCTTGAGTTGGTTAAAGGATTATGTTGATATAAATGTTTCACCCGATGAGCTTGAAGAAAAGCTTTTCTCATGCGGCTTTGAGGTTGAAGAAAAATATGAAGTCGGAAAAGATATTTCAAAGGTTGTGGTAGGTCTTGTAAAGACCTGTGAAGCCATTCCCGACACGCACCTTCATTTATGTACAGTTGATGTGGGAGAGTCAAAGCCCCTTCAAATCTGTTGCGGTGCGGACAACGTTTGTAGCGGAAAGAAATTCCCCGTAGCACTTGTAGGCGCAACGGTTTATGCAACTGCCAAGGATCATAAGACCGTTGAAGGTGTTATGACCATTAATGCAGGCAAATTAAGAGGCTATGATTCCTTCGGCATGCTTTGTTCGGGTGTTGAAATCGGCTTGACCGAAGATATGTATGAAGGCGCAGGCTATGACGGATTGCTGCTCCTTCCGGATGACGCCGGGGTAGGAGCTGATATAAAGCCTCTTGTAGGACTTGATGACTGGATCTTTGATGTTTCGATTACCGCAAACAGGCCGGATTGCCAGAGCATTTTCGGTATTGCAAGAGAAGTTGCCGCAGTGCTTGAGCTTCCCTTAAAGGAGCCAAGCCTTGACTATACGGAAACTGACGTCAAAAAGGAATTTAAGGTATGTGTTGAAGCAGGCGATCTTTGTCCTCGTTACAGTGCGCATTACATCTATGATGTCGATATAAAGCCTTCGCCCCAGTGGATGAGGAGAAGACTTGCGTTGGTAGGCTGCTCCGCAATTTCAAATATTGTTGATATTACAAACTATGTCCTTAAGGAAATCGGTCAGCCCATGCATGCTTTCGACTTTGATTATCTTGAAGGTAGCGAGATTAATGTAAGAAGAGCCAAAGACGGTGAGAAGATTGTTACTTTGGATTCCAAGGAATTTACCCTTAATCACAATAATCTTGTAATCTGTGACAAGGTTAAACCCGTTGCTCTTGCCGGAATCATGGGCGGTCTTAATTCGGAAATCCTTGATACCACGAAAGAAGTCATGTTTGAATCCGCAAAATTTATGCGTGACAATATCAGGAAGAGTTCAAGGGCTTTGGGACAGATTTCCGATTCAAGCTTTAGATACTCAAAGGGCGTTGATGAATATTCAACGGTTATGGCATTAAAGAGAGCACTTCATTTGGTTGAGGAGCTTAATTGCGGTAAGGTTTCCTCTACATCCTTTGACGTAAATGTGGGAAATTCAGTTGAGCCTAAGGAACTTAAGGTTAGCGTCAAGAAGGTTAATGCCGTCCTCGGCATCACCGTTCCCGATGAGGATATTTTAAGAATTCTTAAAAATTTAAATTTTGAACCTAAACTTAACGGCGATGAGCTTACACTTATGGTACCTGCCTACAGAGGCGACATGGAGACCTATCAGGATGTGGCCGAGGAAGTAATCCGCATGTACGGTTATGACCATATTAAGCCCACCTTTATTCCCACCGCGGAAGTTACAAGCGGCGGATACAATTTAAGACAGAAGTCCGAGCTTAAGATTAAGCGCGCACTTTGTGCACAGGGAGCCTTTGAGGGTGTACATTATTCTTTCTTTTCGCCTTCCGACCTCGATTTGTTAAGACTTCCTGCAGACGATCCTTTGAGGCATGCAATAAAGCTTATCAATCCGATTAATAAGGATTTGTCCTTAATGCGTACGACACTTGCACCTCAGATGATTCATGCAATGGCCTTGAATCAAAAGAACGGTGTTTTAAGCGGACGTATTTTTGAACTTGGAAACCGTTTTATTGCAAAAGAGCTTCCATTAAAGGAATATCCCGATGAAAAAGAAACCATCGCTGTCGGAGTTTTCGGTAACGACGAAGATTTCTATTCTCTTAAGGGAGTGGTTGAAGCCGTATCAAAAGCCCTTGATGTGGAATTTGAATACGAAGCAGCAAACAGAACTTTCTTACATCCTTACAGAACTGCTAAAATCCTCTGTAACGGCGAAAGAGTAGGCTATATGGGACAGGTTCTTTATGAAATAATTGACGAACTTGATATGAGAGTTCCGTCTTTTGTAGCCGAGCTTGATTTAAATTGCCTTTCAAAGTATTATGGCAAGGACAGAAAGTTTAAACCCCTTCCGAAATTCCCTGAGGAGAAGCGAGACCTTTGCTTCGTAATGGGAAGGGATGTGACCGCAGCCATGATTGAAAAGACCTTAAAGGAAACCAGCGAGTACATCACAAGTATTAACCTTTTTGATGTATACGAAGGCTTACAGCTCGGCCTTGACAAGAAGAGCATGGCTTACTCGGTTGTATTCACACCGAAGGATGAGGAGTTTAAGGGTTCGTTTATCGACTCTGAAGTCGATAAGATTCTTAATGTCTTAAAGGATAAATATAACGTTACGCTGAGAGCGTAAAAGGAGCAGATTATGGAACACAAAAATGTTTGGGAAACCTATTCGTCAAAGCAGTTAAAGGAGTGTGAAGTCTTCAACAAGGATTACAGAGATTTCCTTGACAATGCAAAGACGGAACGTGAGTGTGTAAATGTAATTGTAAATATGATCGAGAAGTCCGGCTATGTCGAGCTTGAAGAAAAGTTAAAGGAAGGTGACGGCTTAAAGAAGGGCGATAAGATTTATGCCGTTAATATGAACAAATCCATTATTCTTTTTAACATCGGAAATGACCCTCTTTGTAAGGGAATGAATATTTTGGGTGCGCATATTGACTCTCCCAGAATGGACATTAAGGCAAATCCCTTATACGAGGATACGAACATTGCCTACCTTGACACTCACTATTACGGCGGCGTAAAAAAGTACCAGTGGGTTGCAATTCCGCTTTCTCTTCACGGTGTTGTTATCAAAAAGGACGGAACAACCGTTGAAATGGCTATCGGCGAGGATGAATCAGATCCCGTTTTCTTTGTCTCCGATTTGCTGATTCACTTGGCACAGGAGCAGCTTGAAAAGAAGGCTTCAAAGGTGATCGAAGGCGAAGCTTTGGACATTATCGTCGGAAACAAGCCCCTTGTCGTAAAGCCCAAGAAGGGTGAAAAAGAGGAAAAAGAAAAGGATCCCGTAAAAGCTCTTATTCTTAAGACCTTGAAGGATGAATATGATATTGAGGAAGAAGATTTTCTTTCTGCAGAGCTTGAAGTCGTACCTGCAGGAAAGGCCAGAGAAGCAGGCTTCGACAGAAGCATGATTTTGGCTTACGGACAGGATGACAGGGTGTGTGCATTTTCTTCTTTATATGCGATGCTCTTAACTCCCGATGTAGAAAGAACGGCATGCTGCATTTTGGTTGATAAAGAAGAAATCGGAAGTGTCGGTGCAACCGGTATGACTTCCATGTTCTTTGAAAATGTTATTGCCGAGCTTGTAAATCTTGAAGGCAATTATTCGGAGCTTTCCGTAAGAAGATGCCTTGCAAATTCATGCATGCTTTCTTCGGATGTCAATGCTGCTTTCGATCCTTCATATGCATCCGCCTTCGAAAAGAAAAACTGCTCTGTAATGGGTGGTGGAATGGTATTTTCAAAGTTTACGGGTTCCAGAGGAAAGTCGGGTTCAAATGATGCAAATGCCGAATTTATCGCATATATTAGAAAAGTAATGGACGAAGCTCATGTCGTGTTCCAGCTTGCTGAGCTTGGTAAGGTTGATGTCGGTGGCGGCGGAACAATTGCCTATATCATGGCCAAGTACGGAATGAATGTAATTGATGCGGGTGTTGCCGTATTAAACATGCATGCTCCCTACGAAGCAACCAGCAAGGCCGATACCTATGAAACGATGAGAGGTTACGTTGCTTTTATAAAAGCCTTGGGAATGTAAGATGGAAGAACTGTTAAGATCGGATTATTATTATGATCTGCCAAAGGAGTTAATAGCCCAGGATCCGCTTCTGAAAAGGAGCGATTCCAGGCTTATGACTCTTAATAAATTAACCGGTGAAATTTCTCATAAGCATTTTTATGAAATAATCGACTTTTTAAATCCGGGGGACTGCCTTGTTCTTAACAACACAAAGGTTATTCCCGCACGATTGCTTGGAACGAGAAAAGATACGGGTGCCGTTATCGAGCTTCTTTTGCTTAAAAGGCTTGATGCGAATACCTGGGAATGCCTTGCAAAGCCCGGCAAAAAAGCTAGGATCGGTCAGATAATAGAATTCGGTGACGGTCTATTGACTGCCGAAGTGATTGACATTGTAGATGAAGGAAGCAGGGTAGTTAGGTTTACTTACGAGGGTATATTTGAAGAAATTCTTGATAAGCTTGGTGAAATGCCGCTTCCTCCCTATATCACGCATAAGCTTGAAGACAGGAACCGTTATCAGACGGTTTACGCCAAATTTGAGGGAAGTGCTGCGGCTCCTACTGCAGGACTTCATTTTACTGAGGAACTTTTGGATGCGATAAAGGCTAAGGGCGTTAAAATCGTTTTTGTTACCTTACATGTGGGACTTGGCACCTTCCGACCAGTTAAGGAAGACAATATCTTAAATCACCATATGCATACCGAGTGTTATCAGGTGACTAAGGAAGCTGCCGATGAAATTAACTTGGCAAAAGCAAACGGCGGTCGTATTATATGTGTTGGCACCACAAGCTGTCGTACGATAGAAAGCGTTGCCGACGAAAATGGAAAAATTATTCCCGGTTCCGGTGATACAAGCATTTTTATTTATCCCGGATATAAATTTAAGGCACTAGACTGCCTTATCACAAATTTTCATCTTCCGGAATCTACGCTTATAATGCTCGTTTCCGCACTTGCCGGTCGTGAAAATGTTTTGAATGCATATAAATTGGCAGTTAAAGAAAAATATCGTTTCTTTAGCTTCGGGGATGCAATGTTCATCTATTAGGAATGTAAACCATGACAAAAAAGTTTGATATTGAAGATTTAAACTTGGAAATTGACGAAGAAAACGAAAAACGTGCAGATAATTCTTCGTATATGAGATTAATGATTAAGAGCTTAATAAACTCCTTAAGCGCCTTCCTTTGGTTTTTTATATTGCTGTTGTACGAAGAGACAATCTTTCATTTGTGGGCATTTGACACGATTACCTCATATTTCCCTTTGAAATTGTTTTTGTGTCTTCCCACTGCAATTATTCTTTCTTTCTTTTCATCATTTTTTAAAAAGAAAGTAAACAAGATAATTTCAATCATAGAAACCGCCTTTGTGATAATTATGTACGTCGTACATATTCTTTATCATGCGATTTTTAAGGTTTTCTTTTCTATTGAGTTTATTGACAAGACAAACACAAAGGTTATTCAGTATTATAGGGAGATTATTCAGGGAATAAAGGATAACTGGTGGGTTCTTCTTCTGGCTGTCTTTGTACCTGTAGCGGCACTTATTATTCTTAATATTTTCAAGGTATTTACATATAAGCCGGTTTCTCTTAAGTGTGCATATGTTCCTTTTGTATATTTGGGTATTTCTATCGGACTTACCTGCCTCTTTGTTCCTCTCTACGGTAAAGACGAGTTCTCTGCGTGGGAGCTTATGAAGTACGAAAACAATGCGGATTATTCCTTTGAAAGGCTCGGAGTGCTTACTTCAAATGAAATTCAGATTAGGAACCTTCTTTTTCCGAGGGATTTAAATCTCGGAGATGAGGATTTAACCGCCTGGGTTTACAATCCTGAAGATGAAACCGCTGCTTTAGATGTTTCGGCAAATGATGTAACCGAAAACGATGTCGAAGTAATAGAAGAGATTGTTAAACAGATTGATACATCTCCGAATATTCTTGATATTGATTTTGTTTCTTTATCCGAAACCGAAACAGATGAAGATCTTCAAAGCATAAATAAATATATGGCTTCCCTTGAACCTACGTACAAGAACGAATATACCGGTATGTTTAAAGGCTATAACCTTATATTGCTTACCTGTGAAGGCTTTTGTAACCTTGCGGTAAATGAAACATTAACTCCGACACTTTATAAGCTTGTAAATGAAGGATTTGTGTTTAATAATTTCTATAATCCGCGTACGGGCGGTTCTACAAGCGACGGTGAATTTATAGTTACGACGAGTCTTGTTCCTACAAACGGAGGCGCCAAAAACTATCGTGTTGTAGGACAGAATGCTATGCCGTTTTCGATAGGTAATATATTTAATCGTACCTATAATATTCAGAGCCGTGCATACCATGACAACGATTACGAGTATTACGGACGTGATATTTCCTATCCTACGATGGGGTATTACTACCAGGGCGTAGGCAACGGTGTCGAAATAGGAAAGCATTGGCCGGAGTCGGACCTTGAAATGATGCAGACTACCGCTCCGGAATATATCGATGATGACGTATTCAATGTTTATTACATGACGGTAAGCGGACATCTTAATTACAATTTTACCGGCAATTACTGTTCAAAGAAGCATTATGAAGAGGTTAAGGACCTTCCTTATTCAGAGCCTTGCAAGGCATATATTGCCTGCCAGATGGAGCTTGATAAGGCAATGGAATACCTGATAGACGCGCTTGAAGAAAAGGGTATAGCCGACAGGACCGTTATCTGCTTTACGGGTGATCATTGGCCTTACGGTCTTACGAATGAAGAGTTCTCCGAACTCTTGGGCCATGAGGTTGAGGAAAACTTCGAGCTTTATAAGAGCAACCTGATTCTTTGGAGCGGTGCGATTGAAGAGCCTATTTATATTGACAAATATTGCTGTTCAATGGATATAATTCCTACACTTTTAAATTTGTTCGGGTTTGAATACGATTCGAGACTTTATACCGGCCGGGATATTCTTTCTACCTCGGAAGGATTTGTAGCCTTTATGAACAGAAGCTATATCACGGACAAGGTAATGTATAATGCATCTACCCAGGAATATACATATTTAACCGATGAAGAGGTCAGCGAAGAATATCTTGACGCTTGTAAAAAGAAAGTAAATGCAAGAAGAAATTATTCGCAAAAGATAATGGATACTGATTATTATGCCTACATAGCGGATTTGCTGGGAATAGAGTACGGCAATGCAGTGCAGAACTATACGCCCGACTACTCTAAGTTTACACCCTGATACGTAATTCAACCTTTACAGAATCTTTTTATTTAAGTAAAATAAATGCATGGGGCCTATTATTCGGAGGTATTTACCATGGAAGAAAAAAGAAAAAATAAACGCACAGAGCTTTTGTCGAAGATTATTTTAAAGCGTTTGGACGGCACCAAGCTTGAGGAAGCTTCAATTGACGTTACGGATGTATCAAAGACAGGGGTTGGCTTTACCGCAAAGGATGTGCTTGCGATAGGAGCCGTTTATGAAGCTTATCTTACAATTTGGACAAAAGAAGTACTCCATGCATTTGTCGAAATTGTTCGTATTGAGAAAAAGGGAACCGAGTTTTCATACGGAGCAATTTTCATAGGTATGCCGGAGCTTGATGCTGCAAGAATCGAAACATACCAGACAGTTACGGATTTAAATGAATAAGTATTTTTTGAAAGAATCCTTCGCTTGAAGGATTCTTTTTTTCTGTATAGGAAATTGCGTTGCAATTCCCTATACGGTAAAAAGGCACGTAGTGCAAATGATGCGCACTCGCACGTAGGGTATATGTCGCCTTAGCAATCGCACTCGGCGCGAGAGTTTCGCAAGCGAAACTCTTTTTACATGTGAAATTACTTCGCTTTCTCCAATATAGAAAAAATAAACCGTGCGCTACTGTACAAATTTACACAATTTTCTTGTCAAATCCCAAGGTGTCTTGTAAAATATATTCATAAGATTCGTGTTTTTGCTTTAATTTTTGTCAAAAACTGACAATTTAGAATCTTAAATATATACCTTGGAGGTACATAGCAATGAATGTTTATACTACGGACAAAATTCGTAATGTAGTATTACTGGGGCATGGAGGTTGCGGTAAGACAAGTCTTTGCGAGGCAATGGCATATTTGGCAGGTCTTACTTCAAGAATGGGTTCTGTTGATGCCGGAAATACTTTAAGTGATTTCGGAAAAGAAGAGCAGAAGAGAAAATTTTCAATTGATACATCCCTTGTTGCCATCGAATGGAATGGCGTTAAGATAAATATTTTGGATACCCCCGGCTATTTTGATTTTGTGGGCGAAGTAGAAGAGGCAGTTGCAGCAGCGGATGCCGCCATTATTGTTGTTTCAGGCAAATCGGGTGTTGAAGTGGGCACAGAGAAGGCCTGGGAGCTTTGCGAAAAGTATAAGCTTCCGAGATTTATATTTGTTACTGACATGGATGTCGACAATGCATCCTTTAAAAATGTTCTTGAGACGATGACGGAAAAATACGGAAAGAGAATGGCTCCCTTCCATCTTCCTATCAGAGAAAATGAAAAGCTTATCGGATATGTAAATGTTATTTCCGAAACAGGAAATAAGTGGGAGGGTAAAGAAGCCGTTGAAATTCCCGTACCCGAATATTCAAAGCCGAATCTTGCTCAGTACAGGGAAACACTTATGGAAACTGTTGCCGAGACTTCAGAGGACATGATGGAGCGTTTCTTTGCAGGTGAAACCTTCTCAGAAGCCGAGATCAGATCCGCACTTCGTACCAACATTATCGATGGTACGGTTGTTCCGCTTACTATGGGTTCAAGCATACTTTGCTACGGTATTTATACTTTGCTTGATGATATTGTTAAATATCTTCCGAGTCCTGTTAACTGTAAGATTGCCGGCGTCAACATGAAGACGAATGACATCTTCGAAGCAAACTATGATTTCTCGAAAGCAAAGTCCGCATTTATTTTTAAGACTATAGTAGATCCCTTTATAGGAAAATATTCACTTATAAAGGTTTGCTCGGGCGTTCTTAAATCAGACGATCTTATTTATAACCTTGACAAGGATATAGAGGAAAAGGTTTCAAAGCTTTATACCATGCAGGGCGGCAAGGCCGTTGAGGTTACTGAGCTTCATGCGGGCGACCTCGGTGCGATAGCAAAGCTTACAGGCGCAAGAACCGGAAATTCTCTTTCCACAAAGAATAATATCATTAAATACGGTATGTTTGACATTTCAAAGCCTTACACCTGCATGCGCTACAAGCCAGTCAATAAGGGCGATGTCGACAAGATCAGTCAGGCTCTGCAGAAGATGATGCATGAGGACCTTACTTTAAAGAACGTTAATGATTCCGCAAACGGACAGACACTTCTTTACGGTATGGGAGATATGCATCTTGATATCGTAACATCACGCCTAAAGAATGAGTATAAGGTTGAAATCACCCTTGAAAAGCCGAAGGTGGCATTCAGAGAGACTATCAAAAAGAAGTCTGATGTCGAATACAAATATAAGAAGCAATCAGGCGGACATGGACAGTACGGACATGTAAAGATGCGTTTCGAACCTGCAGACGATATTACCATTCCTTATGTATTTGATGAAGAGGTTGTTGGCGGTGCTGTTCCGAAGAATTACTTCCCCGCAGTTGAAAAGGGACTTCAGGAATCTGTTTTAAGAGGTCCTCTTGCAGCCTATCCCGTAGTGGGTGTTAAGGCTATACTTTATGACGGTTCATATCACCCTGTAGATTCATCCGAAATGGCATTCAAGGTTGCAACCATTCAAGCCTTCAAGAAGGGCTTTATGGAAGCAGGACCGGTTCTTTTAGAGCCTATCGTAAATATTAAGGTTAATGTTCCGGACAGCTATACCGGAGACATAATGGGTGATTTAAACAAGCGTCGTGGAAGAGTGCTAGGCATGAATCCCGCACCTGGCGGAAGGCAGATTATTGAAGCCAGCATTCCTCAGATGAGCTTGCACGGTTATTGCACAGACCTTCGTTCCATGACGGGTGGCAGAGGAGAATATTCCTATGAGTTTGACCGTTATGAGCAGGCTCCTTCGGACATTCAGGAAGCCCAGATTAAGGAACGTGCAAGTAAGGTTGCCGAGAGCAATATTGATGCCTAAGAATTTTCGATAATGAATGGTTGAAATATGCAATTATTCATAAAAAAATGACTTTATTAAACAACTGCTTTCAGTTAAACTGAGAGCAGTTGTTTTAACTGTATAGGAAATATATCAAAAAAGTTCTGATACCTAAGATGTGTAGGATTGTGTCAAGTATTTTGTGTAAACATTCTTATTTCCTGCTCCATGTTAGCGATTATAAAGCTACATCCTGATTATGGACAGTTTCTTGCTTGAATTTAAACAACTGCAGTATTTCGACAGATGCCTGGCAAAAGCCGCGTTGTATCCGTTCGGCATAGGAATGATTCAAATTGCTGTAATAACAGCATACGAAGCGCTCAAGCGAATCTTTTTCAATATTGAAAGAATATATCGGAGGGTTCTTATGAATATTAATATTTCAAATCAAAAAAGAAATTCAATAAATAAAGGCATGATGGGTCTGTTTTTTGAGGATATTAACTATGCCGCTGACGGCGGACTTTACGCGGAGATGCTTGAAAACAGGAACTTTAACTTTGTGAAGGCAGCCGGTGACCGGGCAGATTATTATGTGACCCCGGCAGGAAATTACGCCTGGAGTAAATTAAATAATGACGGTTCTTTCGATATTGTATCGGGAAGTTCGCTTTCTGTTTCAAACCCTTTTTATGCACGCTTACAGGCATATAGGCCCGGCTTTGGTATTTCAAACAAAGCATATGAAGGTATAACCGTAAAGAAAGGTGAAAGCTGTAATCTGGTAATTTGGGCGCGCCCCGTGAATAGTACAGGCAATATAAAGGTTATCCTCAAAGACGGAGATGAAATTGCAGGCGAAACAACAATTCCTTATGATGCTTTTATTGATGAAAAGTATAATTTCTGGAAGCTGTATTCTGCTTCTATTAAAGCAGAGAAATCGGTGCGAAAGGGAAGCTTCCAAATTTCTATGGATACCCCCGGAATTTTGGAGCTTGCATATGTTTCTATGATTCCGGAAGATGCGGTTATGGGTATTTTCAGAAAGGATATCTATACGCTTTTAAAGGAACTTAAACCCGGCTTTATTCGTTTTCCCGGGGGCTGCATTGTAGAGGGCAACACTCTCCAAAACAGATATGATTTCAAAAATACACTAAACCCTACATGGGACAGAAAAACAAATTGGAACAGATGGGCAGTTCACTGTAACAGCAAGGAAAACAACTTTACAAGTGATTATGCGTATTACAATCAGACATACGGACTTGGATTTTATGAGTATTTTCTGCTTTGCGAATCAATAGGGGCAAAGCCGCTTCCTGTATTAAACGTAGGCCTTGCCTGTCAGTATCAGTCTCTTGAATTTGTTAAAAGAGACAGTGAGGAATACAAAGAATTTTTACAGGATGCACTTGACCTGATCGAATTTGCAAATGGCTCTATTGACACCAAATGGGGCGCTAAAAGACAACAGATGGGGCATAAGGAACCCTTTAATCTAGAACTTTTAGGCATAGGAAACGAACAGTGGCAGACAAGGGATATAGATTTCTTTGAAAGATACCTTGATTTTGAAAAGATTATTCATGAAAAATATCCAAAGATTAAGCTTATCGGTTCAGCGGGCCCGGATATTACATCTGAAAAATATACCATGGCATGGGAGTTCTATAGAAAGAACAACTCAAAGCCCAACTTTGCATATGCTCTTGATGAACATTATTATGTGGCTCCTGAGTATCTGTTTGAAAATAATTCTTTTTATGACGGTTACAACAGGGATATTAAGGTATTTGCAGGAGAGTATGCCGCTCATCCTTTTGACGGCTTTAACAGACCTGATTCAAACAACCTTTGGGGAGCACTTTCGGAAGCGGCATTCTTAACCGGTGTAGAAAGGAATGCGGATGTAGTAAGACTTGCTTCTTATGCACCGTTGTTTGCAAGAGTTGGCTATGCTCAATGGTCGCCGGATATGATTTGGTTTAATGATGAAATCGTCTACGGAACGCCGAGCTACTATGTTCAAAAGCTTTATTCAAACAACATGGGTGACTTTAACCTAATCTCATCAGACACAAAGGATTTCATAAAAGACGGTATATATTTTAATGTTTCTTTTGATTCAGATACTAATGAAACAATAGTTAAAATCGTAAATTCAAATGAAAAAGAAATGCTTATAGATATCGAAGCCAAGACTTACCATGGAGGCAAGATTACAATGCAAACTCTTTCAGGGATGCATAAAGAGGATTATAATTCCTGCGAAAATCCTTCAAATGTTTCGGTAACCGTTTCAAGCCTTAACAGTTTAAATAATATAGTACTAAAACCACTTTCATTTAGCGTTTTGAGATTTTAATTCTTCGTAAATTGCGAATTACTATTATTGTTTCGTGGAGGACGAACAATGACGGACGAACAAATCAAAATTTTAGAAGATATTGGTGTTGATTACGACGATGTTATGGAACGCTTCGTAGATAATGATGCATTATATTTAAAATGTCTCTATAAATTTCTTGAAGATGACAATTTTAAGATAATGTGTGAAGGTATTAAAAAGCAGGATGCGTCGAAGGCTTTTGAAGGAGCTCATGCGCTTAAGGGAGTATCCGCAAATCTCGGGTTTGAAGATCTGGTAATGGAAGTCGCTATTATTACCGAGGTTTTCAGAGACGGGAGACTTGACTTTAATGAGTCGAATTTAAAACGTTTAAAGAGTGAATACGAGAAAATCATCAAGGCAATCAACTCTCTATAAGGATATTTTAAATTCCAAAGCCATTTGACTTTGGAATTTTTTTGCCTAAAAATCAATCAATATGTTGTTTTTCTACTTGTAAAATAGGCTATATATAGTAAAATAAAAAAGAGTGTATATTTACGGATGAATACAGATGTTTATTGTTGATGGCGAAAGCTTTAACGATTCCAAGGAATATGAGCTTGCCCTGCAAGACAAGGCTTTGGTTGATTTAATTAAGAAAAAATGTGATTTAAATACTGCTGCCGGCATAAAGAAAGCCTATGAAGAAGTAAAGCAATGTAACTTCAAAACGGTCGTAGGCAATAAATTTGACGATCATATATTTGAGCTTTTCGAGGATTTAAAGAATAATCCTACAGAGGAAACTTTAAAGACAAAGCCTTTGGATAAAAATAAGAAAGAAAAAAAATCCAAAGACTTTGATAAGCCTATGGATGAAAAGACAAAGAAGGCTGTCTTAAAAGAAGTAAAAAGGATGAACCGTAAAAGAAACGTTTATATCGGTGTTCTTTTTACAATCGGATTTTTTTCTATCGGTTATTTTGTGAAATATTATTCCGATGCAAGGAAGGTTCAAAAGACAAGTGAAGAATATGCCGAGCTTAAGGATGACAAATATGCGGATATTCTTAAAAATGTAACCGCTTCCGTTAAAAAGGATTACAGCGAAGAGATCGTAATTCCGGATATTCTCGATGAATATGTTGCTTTATACAACAAGAACAAAAGCCTAATTGGATGGATTAAAATTGCCGATACAGTAATTGATTATCCTGTGATGCAGACAGAGGACAATGAATATTACCTAAAGCACGATTTCAATCAGGAAAGTGATGCAAACGGTTGTATTTTCATGGATGCTTCCTGTGATGTGATACTTGGAAATGATAACTGGATTCTATACGGACATCACATGAAGAACGGAAAGATGTTTTCATGTCTTTCAAGCTATGCAAATTATGATTGGTATCAAAAACACAAGACAATAGAATTTGATACCATTTACGAAAAAGGGACTTATGAGGTCATGTATGCCTTCAGGTCCAAGATATACAATTCCGACGAAATAGTTTTTAAATATTATCAGTTTATTGATGCGTCTTCCGAAGAAGAGTTTGATTCAAACATGGAAGAAATGGATAAGCTTAGCTTGATTGATACGGGGGTAACGGCCTCTTATGGAGATAAGCTTTTGACCTTGTCGACCTGTGACTATCAGGAACAGAACGGAAGATTTGTAGTCGTAGCCAAGAGGATTGACTGATTTTAAGGAGATAACGGTATGGGAGTGTCCAAATCGAAAAAGAAAATACCTTACAAAGTGAAGAAAGCAATCAGAAGAACTCTTTCCGGAGTATGTATGGTCAGTGCCATTATCGTGGCTTTGGTGCCAGCACAGGTTTCCGAAGGTTACTCGACTATACCGGCTGATGAGGTTACTGCCTTAAATTACAATTATGGGGTTGCTTCAGATGGTACTGACGATATAACACTTTCTTCGTCTTCAAAAATTAATCTTGATGCATATACGGATGGTACCAACCCTACTATTTATAAGACCTATTATGTACGTGAAACTCAGGGAAATTATGAATACGGTTGGCAGTTTGAGCTTTATTCTGCCAAATACAACGGTAATGACTATGGGGTTATTTGCAACTATAATTCAAGCTATCAGACAAGCCTTCTTGAAATCAATAAATATTTGGCTACATCATATTTAACGATTTCGGAAGCAGAATACAATTCCTTTTATCAGGCCTTTGTAGATGCGAAATCCTCCGGAATTGAAACTGTATCTTATAATGGTGTAAATTATCCAGCATACTTTGAAATTTCATATCCTGAACACCAACCTGCAAATACAATAGTTGATTATTCCGACGAATGGTATTTTAAAAATTATTTCCCTACCCAGTATTCAAATACCATATCAGATTACAATACATGGAAGGTAAAGTACGATAATTACCAGGCATATAAAGCGTGGCAGGATGCCGGGGATATGACGGTTGCAGCTCCTAATGATCAGTCAACCGATCCCGGTATCTTTAAGGCAAAAGTCTGGGTTTCCGATATGGATAATGCAAACAATAATGCATTATTCAGGAAATTTTTCTGCGACATTAATAAGGATTACAACGATTCCACATATCAGCTGAGAGGAAATTACACTCTTGTGTCGGCTTACGACTATACTCAGGTTTCTTCTGGAACGACAACACCTACGGTATATCTGGCAAAGGGTACACCCAACTTAGATTATGAGACAGGCGGAACCGGTTCATCGACTGAGTCTAAAAATGATTCACTTGGTTTCTATGTCAAAGAAAAAACAAGTGTAATCGCTATCGGTGATCAGGCTTTTAAGGAAGTTTTGAACGTTGATTCGATGACCTTGGCAGGAGATATTGCATTTATAGGAGATGAAGCTTTTATTGACTCATATGTAAAGTCAATAACCTTTAGTAATGTAAGTGAAATCGGCAACCGTGCCTTTAAAAACTGTTCACAGCTTGCAACTATTTTCCTTGGCGCAGGTACTTCGGCCATCGGAACCGAGGCTTTTTACGGCTGCAGCTCGCTTGCCAATGTATCCTTCCCGTATTCTGTTAAAGAAATCGGACCGGGCGCTTTTGCCGAATGCACAAGCCTTACGGAGGTAAATTTAAGTGAAGTCGGACAGGCCGATGCCAAAATCGGTGGCTTCGCTTTCTTTAACGACGTTGCCTTAAACAATATTTCTTTTTCAGATAAAATAACTGCTCTCGGTGATGCCTGCCTCGCCTGCACCAGGGGTGCCACCGGTTCACTTACCGAGATTTCACTTCCCAGCAATTTAACCGAGATAGGTGATTTCCTACTTGCAGGCAGAGGAAACCTTCAATATGTTAATATGCCTTCAAATTTAGGTAGGACTTTAACTCCGACCGTAACACTTCCAGAGCATATGTTTTGGAACTGTTACAATCTTCATGCTGTTAACTTTGCAGATGATAAGGCAGGTTCGAGCGGATATATAGATTTTGAAAATTGTGATGATATTTTTTCAACAATTACTTATTCGGATTTTTATGTAAAGGGACCTGCTTTAAATGCTGCTTTGTCAACAGCCTATCCGAGAAAGAGTACCTGGGGCAAGATTAGCGGAGCGGGAAACCAGGTTCCGTATGTATATGTTGATTCAAACGGTGAAGAGCAGTATGAAGTAAGTGACGGACAGTATATTCTTGTTGTGGACAATGACGGAACATTAACATCTGTTTCATTTATACCTGCGTCGAGTTATTCCGATATTACGATGACCATTCCTCAAAAAGTTGGAAATACCGAGGTTAAGGCTGTATCATCAACCTGTTTTGACAATTCCGAGCTTAAAAAGTACATGAAGAAACTGATAATCGAGGATGATACCATTTCGGAAATTTCGGATGGTGCATTTAAAGGTTATACGAATCTTGAATATGTCAGCATTGGTAATTCTGTTACAAAGATCGGGGCTTCGGCATTTGAAGGATGCACTTTACTTACTTATGTGAACTTTGAAACACCCAAGGACGGATATGAATCCTTCCCTGTATCAAATATTGGAACCAATGCTTTCAGTACGGGGTCTTCGCAGCTTACATTTGAAGGGGACATCGATGAAAACTACGGTCCTTTCGTCTGGGCAACAGATACCTCAAACTTTGTGGACTCAAGTACAGGCTTAAGAGTTTGCTATAAGACCGGAGCTCCTTATTATCTTACGGTAATAGTTGATAACAGAAACGGATATCCGACCCTTGTGGATTATCCTCATTATGAGCAGTTAAATAAATTGTCAGGCACCGAGGGAGCTACATTTAATGTAACGGATTCTGACACTTCAATCGGAACAAACGGAACTTACAGTATAGATACTTCTTTGACTAAGAAATACGAAACTATTTTAAGCGGAGTTACGGAGGTTTGCGATTCTCTTACAAACGATGTCTTATATTCATACTATCTGACAACAGCCGAGGAGGCTTTAGTTAATGCTGCTTTGAACATTAATATTCCTGCCGGTGTAAAATCCATTGATGCAGAAGGCTTTATGAACAATTCATCAGTTGTTGCAGATGGATATTCTGAGACTGCCACAAATAATCAAAGTGTTGCAGCATATTGCTTGGGCAGTGATGATTATGCAACCTACAAGCTTTATGGTTTGTTTAACGGGTACTATGGATCAAAAGTTGGAAGTTTGGATACCGAGAAACGAGAATATGAATCGGGAGACTCAAGAGAAGAGGAAAATCAAGGCAATGACCGCATTACTTCGGTAACGATGAACAGCGTAAAATACCTTCCCGATAATGCATTTTACAGCTGCGAACAGCTTTCAAGCGTTGTGCTCGGTTCAGCAATGGAAGATTTGGGCAATGCTCCCTTTGCGGGCTGCACCAAGATGACAAGTGTTGGAAGCTCATCACCTGATGTGGTTTGCTATAACGGTATCATTTATTCCGTAAATGAGGACGGCACATACAATATTCTTGAATGTCTCTCATCAAGAGGCACATCTGTTGGTAGCAAGAAGGTTAAGATAAGTGATGAAGATCCTTATCTTTCAAATGTTTCATCCATTACTCCGGGAGCATTCAAAAACTGTACCGGAATATCTGCTATTGATTTAACCGGTATGGATATGCTTACGGAGATTCCTGATGAATGCTTTATGAATTGCAAGAGTTTAAATCAGGTTGTTTTGCCTGAAAATATTACTTCGATTGGAAAGAATGCATTTGCAGGCTGTATGGAGGGCATTGAACTTGTGATCTACGGTGAGGAAGTATATCTTCCTTCCACTGCTTTCGGTACGCCTACCGATACAGATGAATATGAATATGTTACTTCAAAGAGAGTAATATCTTATGAGGATTCCGCTGTCAGAAAGGCTGCAGAGGCTCTTGATGCTGATGTTTCTGAAGTGCTGGATGATACAGTTAAGGTTCAGTTTTATGATTATGACGGAACGGAGCTGTCAAGACTTTTATATGTGACAAAGGGAACAAGTATAGCACTTGAAGATATCCCTTCAGATCCCGTAAGGGAAGGTTATACCTTTGCAGGCTGGAATAAGGCTCTTACAAATATTACAGAAGACAGTGTTATAGTTGCTACGTATAACGTTGACAGTTCAAACTCATCAACATCGGGTTCGAACTCAACTTCAACTTCAACGTCGACGTCCACTTCAACTTCAACGTCAACTTCGACGAGTTCGAGCAGTTCTACTCTCTATACACTTACGGTTACAAATGGAAACGGTTCAGGTTCATATGCGGCCGGAGCAACAGTTATCATTACATGTACCAATCCTCCTACGGGTAAGGTATTTGATAAATGGGTACCCACGGAAACAGACCTTGGAATTGCAAGTGTTAATGTTGCGGCAACAACACTTACGATGCCTGCTCATTCCGCAAGCGTGAGTGCAACCTTTAAGGATGTTTCTTCAAATTCTTCAGGAAGCTCCTCAAATACGAGTACATCGGGAAACAACAACAGTTCTTCTTCGGGCAGCAAGAAGAATACAAACACAAATACAATTGTTATTTCAAAGTCAGGGATTTCAAATACAAGCCTTGCTTCCGCTTCAGTAACGGGGTCAAATGACAATTATGTAATAAGAATTGCAGAGACGGCAAATGCCACTGCAGCGGTTGAAACAGCACTTACAAACGAGTATGGAAGCCTTGATAACATTCGTTATACGGCAATGGATATTACTCTTTACGATGCTACCGGTACAAACAAGATTACGAATTATTCAGGACTCAGCGTAACGATTACAATGCCGATTCCGGATGTGATGACCCAGTATGCCGGAAACAACAAGGCGGCGGGGGTTGTCAATGAAAAGCTTGACAAGCTTGATGCCAAGTTTACGACAATTGACGGAGTACCCTGCATCACCTTTACCGCAACGCACTTTTCACCGTATACCATTTATGTGGATACCGGAAATCTTTCTTCAACCGCAACTATTGACGGAAGTCCCAAGACAGGTGATGGAATCGCACCAAAATGGTTCTTGTCCGGAGGACTCGCAGCACTCAGTATTGCATTGTTTTTTATGAGGGATAAGAGAAAGGTAAATATTAATTCATACGCATAAGGGATAGGATATGACTAAAAAAACCGTAAGAAGATTCTTGGGTGCGGCATTGATAATTGCTTCCTTGGTCGTAGCGGCTATTCCTACCGAAACTAAAGCAATTGCTGATGAAGCAGTGAAAACCGATTTTGAAATATCGGGAAATACACTTTTGAAATATACAGGCACGGCGGAAACCGTGTCTGTTCCTGATGGTATAGAAATTATTGCGGAAGAAGCCTTTGCTGACAATTCATATGTAAAAAAACTTAAGCTTCCGTCTTCATTGGAACAGATTAATTACGCCGCGTTTTCAAACTGTTCTTCTCTATCGGAGGTGTCAGTTCCCGATAGTGTCACAAACATCGGAACAGCAGCTTTTACAAACTGTTCAGCTCTAAAAAGCTTTTCATTAGGCGCAAATACAAAGGATCTCGGAACAGGTGTCTTTGTCGGTTGTTCTGCACTTTCATCTATAACCGGGAATGACTATTTTACTTTTTCAAACGGCGTTCTTTATGATGATGAATTTAAGGTAATATATCAGGTTCTGGAAAATGCCAAGATATGTAAGGATGCATCCTCAAACAACTATGTGACGATGACTTCCTATAATATGCCGGATACTGTAACCGACATCAAGCCATACGCATTTTACGGCTGCAAAAATATCACAGACATTACCTTCTCAAATAATCTTTCCGAGATACCGGCCTATTCTTTTTCCTATTGCAACGGACTTAATACCCTTAAAATTCCTTATTCCGTAAATTCGATTGATGTAAAAGCCTTTCAGTATTGCGTCAATTTAGAAGACGTGGAAATCCCTGTGTCGGTCAGCTTTATCCATAAAACAGCCTTTGACGGCTGCTCGAAGCTAAATATAATATCGCCTGAGGATTCCTATGCCTATGATTGGTTTTTGTCCTTTGATAAGACTCCGGTAAACATAGTTGATACGGAAGATAATTCACAGGAAAAAGCAAGTGTTTCCGAGAATAATTCAAGCGTAAGTAAACCCATAGAAGGACTTATCGGCGAAACGGTAATTGTCGGAAGACAGGCGGTGTTCTTTATCGACAGCACGGATTTTGATGTAAATGAATCAAATTCTTTAACTGATGGAAACAATCCGGCGGTAACACTGATTGATGATGCACTTCTTACGGAGACTAACGGTAAGGGACTTTCTCTTCCGAAATTTACCGTATTAGATGATAAGATTTCTGGAAAAGCATTTTATGCAGACGCTGATTTAGCTGAGTACGAAATAGAAGAGGGCATTACCTCTATCGGTGATTTTGCCTTTGCAAGGTCAGGCTTACAAAGTATCTTAATTCCCGAGGGAGTAACTCATATAGGCTATGGAGCGTTTTACCACTGCGAAGATTTATCGGAAATTTTGATTCCAGATTCGGTTACTGAAATTGAGCCTTCGGCTTTTTCAAATACAGCATTTTTAAATAATTGGCTAAATAACGGAAATTCTGATTTTCTAATTTTGGGAGACGGCATTTTGGTCGCCTATAAGGGTTATTCTACTAAGGTTAACATTCCTGAAACGGTTAAAAAAATCGGACCGGAGGTTTTTAAAAATCATACCGAAATCACCGAAGCTTACATTCCTGATTCAGTTACCGAAGTGGGAGAAGAGGCTTTTTACGGATGTATTAATTTAAATACCGTTTCAGGCGGTATGAATTTAGAGTCGATTAAGGACAGAGCTTTTTATTCCTGTCCCATTAATACGGTAAGAGTTCCGGAGAATGTCAAAGAAATAGGTTTGGAAGCCTTTGATTTATCTGCTTCCTCTCTTTTAAATGCCTATCGAACCGTTGTCTTTCAGGGCTCAAGCCTTCCTGAGCTTACCTATGAAAAAACTTCCACGAGGCTTACTAACTCTACTTTTCGTAAGGATGCCTTTAATGGCATAAAGGTCGCAATTGTGGATAGTGAAAACATTGATCGTTTAAGAACAGTGCTTGATAGGAACGTATCCGGCTTCAGCGGGCTTATTTGTGTAATTTCATCCGAAAATAATGAATATTTTAACGGTACCTTAAAAATAATAGACTGTACGTTAACTTCAGAAGAGTCAAATGAATTTACAGCCGATGAAACTGTATATATATACGGGAAAGGCTATAATTTTGATACGGATGAGCTAAATTCCGTATTAAATATGGCTAAAGAAGGCGCTTACTATGATGATGAAGCTTCTTTATCTACAGTAAGCTTACCGGGATCCAATGAAAAATACGTGCTAAACATCACAAAGGATGATTTTGTAAACGATGATATTGAAAGTGCTTATAAGCGTATTTATGGGGACACCCTTCCCGGAAACCTTTTTACCTTTAAAATTTCACTGAGAGAAGAGGATAATGAAATTCCCCTTACCAAATTCGGAAAGCAAACCTTGAATATCACGATGGATTTGCCAGATAATATTCCTTCCTCAAACTTACATGTGATTTGTACGGACGAAGACGGACAATTAGAAGATCTTGCTTTTTCCGTTTTAAATGACGATGGTAAACTAAAGGTTTCGTTTGACATCACACATACCGGAAACTTTGGGCTTTATTCCTTTAATTCAACCGAGATTTCTTTATACGAACTTGATGAATCTCCGGATACAGGTGATTACATTCATCCGAAGTGGTTTCTTTCTGTAGGGCTTCTTTCTTTCGGCCTGATTTTGCTCATTTTAAAAAGCAAAAAAGAAGATTTAGCATAGCTTGACAGAGATTGCATAATTGTATACAATTGTACAGAAAGACAGAATAACGCCGGATTTCCATATTCCGGCGTATCCTATGTAAATTTAGGAGGACATATGGCTATAGAGGATAAAAATTTGTATGAGGATGCGGATTTATTTACCAATCGTCCGGTAACGATGAATGAAAGGAACAATCTTCTTCAGATAGAAGAGCATATGTACATCTTAAATGATGTTGAAAAACCCAATGTTTTCAGAAATATGTTTCCTTATTCCGAAATACCGAAGATTCCTTTTAATGACAGAATCGTCCCGCATGATATGCCAAAGAATATTTGGATTACGGATACAACCTTCCGTGACGGTCAGCAGTCGCGTGCTCCGTATACGACAGACCAGATAGTTACTATTTACGATTATCTGCATAAATTAGGCGGTCCGAACGGAATGATCAGACAAAGTGAGTTCTTTCTTTATTCCAAGAAAGACCGTGATGCTGTATATAAATGTATGGAAAGAGGCTATGAATTCCCTGAAGTAACAAGCTGGATCAGAGCCTCGAAAGAGGACTTCAAGCTTGTCAAACAGATTGGCATGAAGGAAACGGGAATTTTGGTCAGCTGCTCGGATTACCACATCTTCTTAAAGCTTAAGATGACGAGAAAGCAGGCAATGGGTCATTATCTGTCGGTTGTAAGAGACTGTCTTGAAGAGGGTATTGCGGTAAGATGTCACCTCGAAGATATTACAAGGGCCGATATATACGGTTATGTAGTTCCTTTCTGCGTAGAGCTCATGAAGCTGATGGATGAATACAAGATTCCGATTAAGATAAGGGCCTGCGATACGATGGGCTATGGTGTAAACTTCCCCGGAGCCGTTATTCCGAGAAGCGTTCAGGGAATTATTTACGCCATTCATACCCATGCAGGTGTTCCACACGAGCTAATCGAGTGGCACGGTCACAATGATTTTTACAAGGCGGTCGCAAACTCGACGACAGCATGGCTGTACGGATGTTCAAGTGTCAATACCTCACTTTTCGGAATCGGTGAAAGAACCGGGAACACCCCTCTTGAAGCAATGGTATTTGAATATGCTCAGCTCAAGGGTGATTTAAACGGAATGGATACGAGAGTAATAACGGAGCTTGCCGAATATTATGAAAAAGAAATCGGCTACCACATTCCCGACCAGACTCCTTTCGTAGGTAAGAATTTTAATGTCACCAGAGCCGGCGTTCATGCAGACGGGCTGCTTAAAAATGAAGAAATTTACAATATTTTCGATACGGATAAATTCTTAAATCGTCCCGTTATTTGCGCGGTTTCAAATACAAGCGGACTTGCGGGAATTGCTCATTGGATCAATACAAAGCTTAAACTGCCTGCAGATAAGCATGTAGACAAGAATTCTGAACTTGTCCGCATGATGAAGGAATGGGTAGACGAACAGTATGCGCAGGGTCGTGTGACCGTCATGACCGATGATGAGCTTTTTAAAGAATTAAAGGATTGCACCAAGAAATTAAATATGGAGAATTTATGGGAAACTACAACCTAAAAGAAGAAGTTACCGATAAATACTCTCTCAGGGGAAGAGTTTTTAACAAAATCCGTGAGGATATTCTTTCCGGTAAATTCAAAGAAAATGATGAACTTAAAGAAATAGCAATAGGTGAGGAACTGGGTGTTTCGAGAACCCCGGTACGTGAAGCCTTCAGACAGTTGGAACTCGAGGGACTGATTTCGATTGTTCCGAATAAGGGAGCCTATGTAACGGGCGTTACCATGAAGGATGTAAAGGATATTTACATGATTCGCTCAAAGCTTGAAGGGTTATGCGCTTCGTGGTCCTGCGAGCACATTACAGACGAGCAGCTTGAGGAAATGGAAGAGAACATCTACCTTGCAAAGTTCCATGCCGAGCGCGGACATTTTGAACAGATGGCTGAGCTTGATTCAAGATTTCACGAAATCCTCTATGAATCATGCGATTCAAAAAGACTTGAACATCTTTTGAAGGATTTTCATCAATATGTTCAAAGAGTCAGAAAGAAGACCTTATCTACAACAGAAAGAGGTATTGCATCAAACGAAGAGCATCAGAGGATAATGGAAGCGATAAAAAACAAAAATCCCGAAGAAGCTGACAGACTTGCCACTCTTCATATTCACAATGCATACGAAAATATGTTAAAAAACGGCTTAAAGGAGGCCTACTCAAATGAGTGATAAGATTAAAATGACCGTTCCGATAGTTGAGATGGACGGAGATGAAATGACCAGAATTCTCTGGAAGATGATAAAGGATGAGCTTATCCTTCCATATGTCGATTTAAAGACTGAGTATTATGATTTGGGACTAAAAAACAGAGATTTAACTTCCGACCAGGTTACAAAGGACGCCTCAAATGCTACCTTAAAGTATGGGGTTGCCGTTAAATGTGCTACCATTACTCCCAATCAGGCAAGAGTTTGTGAATATAAACTTAAAGAAATGTGGAAGAGTCCTAACGGAACCATCAGAGCAATGCTTGATGGAACAGTATTCAGAGCTCCTATTATAGTAAACGGTATCAATCCCTGTGTTACGAATTGGAAGAAGCCTATTACGCTCGCCCGTCATGCTTACGGTGATGTTTACAAGAATGCAGAGATTAAAGTTCCCGGTCCCGGAAAAGCAGAGCTTGTATTTACCGCCGAGGACGGAACGGTTACAAAAGAGCTTATTCATGAATTTAAGGGACCCGGAATCATCCAGGGTATTCACAATACAATCGCATCGATTACAAGCTTTGCTTATGCTTGCTTTAATTATGCGCTTGAGACAAAGCAGGATTTGTGGTTTGCCACAAAGGATACCATTTCCAAGAAATATGACCATACCTTTAAGGATATTTTTCAGGATATTTATGAATCCGAGTACAAAGAAAAATTTGCCGAAGCGGGAATCAAATATTTCTATACCCTTATCGATGATGCCGTTGCCAGAGTCGTAAAGGAAGAAGGCGGCTTCATTTGGGCATGTAAGAACTACGACGGAGATGTAATGAGCGACATGGTTTCGTCCGCTTTCGGTTCTTTATCCATGATGACAAGCGTACTTGTATCTCCTAAGGGAGTATTCGAATACGAAGCTGCTCACGGAACCATTCAGAAGCATTATTATCGTTACCTTGAAGGAGAAGAGCCAAAGTCAAATCCCATAGCAACAATCTTTGCATGGAGCGGAGCTCTAAAGAAGAGAGGCGAGCTTGATAACAATAAGGAGCTTACCGATTTTGGTAAAAGGCTTGAAGAAGCCGTTATAAAGACCGTTGAAAGCGGAATTATGACAGCCGATTTAAGTCGTATTTCAACTTTACCCGATACAAAAACAGTTAATACAATGGATTTCTTTAAAGCAATAAAAGAAAACCTCTAATATTCGATTTATTCCCCCCCTCTGATTGATTCAGAGGGGTTTTTTATTAGATTGACAGCTATTTAACAATCAGTTAAAATTAATTGTAGTAATTACGTAATAAATATAGGGGATTAAAATAGATATGGATGATAAAAATATTTCACAAGCCGTTATCGGGAGGCTCCCGAGATACTTACGTTACCTCGGAGAATTGAAGGACTCCAATGTTGAGCGAATCTCATCACAGGAGCTCTCGGAGCTGATGCATGTGACCGCTTCGCAAATCAGACAGGATTTTAACAACTTCGGCGGCTTCGGACAGCAGGGCTATGGATATAAGGTTAATTATCTGTATGATGAAATAGCAAAGATTTTAGGTATCAACAGAGCTCACCATTTGGTAATTATCGGTGCTGGGAACTTAGGTCAGGCACTTGCCAACTATATGAACTTTGAAAGAAGAGGTTTTCATTTTACAGGTATCTTTGACAACAATCCCGAACTTTATGACAAGAAAATCCGTGATATGTATGTACAGCCCATGGATTGTCTTGAAGCCTTTGTCAAGGAAAACGCCATCGATATAGCGGTGCTGACCATTCCCAAGACAAGTGCGGTAAAGGTAGCCGAACAGCTTGTAAACTGCGGGGTAAAGGCGTTTTGGAACTTTGCCCACGTTGATCTAAACGTTCCGAAGGGAATCGTAGTTGAAAACGTACATCTTTCGGATTCGCTTATGAAGCTTACATATAAAATTTCCCGTATGGAATCGGATAGCATTTAATCGGAGGCATATGGCTAAATCAGACGAAGATTTTACCAGGGCTCTTCAGGGAAAGAAAATCCCCATTCTTACCCTGGACAACAACTGGCACAGATTGTTTACTCAGACAAACCCGACACCCGAAATAAAGTTATTGGAGTCTGAAGTCAATGAACTTTTAAAGAATCAGGCCCGGCTTACAAAAAGAAAAAACGATCTGACCGCATTAAAAAGAAAGACCATGGACGAAATTGTCAGCTATATGGATGATATTTCGAAAAACAGTTCCAAAGTGGAAAAACTTTTAGATGAGAAAAAAAGTATCATAGAGCAGGTAAACGACAAGCTTAAGGAGGCATCGGAAGATTATTACGAAACAAGTAAGCTTCTTGATGAAAAGAATTTCGACTTGATGCTTGAAACGATGGCTGTATGCTATGATGAGCTTAGGATAAACTACGAAGAAATATTGAACATTGAGCAATGGATTACCGGCATGCGTATTGAACTGAAAAAGAACCTTGCCGAAAAAGAAACTAAAGTTTCAAAAAATCAGGCCATGTATACCTATATGAAAAATATCTTCGGCACAGATGTTATAGATATTTTTGATATGAATTACAATATCGACAGAAATAAGGCAAGCGGTCAGGATATAAAGCAGAATCATTGACGATTACTTTTTGTGATGTTATATTCTATTTTGTGCATTTAAAGGTGAATTTGATGTGGTATATAATTTTAACGACCATTCTGATTGTCTTGTTAATTGTTGACATTGTAATCAGATGTACAAAGAAAATTTCGCCTTCCGTTCAGGATGAAAACGAAATCATCTCTATGGTAAATGAAGGCCATGAACAGGGCGTTTTGGAAACCGACGAGGCGACCATGATAAACAATATATTTGAATTTGGCGACAAAGAAGCCGGGGAGATTATGATAAATCGTTCAAATATATTGGCAGTAGACAAGAAGATGCTTTTTCATGAAGCTCTTCATTTCATGCTTTCAAACAGGAACTCAAGATATCCCGTTTATGATGAAAATCTTGACAATATTGTCGGTATTCTTTACTTAAAGGATGCCATGCGCTTTCATGCAAAGGATGAAAGCTTAGAGGCTCCGATTTGTGATATTAAGGGACTTATCAGGAAGGCCATGTTCATTCCTGAGACCATGAATATCGACGATCTCTTTAAGACCATGCAGTCAAAGAAGACACAGATGGCAATAGTCATTGATGAATATGGTCAGACGGTAGGCCTTGTCTCGATGGAAGATATCTTAGAGGAAATCGTAGGAAATATTCTTGACGAGTATGATGAAGAGGAAAAGCATATCAGGAAGACCGGTAAGGATTTTTATATAATAGATGGCTTTACACCTCTTTCCGATATTGAAAAAGTAATTCCCGTTAAATTTGAAACCGAAGACTTTGAAACTCTCAATGGGTTCATGATTTCAAAGCTTGACAGGCTTCCAAAGAAGGGTGAAAAATTTTCTGTTACCTTGGGAGATTTTTCTTTTTCCATTATTAAGGTTGAAAACAGAAACATATCAAAGGTTTCTGTCAAAAAAATAGATAAACAAACGAAAGAAGGAAACTAAATGTCAGGACATTCAAAATTCGCAAATATCAAGCATAAAAAGGAAAAGAACGACGCCGCCAAAGGTAAGATTTTTACAATTATCGGACGTGAAATTGCAGTTGCGGTTAAAGAAGGCGGACCGGATCCGAACAATAATTTCAAGCTTGCAACCGTTATTGCCAAGGCTAAGGCAAACAACGTGCCCAACGATACCATCGAAAGAGGCATCAAGAAGGCTGCAGGTGAAGGAAGTGGCGTAAATTACGAATATTGCACTTATGAAGGTTATGGTCCCAATGGAATTGCAATCATCGTCGACTGCCTTACCGACAATAAAAACCGTACCGCAGCCAATGTAAGAAGCGCATTTACAAAGGGGCAGGGAAGCATCGGAACCCAGGGCTGCGTATCCTTTATGTTTGATAAGAAAGGTCAGATATTTATAGACAAGGAAGACTGCACGATGGATGCGGACACCCTTATGATGACCGTTTTAGATGCCGGCGCAGAGGATTTCAACGAGGAAGACGATTGCTACGAGGTTCTTACTGACCCTGGCGACTTTGATACCGTTTTAAAGAATCTTGAAAAAGAAGGAATTTCTTTTTCAAGTGCTGAAGTTACGATGATTCCCCAGAACTATGTAAGCGTAACCGATGAAAATGCAGTAAAATGCTTACAGAGAATTTTGGATCTTCTCGATGAAGAAGATGATGTTCAGAACGTTTATACCAATTGGGAAGAGGAAGAATAATCTAAAAGAGGGTAGAGTATGGACAGACTTGCTATTATTGTTCCCTGTTACAACGAGGAAGAGGTTTTGAAAATTGCTTCCAAGGCACTGAGAGATGTACTTTCAGACTTGGTAAACAAGGAAAAAATTTCCAAAGAAAGCTTTATTTTATTTGTAAATGACGGCTCAAAGGATAAAACCTGGCAATTAATAGAAGAAGAACATGCTCTCCATCCGCATGAGGTCTTCGGACTTAAGCTTGCCGGCAATGTCGGGCATCAGTTTGCTCTTACGGCAGGCTTGATAAGTGCAATCGATATGTGTGATATGTCTGTATCGATTGATGCAGATCTTCAGGACGATGTCGATGTAATAGAGGAAATGGTTGACAAGTTCCATGCGGGCAAGGATATCGTTTACGGTGTCAGGAAAAAGCGCACCACAGATACCTTCTTTAAACGCACGACTGCGCAGGCTTTCTACAAGCTTATGAGCGGAATGGGTGTTAAGACCGTTTACAATCATGCCGATTTCAGACTTATGAGTAAACGTGCGATGGTTCAGTTTTCCGAATACAAAGAGTACAATCTGTTTCTTCGTGGAATGATGCCACTCATCGGATACGAAACTGACTGTGTTTATTATGACAGAAAGGAAAGGGTTGCCGGAGAGAGTAAGTATCCTCTGAAAAAGATGCTTGCGCTTGCTTTTAACGGAATTACTTCCTTCAGCGTAAAGCCCATTACTTTGATAACAGGGTTGGGCGTTTGCATTGTTATTTTAAGTATTATTGCGGCAATTTATGCGCTTGTTTCTTTCTGCATGGGAAAGGTAACTCCCGGCTGGACCTCACTCATACTTTCCATATGGTTCTTGGGCGGTGTTCAGCTTGTATGTATCGGTCTTGTAGGGCAGTATATCGGAAAGATTTATATCGAAGTGAAGCACAGACCCCGTTACAATATTGAAACATTGCTTACGGACAAAGAAAAAGAAAATCAGTGAATTTAACTCGTGCAGGCGGATTTAAGCCTGAGCCTTGGAGGATATATGCAGGTAAAAAAGGGCATCTTGGGATACATTGTCGGAACACTTTCTACCCTTGTCACGAGTTTAAATTTATATTTGCTCTTTGTGGCGCTTTTTAAAAGAATTGATCTTTCGAGTAATTTTGAATTTTCTTTTATTGATATTCCAATCGAAGCTTTTTGCGGAGTTGCTGCCGTAATTCTTTGCTGCGGGATTTTTGTGCTTATTATTATTTTAAAACAACAATGGGCTTTAAAGAGAAGCCCTCATTTTAACGAAAAGGCCTTGAACATTGTTTCTGTGGTCTTTTTTGCGTTGGTTTTGATGGCTTTCCTTGCATTAAATATTTATTGTATTAAGTTCCGGTCTGCAAATAATTTTAATTACCTTAGTTACACAAAAGTCACGGATTATTTTGAAGGAACAGGAGTTACCTTTGATAATTTTATTGAAGCCCAATATTTTGCAATTCTGAGATTTCTATTAAATGTTTTCGGGTTTTTTGACAATGTAATGATTTATTTTAATCTTTGTCTTTGCATTGTCGAAATTACACTGATATCTCTGTCCGCAAGATTAATCTTTGGTACGCTTACCATGCCTTTTATATCGATTGGGTTATCGTTCGTAGCTTTGCTTAATGACTTAATCTTTGATTTATCGGGCATTTTGCTTTGGTTTTTGCTTGTTTCAATCGTTGTTTACATCACTTCGTATTTTTGTGAAATGAACAAGAACAAATATCCGATGACAATTCTGCTTGTTTTTCTGGCAGTTGTTTTCTTTTTCAAGGGTATGAGGGAAATTGTATTCATTCCTTCGGCCTTTTTGTTTAACCCTTCACTTAACAGGTTAACGGATATATATTCTTCATGTGATTATTTCGGTATTGCATTGACAATACTGTCTCTTTACGGATGTCTTTCTTTTTATATCACGAAAAAGAATAGGATTATGCTTCCGGAAGTAGTATTCTTAGTGGAAATTTTCTGGATTCTGTTTGATTATTCCGGTTACCTTAATTCATATGTAACAGTGATGGCGCAAAGCTTACTTGCCGGAATGGGTATGTACATTTTGATTTACCCGATTATTGTTCCCAAAAAGATTGAAGTAGCGGAAATTGCTCAGGTTAATGAGGCGTCAAGGGAAAAAGAAGTGAAAATTACACATGCTGATGAAGCATCAACGGGAAAAGGACCGGGTAATGAAAAGCAAGTTGAAATAATAGAAATTAAAGAAGAAAATCCGCATATTGAAGAGATTAACAAGGAGACTGTTATTGGTTCAGCTGAAGAGATTGAAGAAAATATAAATCCGAATCCTACGATTGAAAAAACTGAAAATAATACCGTAGGAAAACCTTTGGTTGATAGGGCTGCTGATAACAAAAAGCCTGAGATTAAATTTATAGATAATCCTTTGCCGGGTCCCAAAAAGCACGTTAAGAAAGAATTGAAATTTGCTTTTGAGCCTTTAGAAAAGGATATGCATTTTGATTTAGAAATTAAAGACGGCGATGATTTTGAATTGTAGTTTTTTGACCTTACCATATGTTTTTTATACAAGATATGGTAAAATGAGTTTCGGTATGAACTTATATTGATTTAAGAAGGTTTAAAATGGCTCAGTCAAAAAGCTCGTCGGGACGTAAAAAGACATCGACAAAAACAAGTACTTCAAAGAAAAACTCAAAGAAGCGCACCAAGCAGGAGTATGCCCTTTTAAGGGATATTCAGGCTATTGTTGTGGTGGCGCTCGGGGTTTTTCTTTTTGTTTGTAATTTTAATATTGCAGGAAGCCTGGGAAGTGCCGTTTCGGGCTTTCTTTTCGGCGTTTTCGGTTTATTAAACTATATTGCGCCTTTGTTTGCAGTGGCTTTATTTCTGTATTATCAGTTGGCTGGGGGATCATGCAATTTAGCTTGCGTTAAGAATGTAATTTCCTTAAGTCTTTTGTTTTTGCTAATTGACATGATAGTCGAATTGATAAGCGGAATTTCAAAGACAATCGATAAGTATTCACTTACCGAAATTTACAAATATTCATCTACCGAAAGAAAAGGTGGCGGAGTCATTGCGGGGAGCCTTGATTATGCACTTCTTAACGCCGTGAATATGGCAGGAACTATTATAATTATTTCAATGCTGATTCTTGTCTTGCTGATAGTTCTTACTGGCAAATCCATAATCGACGGTATCCGTGAAGGCTCGCAGAATATTAAAGAAAATGCCGATGCAAACCGTGAAATAAAGGCTGAATTATACAACGACCGTAAGCTTGAAATTCAAAAGCGTCGTGAGGAAGAACGACTTAAAAGAGAAGAGTTAAGGGCACAGCAAAAAGAAGCACTTAAGAAAGAAAGTCTTGAAAGAAAAGAACAAAAATCAGATGAAGCGGTATTAAAGAGAAATAAAAAAGCAGTTGGCGTTACATTCAATACAACCTTATCGGATAATAACGAAAAGGTTAAACTTAATGAGACAAGTGTAAATACCAACGATGATATTCATGAAATTAATCTAAACGGATTCACTCCATCAACTCTTGAATTTGCATCAATGCCCTTAGAAGAGGAGACTGAACCCGATACAGGCTTTGACGATTGTGTGAATCCAGAAGATGTCAGCCCCATAGTGATTACATCTCCCGATTTAGGATTTTCAAAAGCAGGTACAGATACTCCCGTTGCAAGTGCACCAAAGATTACAGCGCAAAATCCGAGAGTAAATGAAGTTTCCGAGCCTGTAAACAAGCCGCATGTTTCATCGTCGGCTTATGTATTTCCACCTCGTACGCTTCTTAAGAAAGGTGAAAAGAAGTCATCCAATTCAAAAGCCTATATTGAACAGACAGCTCGTAAACTCGAAGAAACGCTTTCAATATTCGGTGTTGAGGCAACGGTTACCAATATAAGTCAGGGACCTACCGTTACCAGGTTTGAACTTCAGCCTAAAATTGGCACCAAGGTCAGCCGCATCAAAAATCTTTCGGATGACATTAAGCTTAACCTTGCGGCTTCGGAGATTCGTATCGAAGCACCTATTCCGGGAAAGGCAGCCATCGGTATAGAGGTTCCGAACAAAGAGGCGGAGCCTGTTTTATTCAGGGATCTGATTGATACCGATGAATACAATAAATTTAATTCAAACCTTGCTTTTGCGGTAGGTAAGGATATTGCCGGTAAGACCATTGTATACGGAATAGACAATTTCCCTCACCTTTTGATTGCCGGTGCAACCGGATCGGGTAAATCCGTATGTATCAATACTTTGATTATGAGTATTCTTTATAAAGCAAATCCTGATGACGTAAAGCTTGTCATGATAGACCCCAAGGTTGTTGAATTAAGCGTTTATAATGGCATACCTCATTTGCTCCTTCCAGTCGTAACCGATGTAAAGAAGGCTTCGGCCACCTTGGCCTATGCTGTAAACGAAATGCATGAGCGTTATAAAAAATTTGCAGATTTCGGAGCAAGAGATATTTCCGGATACAATAAAGCAGTTGCTGAAAAAGGAGAAGGCCAGCTCTATCCTAAGCTCCCTCACATCGTAATCATTGTTGATGAGGTTGCTGACCTGATGCTTCAGGAGAGGAAAAACGTTGAGGATTCGATATGCTCTCTGGCTCAGCTTGCCCGTGCCGCAGGTATTCATTTAATCATAGCAACGCAGCGTCCTTCAGTAGATGTTATTACCGGACTTATTAAGGCAAACATGCCGAGTCGAATTGCCTTTGCGGTTTCAAGCGGAGTCGATTCGCGTACCATTCTTGATATGACTGGAGCGGAAGAACTTTTGGGAAAGGGCGATATGCTTTTCTTCCCCAAGGGCTTAAAAAAGCCTGTCAGACTTCAGGGCGGTTTCGTATCCGACAAGGAAGTATCCGATGTGGTCGATTTCATTAAAGCGCAGGGTATCGCTTCTTATGATGATGATATTGAAGCAAAGATTCAAACCTGTTCTTCTTCGGGGGCTGCTTCCAATGCTCAGTCAGGGGATGCCGGCGGAGGTGATGGAAACGATGAATTATTCAGGGATGCGGGTTTCTTTATCATTGATTCAAATAAAGCTTCAATCGGCTGGCTGCAGAGAAAATTCAAGATAGGCTTTAACAGGGCTGCAAGAGTTATGGATCAGCTTGCGGAAGCAAATGTCGTAGGACCCGATGCGGGTACAAAGCCACGCGAAATCCTTATGTCAAGGGAACAGTTTGAGAACTATTTGGAAGAGTATGGAGGTTAGGATGAAATCTGATATTGAGATTGCTCAGGAGACAAAGCTTGTACCCATAAAAGAGGTTGCACTAAAAGCCGGAATTTCTGAAGATGATTTGGAATTTTACGGAAAATACAAAGCGAAAATTTCCGATGAATGGTACGAAAAGAATAAATCCAATAAAGACGGCAAATTGATTTTGGTGACTGCCATCAATCCGACTCCTGCGGGAGAAGGAAAAACAACCACAAGTGTGGGGCTGACGGAAGCCTTTAACCGAATGGGATTAAAGGCTGTTTGCGCTTTAAGAGAACCTTCTCTCGGGCCATGCTTTGGTATTAAGGGAGGTGCAACCGGAGGAGGATATGCCCAGGTTGTACCGATGGAAGATTTGAACCTTCATTTCACGGGCGACTTTCATGCGATTACGGCAGCAAACAATCTGCTTGCTGCTTTAATAGACAATCATATTCAACAGGGCAACGAACTTCAAATCGACACAAGATCGATAGTTTGGAAGAGATGTCTCGATATGAATGACAGAGCACTCAGAAATATTGTCATCGGTCTTGGAAAAAAATCAGACGGATTTGTCAGAGAAGATCATTTTGTAATAACCGTTGCAAGTGAAATTATGGCAATTCTTTGCTTTGCCGAGGATATTCATGATTTAAAGGAAAGACTCGGAAAAATAATTGTTGCCTACAATCTTAAAGGAGAGCCCGTAACGGCCGCCGATCTAAATGCTGTCGGCTCTATGGCGGTTCTGTTAAAGGATGCACTTAAGCCCAACATCATACAGACACTGGAGCATACTCTTGCAATTGTCCATGGCGGACCTTTTGCAAATATTGCACATGGTTGCAATTCCGTATTGGCCACTAAGTATGCACTTAAGATGGCAGATTACGTAATAACGGAAGCTGGCTTCGGCGCGGATCTCGGTGCCGAAAAGTTTTTTGATATTAAATGTCGTAATGCAAACTTAAGCCCCGATGCCTGCGTTATAGTTGCTACAATCAGAGCATTAAAGTATAATGGCGGAGTAAATAAGGCGGATTTGTCAATTCCGAATCTCGATGCGTTAAAGAAGGGCATTTGCAACCTTGAAAAGCATATCGAGAACATCAAACAATACGGAGTTCCGCTTGTCGTAACCTTAAATGCCTTTTCTTCGGATACGGAAGAGGAAACAGAATTTGTAAAGAGCTTCTGTGAGGAAAGAGGCTGCGAATTTGCACTTTCAAAGGTTTGGGAAAACGGCGGCGAGGGTGGAATTAAGCTTGCCAAGATGGTTCTTAAGACCCTTGATGAAAAAGAAAGTAATTTTAAACCCTTATATGAGAACAGTCTTTCCTTAAAAGAAAAGATAAATACGATTGCCGAAAAGATTTACGGAGCTAGTGATGTTGCTTATTCAAAGGAAGCGGAGAATTCACTTAATAAGCTCACTGATTTGGGCTTTGGAAAGCTTCCCGTATGCATTGCAAAGACACAGTATTCATTGTCTGACGATCCGAAGTTATTAGGAAGGCCAAAGGACTTTACACTAAATGTACGAGAGGCCTATGTTTCCGCAGGCGCCGGCTTTGTAGTAGTGCTTACGGGGGAAGTAATGACCATGCCGGGACTTCCGAAGAAGCCTGCTGCATTAAGCATTGATTTAGACGAAGACGGGACAATAAAGGGTCTTTTTTAGGAGCTTATCATGGAAATTATAGATGGAAAGAAGATTTCAAACGAGATAAAGGAAGAATTAAAAGAAAAGGTAAGCAAATTAAGGCAGGAAGGAAAGAATGCAACTCTTGCTGTCATTTTAGTTGGGCAGGATCCTGCATCATCCATTTATGTGCGCAACAAAAAGAAAGCCTGTGAATATATAGGCATAGGCTCCGTTTCCTACGAACTTCCCGAAAACACTTCGGAGGAAAAACTTCTTTCGATTATAAATGAACTTAACAACGATTCAAAAATCACGGGCATTCTGGTACAGCTACCGTTACCTTGCCATATCAGTGAAAAAAAAGTCATTAAGGCAATTTCGCCCAAAAAGGATGTTGATGGCTTTCATGTCGAAAATGTCGGTTCTTTATGCGTGGGTGAAGATAGTTTCATATCCTGCACGCCTGCGGGAGTTGTTGAGCTTCTAAAAAGAAGTAATGTTTCCATTCAGGGTAAGCATTGTGTTATTATCGGTCGCAGCAATATTGTAGGAAAGCCGATGGCGTTATTGATGCTTAGAGAAAATGCTACCGTTACCGTATGCCATTCAAAGACTGAGCATCTTAAAGAAATCTGTAAAACCGCGGATATCTTAATTGTTGCAATCGGAAAGCCCCTGTTTGTAAACAAGGATTATATAAAGGACGGTGCTGTCGTAATTGATGTAGGTATCCACAGAGATGAAAACAATCACATCTGTGGTGATGTTGATTTTGCTTCCGCATCGGAAGTAGCATCAAAGATAACCCCCGTTCCGGGCGGCGTCGGTCCCATGACAATTACCATGCTCATGGCTAACTGTGTCAAAGCAATAGAAAAACAGAAAGATTTATAATTGTATGAAATGTCCCAATTGTAGCGCCGAAATTAAAGAAGGTATGCTTTATTGCGAAAAATGCGGAGCAGAGCTTGAACTCGTATCCGATGATAATTTTTCTTATGATTTAAAGGATATAGATTTCGGTGATGAAACCTTAAAAGATGATGAAGACGATTTGAGTCTTGATTTTGACGACAATCCCAATTTGATTTCGATCCTGCTTTCGAAGAGAAAGAACAGCAAGGCTATTTATGCAGCGGTTGTACTAGCTCTTATAGTTTGCGTTGTTTTTGTGATTGTTTTTGCAGTCAATTATTCAAAGCAAAACAGTCTTTCCTATCAAATGAATCAGGCAACTGAAAAATACAATGACAATGACTTGACGGGAGCAATTGCCTGTCTTGAAAAGGCATACAAAATTGAGCCTTCCTCAGATATATTGTTTACGATTGCAGACTATTACTATACCCTAAAGCAGGAAAATGATGCTGTTTATACCTTGATAGGTATCGTGGAAGGCGACTTTCCCAACAGCGAAAAAGAAACAGCATATCGTAAGATTATTTCTGTTTACAAAGAAAGCGAAAGCTACGGCCTGATTGCCGAGATTTTGAAATCCTGCACCATTCCGGAGATAATAACTGAATTTAATGATTATTGTGTTTTTTCTCCTTTATTCAACACAAAAGAAGGAAGCTATGAGGATACAATAGCTTTGAAAATTTCCTCCGACGGGAAAGGAAAGATATATTACACGCTTGATAAATCGACACCGAATTCCGAATCGGAGGTTTATACAAACCCGATTTTTCTTGAATCCGGACAATATACAGTCAATGCAATATACATTAATCCTTATGGTATTTCCAGTGATGTTGTGACCAAAAAATATGAGATTAATTCGGAATACAACTTTGAACCCGATATTCTTACCGACTCTGGCACTTATACCGAAGCAACCCTTATTGAAGCGGATGTTCCGCAGCTCTTTACGCTTTACTATACGACTGACGGAACGGAACCAAGCAAGGCATCCACAAAATATATATCACCGATTCCCATGAAAGAGGGAACCGCCACCTACAAATTTGTAAGCTATGCAAGTGACGGCACCAAGAGCAAAGTCGTTGAAAGGACTTATACTCTTGAATTGCATGCAAACTACACTCCGGCAGAGGCAGTCAGTGCTTTGACAGATCATTTAATTGCAATCGGATATTTAACCGACGGTGTTCACAAGCCTGATGTAAGCGGAAACTTTTACTATTACTATTCCGCAATTTATCCCATCGAGGATTTCGGAAGCTTTTATTTTGTAGTAGAATATTTTGAAGATCTTAATGGAAATAAAAGCAACACAAATACAATTTTTGCCGTTTCGGTAGATGATTTATCGATATATAAGGTTGCGGCATCCGGCAACGGAAATTATTCATTGTCAGCATATTAAACGAGGAAAGGAATAAAGAAATGTACAAAATCTTAAAGAAAGAAGAGCTTACGGCCAATATATTTTCAATGGTTGTAGAAGCTCCGCGTGTTGCGTCAAGCTGTCTCCCAGGGCAGTTTGTCATCGTCAGAAAGGATTCTGAGAGTGAAAGAATTCCTCTTACGATTTGCGACTATGACAGAAAAGAAGGCACAATTACAATTGTATTTCAGGTAGTAGGTGCCGGAACACTGTATATGTCAAAGCTGAATGCAGGCGATTCCTTTAGCGACTTTGTGGGCCCTTTAGGAAAGCCTTCGGAACTTTGCGAAGAGCCTATTGATGAATTAAAGAAAAAGAAAATCCTTTTTGTAGCGGGCGGTGTCGGAACAGCTCCCGTTTATCCTCAGGCAAAATGGCTTAAGGAGAACGGTGTTGATTGTGATGTTATTGTCGGCGCAAAAACAAAGAGCATTCTCATCTTAGAAGAAGAAATGAAGGCTGTTGCGACCAATCTTTATGTAACTACCGATGACGGTTCTTACGGAAGAAGCGGTATGGTTACTAATACCATTTCGGATCTTGTAAACGAAGGAAAGCATTACGATGTTTGTATTGCAATCGGACCTATGATAATGATGAAATTCGTATGCAAGCTTACGAAGGAATTAAATATTCACACTATCGTCAGCTTGAATCCTATTATGGTTGACGGAACTGGAATGTGTGGTGCATGCAGAGTTACTGTCGGAGACAAGGTTAAATTTGCCTGTGTTGACGGTCCCGAATTTGACGGTCATCTTGTAAACTTCGATGAAGCTATGAGACGTCAGACATTATATAAGACTGATGAAGGCAGAGCTTATCTTGAAGCAAAAGAAGGCGCAACCCATCATGGCGGCTGCGGAAATTGTTAAGGAGGATATCATGGACGTATTAAAGAAGGTACCGGTTCGTGAGCAGGATCCCAAGGTGCGCGCCACGAATTTTGAAGAGGTTTGTTTAGGATACAATAAAGAAGAAGCAACAGAGGAAGCAACCCGTTGCCTTAATTGCAAAAATGCTCAGTGTATCAAGGGATGTCCTGTTAGCATTAATATTCCCGCTTTTATAGAGCAGGTTAAACTTGGAGATCTTAAAAAGGCTTATGAAATCATCAGTGAATCATCATCACTTCCCGCAGTCTGCGGACGTGTTTGCCCTCAGGAAAGTCAGTGTGAGGGTAAATGTATAAGAGGCTTCAAGGGAGAGCCTATTTCCATCGGAAAGCTTGAAAGATTTGTTGCCGATTATGCAAAGGAACAGGGAATTAAGCCTTTAGGGGAAATAAAAAAGAACGGAAAGAAGGTTGCTGTTATAGGTTCAGGCCCTGCAGGACTTACCTGTGCGGGAGATCTTGCAAAGCTTGGCTATGATGTAACTGTCTTTGAAGCCCTTCATAAGGCCGGCGGTGTACTTGTATATGGTATCCCAGAGTTCCGTCTTCCCAAAGAAAGAGTTGTTGCCTGTGAAATTGAAAATGTTAAGTCTTTGGGCGTTAAGATCGAGACGAACGTTGTAGTCGGCAAATCCGTAACGGTAGATGAGCTTCTTGAAGTTGAAGGTTTTGATGCAGTATTCATCGGATCCGGTGCGGGACTTCCTAGATTCATGGGTATTCCCGGTGAAAATGCAAACGGAGTATTCTCGGCAAATGAATATCTTACAAGAAGCAATCTTATGAAAGCCTTTGATGAGAATTCAACAACTCCCATTATGAGAGCAAAAAAGGTTGCTGTCGTCGGCGGCGGTAACGTTGCAATGGATGCGGCAAGAACGGCTTTACGTTTGGGAGCCGAGGTACATGTTGTATACAGACGCAGCGAGGATGAACTTCCTGCCAGAAAGGAAGAAGTTCATCATGCAAAGGAAGAAGGCATCATTTTTGATTTGCTTACAAACCCTGTTGAAATCATTTCCGATGATAAAGGCTGGGTAGAAAAGATTAAATGTATCAGAATGGAGCTTGGTGAGCCCGATGAATCAGGCCGCAGATCTCCTATTGAAATACCCGGTTCCGAATTTACCATAGATGTTGATGCAGTCATCATGTCGCTTGGAACAAGCCCGAATCCGCTTATTTCATCTACCACAAAAGGACTTGAAATCAATAAGCGTAAGTGTATTGTTGCTGAGGAGGAATTCGGAAAAACCTCCAAAGAAGGAGTATTTGCGGGAGGAGATGCCGTAACGGGTGCAGCAACCGTAATACTTGCCATGGGCGCAGGAAAGGCGGCTGCAAAGGGTATTGACAACTATTTAAACGGTAGGTAAACGGGAGGCAACTATGGCTTTTTGTCCGAACTGTAAATTTGAATATGTAGAAGGAATTTCCGTATGTCCCGATTGCGGTGCATCTCTTGTTGATTCGCTTGATGAAAACGACACAGCAGATGAAAGCGTTGCAACGGAAGAGCTTTCGGAAGGTGTGATTGAGAGTTTTACGCAAGAAGTACTTTCAGATGAGGATAAAGAAGCTCTTTTATCGCAGATAAAGGAAGCTATAAAGGCCCCTACATACAAGAATAAAGCGGAGCAATATTCCGAAAACAAATCCGGAGCCTTTGTACTTGCTTTTTGCGGAGTAATCGGACTTTTGGTGCTGATCCTTAATGGTGTCGGGGTGTTTAATTTTCCTCTTAAGGGATTATCGCTTATACTTGTAGATTCCGTTATGGGAGCGTTGTTCTTAATATTCCTTGTATTCGGAAAGGTTTCTTTTTCCAAGATGAAGGCACTTGAGCCGGAGGTAAGGGAGGAAAAGCGTAAGATTGACGAAGTGCTTGCCTATATCAGGAAAAAGAAAGATGAAGGATTCTTTGAAACAAGCGATAAAGATGCTTGGGAAGAAACCCTCTATCTTGAACAGTGCGAACGATTGGTCAAGGATATCGAAGAAAATTTTACCGATTTGGAACCGGGCTTTGCCTTCTATGTGGTTGACAGATTTGCCGGTGACATTATAGATGAAGATTAAACTTTTATGTGTCGGTAAAGTAAAGGAAAAATATTTTACCGATGCAATAAATGAATATGTAAAAAGGCTTTCAAAGTTTACAGCTGTCGAGATAATTGAAGTATCGGATGAAATGACAAAGGATAAGGCATCTGAAGCCGAAAATCTGACGGTACTTAAAAAAGAAGGCGACAGACTTCTTTCAAAGATAAAAGACAGTGATTATGTGATTACCCTTGAAATCGAAGGGAAAAAATTATCAAGTGTCGGTCTTGCCGATAAAATTTCAGATATATGCCTTAAGGCTTCAACAATTTGCCTTGTGATAGGCGGATCTTTGGGACTTGACGATAGGATAAAGCATAGATCAGATTTTCATTTGAGCTTTTCAGATTTAACCTTCCCGCATCAGCTGATGCGGGTAATTGTGCTTGAACAGCTTTACAGAGCCTTTAAAATTAACAATAACGAGCCGTATCACAAATAGGGAGACTGCCTATGAGAATGTACGATATCATTATGAAGAAAAGAGAGGGGCAGCCCCTTTCCAAAGAAGAAATAGACTATTTCGTTAAGGGATTTACAAACGGAAATATCCCCGATTATCAGATTTCCGCTTTAATGATGGCTGTTTTTTTTAAAGCTATGAATGAAGAAGAAACCTTGAATTTAACACTTTCAATGGCTTCAAGCGGAGAAATGCTCGATTTATCGGATATCGAGGGTGTAAAGGTCGACAAACATTCGACAGGAGGAGTCGGAGACAAGACGAGCTTAGCCTTACTTCCAATGGTTGCTTCTTTGGGTCTTAAGGTAGCCAAAATGAGCGGTCGCGGTCTCGGGCATACAGGCGGAACAATTGATAAGCTTGAAAGCTTTCCGGGCTTTTCAACCGACATTTCCATTGACGAATTTAAATCAAACGTAAAAAATGTCGGCATGTCAATCATGGGTCAGACAAAGGACTTGGCTCCTTGTGACAAGAAACTTTATGCACTTAGGGATGTGACTGCAACCGTTGACAATATTTCACTTATTGCAAGCTCCATTATGAGTAAAAAGCTTGCGGCTGGAGCCGATGCCATAGTCTTAGACGTAAAGACCGGAAGTGGTGCCTTTATGAAGACTTATGATTCGGCATATAAACTTGCAAAGGAAATGGTCAAAATCGGCAATAATGCAGGAAGAAAGACTATAGCGGTTATTTCTGACATGGATGAACCTTTGGGCTACGCGATTGGAAATGCTCTTGAGGTAAAGGAAGCAATTGATACTTTAAACGGTAAAGGACCTAAAGATTTTACTGAGCTTGTAACTGAACTTGGCACGAGAATGCTTATTGCGGGTAAGGTTACCGATTCAGAAATTAGTGCCCGTAAGATGCTTTCCGAAACAATATCAAGCGGTAGGGCTCTTGATAAGCTTGCGGAATTCATTGCCTGTCAGGGTGGCGATGCTTCATACGTATACCATCCCGAAAAATTTGACATTGCAAGGATTGAATTGCCCATTTTTGCCAAAGAAGACGGCTACGTTAAGAGGATAGTCTGCGATGAAGCGGGTATCTCATCGATGATACTCGGCGGCGGACGTGAGTGCAAGGAAAGCAAAATTGACTTAAGCGTCGGAATTATACTAAACAAAAAGACCGGCGACTATGTAGAAAAAGGCGAGACTCTTGCAACCGTCTATGCGAATGATAGCGAAAAAGGCAGGACGGCAACGGAAAGACTATTAAACGCTTACGAAATTGCGAAGGATTTTAAGTATACCAAGCAAATCATCAAGGACATCATTACGGAATAATAAATGGAAAAGAATTTTGAATTTTCTGCGGATGCGCTTCTTTATATATTCGGAAGCCATGACAGGTTCCTCGATAAAATTGAAAAAGAACTTAATGTTTCCATTGTCAATCGAAACGGATATGTAAAAATATCCGGTGAGGAAGGTAATGTTGACAAGGCGGCGGCATTTATGAATACACTTGTTTCCACTTCGTCTGCAGACGATAAATTTAACGAGCAGACAGTTGAATATGCGATTGAGCTTTCAAAGGAACACAATGAAGATGTGCTCCCGATGCTTGATAAGGATGTAATTTGTCACACCATAAGCGGGAAGCCTATTAAGCCAAAGACCTTAGGTCAAAAGGCTTATGTAGATGCAATGCGAAAGAACATGATTTGCTACGGAATCGGACCTGCCGGAACCGGAAAGACATATCTTGCAATGGCACTTGCGATAACGGCTTTTAAAAACAATGAGGTAAATAAAATTATCCTTACCCGTCCTGCAATTGAAGCGGGAGAGAAGTTAGGCTTCCTGCCGGGCGATTTACAGAGCAAAGTAGATCCGTATTTACGTCCGCTCTACGATGCACTTTATCAGATAATGGGAGCCGAAACCTTTCAAAAAAACATGGAAAAGGGTCTTATCGAAGTAGCGCCCTTGGCTTACATGCGAGGACGTACATTGGACGATGCCTATATCATTTTGGACGAAGCACAAAATACGACTCCGGCTCAAATGAAGATGTTCTTAACAAGAATCGGCTTCGGTTCAAAGGTTGTAATTACGGGTGATTTATCTCAAAAGGATTTGCCGAAGGATGTTAAAAGCGGTCTGGATGTTTCAATCAGGATTCTTGATAAGATTGACGGAATAGCAATTTGCAAGCTTACCAGTAAGGATGTTGTAAGGCATCCGCTTGTTCAAAAAATCGTAAAAGCCTATGACGATTATGAGTCAAGGCAAAACACTTATAAAAAGGAAATAAAAAGACATTGAATATCTTCTTAAAAGGAAAAAAGTTCACATGTATCATCATGGCAGTTACAACCTGTCTTTTTGTGCTTGCATTTTCCTGCATTTATGATGCTCCGACGGGTGAAATCATCAGAAATACTGTTACTGCAATAACTTTCTCTTTAGGACTTGTTTATTTGTACACATATTCCAGTAAGACTAATCGTTTGGATTACAATAACTTAAACGAGCCTTCAAGATTTCTGATAATGTATTTGTCGGGTCTTACCTTTTCAATGATTTATCCTCTTATTAATCCGGAAGCATGGATATTTCTTGCTTTTGCAATTGCTCTTTCATTTTTTTCAAACCAGCTAATCGGAATGTATACCATAACGGGACTGATTGTTTTTTCTTCCTTACTTTCAAGAACTTCAGATATCTGCCTTATTGTTGTATATATTCTTTCCTCCTTTATAGGAATCATGCTTTTTTGCGATATTGATGAAAGCTTTAGGGTCGGTAAGTCGGTTTCAATTTCGGTAATGATTTTGTTTTTGCTTGAACTTGGAGGCATGGTAATTACCTTAAACGAAGAATTTTCAGTAGAAAGTCTCTTACTGCCGGTTCTAAATGCTACCGTAAACATCATTTTCTTAATTGTTTTTCTTAAGAACTTCAACAAGAATACCATTAATATATATAGGGATTCATATCAAATACTAAACGATCAGAGTTACATGGCACTTGCCAAATTAAAGGAATTATCAACAGTAGATTATTTCAGATCGATTCATACGGCATATCTTGCAGAGAGAATGGCAAAGGCAACTTCCTGTAATGTTAATCTTACTAAAAACCTTGCCTATTATTTCAGGGTTAAGGATGTGTTCAAATTAAGCGACGAGCAATTTGAAACTTTTTTGGTTGAAAATAATTTCCCGCCGGAAGCCGCTAAGCTGCTGCTTGATTATTTGGACAAGGATAGTGAACATGAAAGCAAAGAAGCGGGGATTGTTTTTATTTCAGACAAAATAATTACCTCGCTTACGGAAATGC
>CAVCUM010000001.1:101370-301177 GCA_963605385.1 Lachnospiraceae bacterium
TTTGATGAAATGTTTGACAGAGATAAAATTATAGAAACCTTTAAAAACAGCGACCTATCCGTTAAGGATTTTTATTTGATCAAGAAAATCGCCACGCAGGAAACCTTGTATTATGACTTTTTACGTTGAGAATGAAACAGAAGAGAATTTTGAATTTGATATAAATAAATTAATAGCCGACCTTGTGAATGCAACAGTCGAGTTTGAAATGGTGCCTTTTAAAGATATTTCATTAAATGTAACCTTTACGGATGACGAAACAATAGAGGCTGTAAATAAAGAATTCAGAGAGATAGACAAATCGACCGATGTTCTTTCTTTCCCGGCTATCGATTTTTCTAATCCTGCCGATTTTTCGGATATTAAATATAATGATCCTTTATTTTTCGATCAGGATACAGGAGAACTGATACTCGGGGATATAATGATTTCTTTAGAACATGCCCACAGGCAGGCCGTGGAATACAATCATTCATTTAAAAGAGAAATTGCATTTCTAATAACGCACAGCCTCCTGCATCTTTTGGGATACGATCACATGGTTGATTCAGAAAGAAATGTTATGGAAGAAAAACAGGAAGCTATACTTAACAATCTGGGACTCACAAGAGAGTGTTGATATGGGAAACAAGAAGCCGAACAAGCTGAAAAACTTCATAGTACAGGGTGGTATTTTGGCTTTGGCAGGCGTGCTTGTCAGGATTCTTGGCCTGGCCAAAAGAATCCCGCTTCCTTATATAATCGGAGATATCGGGAACAGCTATTATTCCGTAGCATACGAAATATACAATATTGTATTTATTATTTCCGCTTACGGCATACCTCTGTCGGTATCGAAACTTGTTTCCGCAAAGGTTGGTAAGGGTGAATACCGAAACGCCGACAAGATATTCAAGTGTGCCTTGGGTATATCTGCCGTAACGGGTGTTTTTACTTCGAGCATGGTATTTATTTTTGCGGATAAATTGTCACGACTTTTAAATGAGCCGATGAGTTTTTTGGCCTTAAGGGCACTTGCTCCGCTTTTGTTTATAGTCTGCATAATGGGTGTGTTCAGAGGCTATTTTCAGGGTTTGGGTTCAAACATTCCCACTGCAATTTCGCAGCTTGTCGAACAAATTTTTCTTATAATAGTCGGATTGAGCGGTGCTTTCCTGCTAACCGGATACGGCGAGAAGGTTGGCTTACTATTGCATAATGAAAATTATAAGTATGCATACGGTGCCTGCGGTGCAACGTTAGGCTGCACAATCGGTGCACTATGCGGACTTATCTTTTTGATAATGCTTTATAAGGCAAATTTGAAGTACATAAAAAAGCGTATCCACCGGGATCCTTCCGTTAAAATCGATTCAACCCTTGATGTTATCAGGAATTTTATTTTTACCGTAATTCCCGTGATACTCAGTAATTTTATAAACTACGTGTCAAATATTCTTGATATGTACATTCACAATCTCTTCATGGAGAAAAAAGGAATTGATGGAAACCTAAAGTCCACAAACTGGGGGATATATTCGGGAAAATATCTTGTAATTATAAATATTCCGATTGCAATTTCTGCGGCAATGGGTGTTTCTACAGTTCCCGCCATATCAGGGTTGCTTAAAAAGAAAGAATATAAGGAAATAAGGGCAAAGATAAACAAGGTCATCAAGATAACTATGTTGATAGCCATTCCGTGTGCAGTCGGTATTTTTGCACTTGCTCCCGAAATCATGTGGTTTTTATTTTCATCTACAAACGAGACTGCTTACAACCTTTTAAGGATTGGCGCACCCGGTGTCATTTTGTTTTCGCTTATGACGCTTACAACCGGAATTCTTCAGGGCCTCGATCATTTAAGAAAGCCTATTGTACACGGAGTGATATCACTTGCACTTCATGTGACTATTTTGGTTTCACTTTTAAGCTTTACGAATTTAAATATTTATGCCGTTGCACTTTCGAATAATTTCTTTTCATTTTTTATGTGCATCATGAATATCCATTCCATTCACAAGGTTATTCATCAGAAGTTTGAAATCAAAAAAACCTTTATCATGCCTTTTGTTTCCTCGGCAGTCATGGGTGTCCTGATATATGTTTTAAGCCTGTTATTTAGCCAAATCGGGTACTCAAGAATATTGATTTTATTGACAATATTAATCGGAGCCTTTACTTATTTTGCAATTATGCTTTTAACAAGAACAATTACAAAGGTCGAGCTTGAAAGCATACCTGGCGGTGACAAATTATACCGTTTCTTTAAAAAGTTAAGACTTTGTTCTTAGGTGTTATATGAAGAAAATTTTGGTTATCGGCGGCGGAGCAAGCGGAATTATGGCTGCTCTTGAAGCTAAGGACGAAAACAATTACGTAGCTGTTTATGAAAAAAAAGATCGAATAGGAAAGAAGCTTCTTTCTACCGGAAATGGAAGATGCAATTTTACCAATGCCTTCATGGGCAAGGATCACTATTACTGTGACAATCCGGATTTTGTGGAAGATATCTTAAATGAATTCGGACAAAGAGATTTGCTTCTGTATTTTTATTCGCTTGGACTTTTGTCCAAAGAACGAAATGGTTATTTTTATCCCGTTTCCGAGCAGGCATCTTCAGTTCTTGACTGTCTTCGCTTTAACCTTAAGGAAAAAGAAATTGACATTCATACAGATACCGAAGTCACTAAAATTGTTTCTTTTTCGAGCGGTTATAAGGTATTTACAGGCAATAGCAGCACATACTTTGATAGGGTTATTGTTTCCACGGGAGGTATGGCGGGACTATCCAAAGAGACATGCAACGGATATAAACTTTTAGAAGAATTGGGTCATCACACAACAAAGCTTTATCCGGCATTAACAAGACTTTATTGTGATGGTTTAAATTTCAAAGCGCTGTCAGGCGTTAAGAGTGAATGCAGGCTTTCACTTTTATATAATGACAGCTTGGAAATGGAAGCGGACGGAGAAGTTTTGTTTGCAGATTACGGAATTTCCGGAATTGTAACCTTCCAGATAAGCCATAAGGCGGCAAAGCTTTTGGATGGAGGCGGTAAAGTAAGCTGTCTGATTGATTTACTGCCCGGAATTTCATCTGATGATTTTGTGAATTTTCTAAATGAAAAATATCTGCTTCATGATGAAGACAGCCTTGAAGAATTTATGGCAGGAATTCATAATAAAAAGCTTTGCATGGAAATCGTAAAGTCTTTTGGGTTAAACCCTAATGTTACGATTAAAGACCTTGACAAGAGTGCTTTGATTAATTGTTTCATGAAATTAAAAGCCTTGGAAGTAAATGTCTCAAGAGTCGGTGACTTTTCAAACGCTCAGGTAACGGGCGGCGGAATTAAGACCTCTTATGTCACAAAGAATCTCGAATCAAAGCTTTGCCATGGACTTTTTATTACGGGAGAATTACTTGATGTCGACGGTCTATGCGGAGGCTATAACCTTCAATGGGCATTTTCCACAGGCGTTATTGCGGGTCGAGCAGCAAGGAATGGGTGATTATGCTTTTAGTTAGCCAGATAAAAATGCGTCCGGATTATACGGAAAAAGAACTTTATAAGAAAATTTCTTCCGTGCTAAAAATAATTCCGGAGGATATTATAGATATTCAAATCGAAAAACGATCGATAGATGCCAGAAAGAAGCCTGACGTTTTCTTTGTCCTTTCACTTAGAGTGAAAGTCAAATTCGAAGAAAGCGTTTTAAAGAGGAATCAGTCAAACTTAAATGTTTGCCTGTATGAACCCGTCAAATATGAATTCAACGTAACCGGTGAAAAGCCTCTAATTAATAGTCCAGTAATTGTCGGAGCCGGACCTGCAGGCTTGTTTTGCGCATATTTTCTTGCAAAAAGCGGATATAAACCCATTGTCATAGAGAGAGGCTTTGATGTTGATACACGTACGCAGGATGTTGAAGATTTCTTTAACGGTTCACCCTTAAAGAAAAACTCAAATGTTTTGTTTGGCGAAGGCGGAGCGGGAACTTTTTCCGACGGCAAATTAAATACGCTTGTCAAAGATAAACTCGGTCGAAATAAAGAGGTGCTTAAAACCTTTATCAAATACGGTGCAAAGCCTGAAATAGCCTATGATTCAAAGCCTCATTTGGGAACTGATGCCCTTAGGAATATCATTAAGGCGATGCGAGAAGACATTAAGAAAATGGGCGGCAGATTTATATTCAATGCCTGCATGACGAATATTTTCTTTGAGGACTCAAGGGTTACCGGTATTGAGATAAATGAGATTTCAAAAATCGATTGTGAGGTGTTGATTCTTGCAATAGGACACAGTGCACGTGATACCTACGAGCTTTTAAACAGACTCAATGTTTTTCTTGAACAAAAGGAATTTGCCGTAGGCTTCAGAATTGAGCATAAACAAAAGCTCATTAATGATTCACTGATATCCAAAGATCCTGATATTATTAAGCTGACAGGACCGGCGGCATATAAGCTTACATACAATACGGATGACGGAAGAGGCGTATATTCCTTTTGTATGTGTCCCGGAGGCTATGTGGTTAATGCCTCCAGTGAAGAGAAACGTTTATGTGTAAACGGAATGAGCTATTCCGGCAGAAACGGTGAAAATGCGAATTCCGCAATAGTGGTTTCGGTTAAAAAAGAAGATTTTAAGGATGATTCACCTCTTGCAGGCATAGCCTTTCAGCGTGATTTGGAAGAAAAAGCCTACAATGCCGGCAACGGAAGCATACCCGTGCAAAAATATAAAGATTTTAAATATGATATACAGGGCGAGAATGAATATAAAGACATAGATATTGATGATTTTTTCTGTGTTTCACCAGAGACCAAAGGCTCATATACTTACGGTCCGGTAAGCATGATTTTACCGAGGGAACTGTCAAAAAAAATCATTGACGGAATTGAATATTTTGATAAGATAATTCCGGGCTTTGCATCGGATAATGCAATTCTTTCCGGGGTTGAGAGCAGGACATCGTCACCTGTCAGGATTACAAGGGATGATACCTTTCAAAGCATTAGTTTCAAAGGTCTTTACCCATCGGGTGAAGGAGCGGGTTATGCCGGCGGAATTACGTCCGCCGCAATGGACGGAATGAAGATTGCAGAGAAGATTGCATCAATTTATAAACCTTTAGAGGCATAAACTATGTATACGACAATGGAAGAAAAAATCAAACGCATCAATGAACTTTATCATCTTTCAAAGGAAAGAGGCTTGAATGAGTTTGAAAAGGATGAACAGGCAAGGCTGAGACGTGACTACATTGATTCAATAAAAAAAGGCTTGCAGGCCCAGATTGAGAATATCGAAATATTGGAAAAAGACGGTACGGTCACCAAGGTTACAAAGAAAACAGGTCAGCCTTAACAATGTCAAAGGGGATAATATGGATGCTAAAAGTAAAATCAGAAACGAATTACTTAAGAAACGTGATTCAATGTCGAACACCGAATGGAATTTAAAATCAGACATAATACAGAGAAATATATTAAGGTCCGATTTATTCAAGAATTCCGAATGCATTCTTATATATATGGATTTTCATGGGGAGGTTGCAACCCTTATGGTCATGGAGAATGCCCTTCTTAGCGGTAAGAGAGTTTTTTTGCCAAAGGTATTGGAAAATTTTACCGAAGCAAAGATGGAATTTTATGAAATCTTCTCGACCAACGAACTTTTAGAAGGTTATAAGGGAATATTGGAGCCGGTTGCAAGTGTCGAAAGGGTTTTTGAACCTGACAAATTTAATCCTCAAAATATGGTGATGTTTGTACCGGGTATAGCATTTGATTTAAACGGGAATCGCCTTGGCTACGGTAAGGGCTATTACGATATTTACTTAAAGGATAAACCCTTTATTTATACCTGCGGACTTTGTTTTTCAGATCAGATTGTTTCGGAAATTCCTTTTGACGCAAACGATATTCGTCTTGACAAAATAATTACCGAAGAAACCCCCGCAGAAGAAATTAAAAGATAGTTTGGAGATGTAATTTTGATTGATTATGAACTAAATGATGAAGAAGTAAAGCAATCCGAATACCTTGATAAATTAAAGTCAATTATTCGAAAAAAAGAAACCTTACTCGGAAGAACTCTTACCTGTCAGGTAACAACCTTTGGCTGCCAGATGAATGCGAGGGATTCGGAAAAGCTTTTAGGAATATTGAAGTCAGCAGGCTTTGTTGAAACCGAAAGTGATGATGCCGATCTCGTTATTTATAACACATGTACCGTAAGGGACAATGCCAATCAAAGGGTATACGGACGTCTTGGTGCGCTTAAAAGTAAGAAAAAAATGAACCCCGAAATGAAAATTGCTCTGTGCGGATGCATGACACAGGAATCAAGTGTTATTGACAAGCTTAAAAAGAGCTATCCGTTCGTAGACCTTATATTCGGTACACACAATATTTTCTGCTTTGCCGAACTTCTTGTAAGAATGTACGAATCAAATTCTCAGATAATCGATATATGGGAGTCCACAGACAAAATCGTGGAGCATCTGCCTGTAGAAAGAAAGTATTTCTTTAAGTCAGGTATAAATATCATGTTCGGATGCAATAATTTCTGTACTTATTGCATTGTTCCCTATGTGCGCGGACGCGAAAGAAGCAGAAGTCCAAAGGAAATAATACAGGAAATTGAAAGCCTTGTTGAAGATGGAGTCGTTGAAGTGATGCTTTTAGGGCAAAACGTCAATTCCTATGGCAAGAACCTGGATCCTAAAGTAAGCTTTCCGGAGTTATTAAGAGAGGTTGAAAAGATTGAAGGTCTTAAACGAATCCGTTTTATGACGTCGCATCCGAAGGATTTATCAGATGAATTGATTGATGTAATGGCGCATTCTGAGAAGATTTGCTCACATATTCATTTGCCCCTTCAGTCGGGTTCATCGAGAATTCTTAAGAAGATGAATCGCTGCTACGATAAGGAGCAGTATCTTCAATTGGTAAATAAGATTAAATCCGCAATGCCTGATGTTTCGATTACCACCGACATTATTGTGGGCTTCCCGGGTGAAACCTACGAGGATGTGCTTGAAACAATAGATGTGATTGAAAAGGCGGAATTTGACAATGCCTTTACCTTCATTTATTCAAAACGTACCGGTACACCTGCCGCTTCCATGCCAGATCAGGTTGATGAAGAGACGGTAAAGAAACATTTTGATATGGTACTTTCCAAAGTGCAGGAAACTGCGAGAATAAGAACTTCAAGATTTATGCAAAGAACAGTCAGTGTGTTATGTGAAAACGTTAATGAGCAGGATCCAGATTTTTTAGACGGAAGAATGTCGAGTAATACGATTGTTCATTTTAAAGCTCCAAAGGAATATATTGGAAAGATTTTGAATGTTAAGCTGACGGAATTTCACGGCTTTTACTATGACGGAGAAATCGTAGAATAGGCAGGGATAATATTACTATGGCTGAGTTTACTCCAATGATGCAGCAATATTTGGAAACAAAGTCTGAATACAAGGATTGCATACTTTTTTACAGACTCGGAGACTTTTATGAAATGTTCTTTGAGGATGCAAAAATCGCTTCCAGGGAGTTGGAACTGACACTAACTGGCAAAAGCTGCGGTCAGGATGAAAAAGCTCCTATGTGCGGAGTTCCCTATCATGCCGTTGATTCTTATTTAAACCGACTTGTAAGCAAGGGATACAAGGTTGCAATCTGTGAACAGGTTGAAGACCCGAAGCTTGCAAAAGGACTTGTAAAGAGAGAGGTGACAAGAATTGTAACCAGAGGTACAAATCTTGATACCTCTTTAATTGATGAACGTACCAACAATTTTTTGATGTGCATCAGCTACTTAGACAATGCATCCGGAATAGCAATTTGTGACATTACGACGGGAGAGTTCTATATTACCGAGGTTAAAGATGCAAAGGGTGTTGTTGACGAAGTAATACGCTACTCGCCAAAGGAAATAATCTGTAATGAGTCCTTTCTTATTTCAGACTCCGCCATTAAGGGAATTAAGGAACGACTTGACATAACAATAGGTGCTATTGATTCACATTATTTTGACGAAAAAGAAGCCATTGGTATTATAAAGAAACATTTTAACGTAACCTCAATAGAAGGTCTCGGGCTGCTTGATTTTAAGCTGGGTGCAATCGCGGGCGGAGCTGTGCTTTCGTATCTTTCTGACACACAGAAAAGTTCTCTTGACAATATTTCCGAGATTCATCCCTACGATACTTCAAGTTTCATGCACTTAGACAGCTCCACCAGACGCAATCTTGAACTGTGCGAAACCATGCGTGAAAAGCAGAAGAAGGGCTCGCTCCTTTGGGTCCTTGATAAGACAAAAACGGCAATGGGAGGCAGACTCTTGCGTTCGTACATCGAGAAACCTCTTCTTGATATAGGCGAAATGAACTATAGGCTTGATTTTGTAGAAGAGCTTATGGACAAGCCCATTGACTTGGAAGAAATAAGGGAATATTTGGACGAAGTCTATGATCTTGAGCGGCTCCTTGGACGAATTACCTACAAAACGGCAAATCCAAGGGATTTAATTGCTTTTAAGAACTCACTTTATATACTTCCTCATCTAAAAAACTTGCTTGAGGATTTTTCTTCAAGTATTCCGAGCAGTATCTACAACACCTTTGATACCTTGGGTGATTTATACAGGCTGATTGACGACTCAATTTTGGAAGAACCTTCAATAGCATTAAAAGAAGGCGGAATTATAAAGGATAATTTTAATTCAGATGTAGATACTCTAAAGAGAGCTAAGACAGAAGGAAAAAACTGGCTTCTTGAGCTTGAAGAAAAGGACAGAAATCGCACAGGAATCAAGAACCTTCGAATCAAATACAATAAGGTCTTCGGATATTATTATGAAGTTACCAATTCATATATAGATCTGGTTCCGGAAGATTATATCAGGAAGCAAACCCTTACAAATGCCGAAAGGTATACTTCAAACGAATTAAAAGAGATGGAAGATAAGATCCTCAATGCTGAGGATAAGCTTTTTTCTTTGGAATATGATTTGTTTTGCAATGTCAGAGATACAATAGCCGCAAATGTAAAAAGAATATTGGATGTATCAAGAAAAATTGCCGAGATAGATGTTTTTTCGTCCTTGGCATATGTTGCGGCGAACAATAAGTATGTCCGTCCAAAGCTAAACGACAAGGGTGTCATTAACATTAAAAATGGTCGTCACCCTGTTGTTGAAAGACTTATGGACGGAGGAATGTTTATACCCAATGATACTTTTCTTGATAACAATAAAAAGCTGATAAGTATTATTACGGGTCCGAATATGGCAGGTAAGTCGACCTATATGAGGCAGGTTGCATTAATAGTGCTTATGTCACAGATCGGTTCCTTTGTGCCGGCTGACTCAGCTGACATAGGTGTCGTTGACAGGTTATTTACTCGTGTCGGAGCATCTGACGACCTTGCGAGCGGACAGTCTACCTTCATGGTCGAAATGAACGAGGTTGCAAACATCTTACGTAACGCTACCTCTAAAAGCCTTCTTATTTTGGATGAAATTGGCAGAGGAACTTCGACCTTCGACGGGCTTTCAATTGCCTGGGCTGTTGTCGAGCATATTGCAAATAAAAAGCTGCTTGGCGCGAAGACTTTATTTGCAACGCATTATCACGAGCTTACAGAGTTGGAAAGCAAAATGACAAATGTGTCAAATTATTGCATTGCAGTAAAGGAAAACGGAGAAGACATTGTATTCTTAAGAAAAATTATAAAGGGAGGAGCCGACCGCAGTTACGGCATTCAGGTTGCAAGGCTTGCGGGTATTCCCGAAATAGTATTAAACAGAGCAAAGGAAATTTCCAATCAGCTTTCCGACAACGATGTCACAAAAAAGCTTCAGGAAATTTCCGTTAATATAAAAAATGACACTAAAGAAATAAAAAAAACAAAAGAGATAATCGATTTAAATCAGATGTCACTATTTGAGACTACAACCGACGCAGACATTATCAATGAAATAAAAGAGCTTGAGCTTACAAATATGACTCCGCTTGATGCACTCAATACTTTGTTTAAACTGCAAAGTATGCTGAATAACAGATGGAAAGCATGACTATGACTGAAATTGATATTTTAAGCAATGAAACAATCGATAAAATTGCCGCGGGTGAGGTTGTTGAGCGCCCTTTAAATGTCGTTAAGGAGCTGGTCGAGAATTCGATAGATGCCGGTTCTACGATGATTTCCGTAGAAATAAAAGGCGGTGGAATCGATTTAATAAGGGTAACCGACAATGGTGTCGGAATTGATGAATCGCAATGTGAAAAAGCTTTTTTAAGACATGCGACCAGCAAGCTTCGTACCATTGATGATTTAAGTACTTTGGTTTCATTAGGCTTCAGAGGAGAGGCGCTTTCTTCGATATGTGCCGTATCAAAGGCCGAAATGGTTACCAAGCCAAAGGATTCCTTTTTAGGGACAAGAGTAGTTGTCGAAGGCGGAAAATTAACGGAAAAATCAAAAGTCGGAGCTCCTGACGGCACGACTATTATTATCAGAACCCTTTTTTACAATACTCCTCCGAGAAAGAAATTTTTAAAATCGTCCGCTGCTGAGGGCGCGCAGATTGAAGATATTATGGAGAAGTTTGCACTGTCAAGGCCGGATATTTCTTTTCAATTTGTTTCAAACGGAAAGACTCAACTTTCCACAAGTGGAAACAATAATTTAAAGGATGTCGTTTTTCATATATTCGGTAAGGATGTATATAATTCCTTACTGCCGGTTAACTATCAATGTAACGGAGTGAAAATTGCCGGTTTATCAGCCAAGCCCGAATTTACATATCAGTCGCGCGGCGGAGAAATTTATTTTGTAAACGGAAGAGCTGTTAAATCAAAAATAATCAATACCGCAATTGAAGAAGTTTACAGAAATTATCTGATGCAGCACAGATTTCCGTTTTGCGTACTTTACTTAACTGTTGCCTCTGACACAATAGATGTAAATGTTCATCCTCAAAAGCTAGAAGTTAAATTTTCGGATAACAAGTTGATTTCCGAATGCATTATTAATGCCTTAAACGATGCTTTTCTAAACAAAGATTTAATTCCGTCAGTAACTTTAGACGAAAAAAAGAAACCGGAATATTCCGTTGAGAATGATGCTGTGGCTTTTGTGCACAAAGAAGAAGCCATTAATGAAGCATCCTCATCATTAAATGTTACTTTATCAACTCCCTTTAATGATGATTTCGGTGTTTCTTTTTCCAATGAAACAAGTGAAAATATTGTTTCAAAACCCTTATCGGATGTGAGAATGCCGGAACCTTTTGAGGCTTCAAGAAAGGGAACGGTTGAAGTCGAAAAAGCCCCAATCTATGTTCAGGAAAGCTTTTTTGAAAAACATCTTATTCCGGATAAAGCTTTAAGAGAAGTAAAGATAATCGGACAGGTTTTTGAAACCTATTGGATTTGTGAACTTGATAACGATATGTACATCATCGATCAGCATGCTGCTCATGAAAAGGTAAACTACGAAAAGCTTGTTAAAAGATACAACGAGAATTTGGGGCTGACATACTCGCAGGCAATGAATCCTCCACTTGTGATTCACTTAAGTCCCATTGAAGCCGAAACCTTAAACAAGTATATAGACGTATTTACGCAGACTGGTTTTGAATTTGACGATTTCGGAATGGGTTCCTTTGCCTTGCGTTCAATTCCTCTTAACCTTTACGGAATTGACTCAGAGGAACTCTTTCATCGCCTTTTAAACGAGTTAATGGAAAAAGAAGGGATATATCCTCCGACTTTTGTGCTTGAAAAGCTTGCATCACTTTCCTGCAAAGCTGCAATCAAAGGAAATCAACGGATATCTTTTACCGAAGCAAAAGTCTTACTTGATCAGCTGATGGAGCTTGAAAATCCGTACAACTGTCCTCACGGAAGACCGGTTTTTATAAAGATTACGAAAACAGAAATGGAAAAGAAATTTAAAAGGATTGTTGAATAATGAACCCCCTTATAATAATTGCCGGTCCGACTGCGGTCGGTAAATCGGCTTTTTCCGTTGAACTTGCAAAAAGAATAAACGGTGAAATCATTTCTGCCGATTCCATGCAGGTCTATAAAGGAATGGATATCGGCTCAGCAAAAATAACATATGATGAAATGGAAGGAATAAAGCATTATCTGATAGATATTTGTGATCCGAGGGATGATTACAATGTATTTCTTTTTCAGAAAATGGCAAAAGAAGCACTTAAAGAAATTTACGCAAAGGGTAAAATCCCTATTTTAGCGGGCGGTACAGGCTTTTATATTCAGGCTCTTCTTTACGATATTGATTTTAATGAGTCGGCGGGAGAAAAGTCTGATATCAGAAACAGGCTTGAAGAGGAAGCCGCAACTAAAGGAAGCGAGTTTATTTATGACAGGCTAAAGGAAGTTGATCCAAAATCCTGCGAAATTATTCATCCAAACAACACAAAAAGAATTATCAGAGCCTTGGAATTTTTCCTTGAAACAGGGAAAAAGATAAGTGAACACAATGAGGAACAACGAATGAGGAACACTGCTTACAACAGTGCTTACTTCGTACTTAATGATGAAAGAAAATTGATTTATGAAAAAATTGACAAACGTGTCGATAAAATGATAAATGAAGGTCTCATCGATGAAGTGAAAGCTTTAAAGGAGATGGGACTTACCATTAGGAATGTCTCCATGCAGGGACTTGGCTACAAAGAAATGCTTATGTATCTTGATGGGGAAATTCCCTATGAAGAGGCTGTTTATTTAATCAAGCGCGATTCGAGACATTTTGCTAAAAGACAGCTTACCTGGTTTAATAGGGAAAAAGAAGTTATTTGGTTAAACAAAAACGAGTTTAACTATGATGATGAGACTATCCTTGAATTTGTAATTTCAAAGCTTAAAGATAAAGGAATTTACGCAGATGATATCAAAAAATAAGATTTATGAGGATATGGGAATATCAAATAAGGTTGTTTTGCTCTCCGAAGAATGTTTAAACGAACTTTCGGAAAAGTTTAAAAGAATCGACGAGATTGCGGAAATCAACCAGCTTAAGGTTCTTAACGCTTTCAGGAAAAATAAAGTAAGTGAAGAGTGTCTGCACGGAACTACAGGCTACGGCTACAATGATTTTGGAAGAGACACTCTGGAGAAGGTTTATGCCGACATATTCCACACGGAGGATGCCCTTGTACGCCCCCAGATTACCTGCGGAACGCATGCACTTGCACTCGCTCTTATGTCCAATTTGCGTCCCGGAGACGAAATGCTTTCTCCAGTTGGAAAACCTTACGATACTCTTGAAGAGGTAATCGGAATAAGGCCCTGCAAGGGTTCACTTAAAGAATACGGAATTACTTATCGTCAGGTTGAACTTTTGGAAGAGGATAAATTTGATTATGAGGGCATAAGGAACGCCATTAATGAAAAAACAAAGCTTGTCGAGATTCAGAGGTCAAAAGGCTATTTAACCAGAAAAACCTTTTCGGTTTCCGAGATAGGAGAGCTTATAAGCTTTATAAAAAACATAAAATCCGACATAATCTGCATGGTAGATAACTGTTACGGAGAGTTTACCGAATCAATAGAGCCTTCAGATGTCGGCGCAGATATGGTGGTCGGATCTTTGATAAAAAATCCCGGAGGCGGATTGGCACCTATCGGCGGATATATTGCAGGCACAAAGGAATGTATTGAAAATGCAGCTTACAGGCTTACAAGCCCGGGACTTGGAAAAGAGGTGGGTGCTTCACTCGATGTATTAAGAAGTCTTTATCAGGGTATTTTTCTTTCTCCGACGGTATCGGCCTCTGCACTTAAGGGGGCTATATTTGCAAGCCGTATATACGAACGTCTCGGTTTCAACGTAGTTCCTTCTTCAGATGAGGAAAGGCATGACATTATTCAGGCTGTCGAGTTCAATTCGCCTGAGGGGCTTATAGCATTTTGCGAAGGGATTCAGGCGGCTTCCCCGATTGATTCTTACGTAACTCCCGAGCCCTGGGATATGCCAGGCTATGATTCAAAGGTAATAATGGCGGCAGGTGCCTTTGTGTCAGGAGCAAGTATCGAGCTTTCGGCAGACGGCCCGTTAAGAGAGCCTTATGCAGCATATTTTCAGGGCGGAATTACCTGGCCGCATGTTAAATTCGGTATTATGAACAGCGTCCAGTCCCTGCTAAATAAAAATATTATTAAGCTTTGACGCACATGTATTTATCGATGCAGATGTTTTAAGGCGCCAGCAAATCGGACAATTTTAACTTGCGTGTGATTCTTAAAAAAATAACCCATTTTTATTACAAATGTGGTATTATTAAGAGTAGTTTTTTAAGGAGAATAATTTTGAACAATCTATCATTTGGAATTGACTTGGGAACAAGTAATATATGCATTTATTCAAATGCCGACGACTCCATCCTCATGGAAAAGAATATGATTGCCATCGAAAATAAGAAAAATATTTTCGCATATGGCGATTCCGCCTATGAAATGTATGAAAAGGCCCCGGGTAATATTAACATTTCCTATCCTTTATCAAACGGAGTTATTGCCGACATTAAGAATATGGAGATTATCATCCATTATTTCATGAACTCCATCATGAAAAATAATATTAAGCCGGCGGATTATTACATCGCAGTTCCGACAGACGTTACCGAGGTTGAAAAGAGAGCATTTTATGACCTTATCAAAGGAAGTAACGTTAAGGCCAAAAAAATTATGGTCGTCGAAAAAGCAATCGCAGACGGCATCGGAATGGACATTGATATCAAAAATTCTCAGGGTGTTTTGGTAGTCGACGTTGGCTTTGAAACAACGGAAATTTCCATTTTATCTCTTGGCGGAATCGTTTTAAGCAGACTTATCAAGAACGGCGGACTTAAATTTGACGAAGCGATAAAGAACGCAGTAAGAAAAGAATATTCTTTATTTATCGGTGGTAAGACCGCAGAAAATGTAAAGATCAACTTAAAGGATCTGTCCGATGAAAAGAAGAATGCAATTGTTTACGGACGCGACATCGTAACCGGACTTCCCGTCGAAAGGGAAATTTCAACAGATGTTATTAATGCCGCACTTGACGAGCATTTTGATGCAATTATCGACAACATCAAGGTTATATTGGAAAGAACACCTCCGGAACTTTCGGCGGATATTTTTAGAAAAGGTATCTATTTAACAGGAGGAAGTTCAATCGTGAACATGCTTCCCGAAAAAATTGCGAACGGTACGGGACTTAAGGTAAATATTGCCGAGAAACCTCAGTCAAGCGTTGTGCTTGGTCTTGCAAAGCTTATAAAGGATGATAATTTTAAATCCGTTGCGTACTCTATAGAAGGAATGGGTAAATGAGTCCTGTTATAAAGAAAAAGGGGGAGAAGTTTACTTTTCAAAGTAAATATCTCCTTTTTATTTTGACAATTTTATGCGTTGTGCTGCTTGTTGTCACCTATGCCACAGATATTTTCAATAAGCCGTTAAATGCAATCGTAAACTACATAGTTGTTCCCTATGAAAAGGGTATTTCCGCCATCGGATCCAGAATGAGTGCAAAAAAAGAGGAGCTTATAAGCTTAAATGAGGTACTTGAAGAGAATGCTTCTTTGAAAGCTCAGGTTCAGGAACTTGAGGATGAAAATACCCGCCTTATGCAGGATAAATATGAGCTTAACAACTTGCGGAGCCTGTTTGATTTGGATTCCTATTATGAGGCATACGAAAAAACGGGTGCAACTGTTATTTATCATGATTCCACAAACTGGTTTTCAAACTTTATTATTGACAAAGGATCTGAAGACGGAATTGAAATCAACATGAATGTCCTAAGCGGGAACGGTTTAGTAGGCTTTGTTTCAATGGTCGGTCCGAATTGGGCAAAGGTCACAAGTATTATTTCCGATTCGATAAATGTTTCCGGCATGGTTCTTTCAACATCCGATACACTTATTGTTTCGGGTTCCTTAGATCAAATGGCGGATGGCACCATTACGTTTTCACAGCTTCTTGATAAAGAAGATGAAGTGAAAATAGGCGATAAGGTTGTAACCAGTCAGATAAGCGACCGTTACATGCCGGGTATCCTAATCGGATACATAAATTCGATTAACTCCGACTCAAATAATCTTACAAAATCCGGAGAGATTATACCTGCCGTTGACTTTGAGAACATATCCGAGGTTTTAATTATTTTAGATCAAAAAACCGTTGTTACCGATGAAGATATGGAAGAAGCAGTTGTAGCCGAATAGATTCATGAAAAGAGTTATTGTTAATTTTTTACTGATAATTACATTCTTTGTGCTTCAGGGAACCCTGTTTGACGCCTTGAGCTTCGGAAAAATAGCACCGAACCTTTGCTTAGTGCTTATTGTTTCTCTTGGACTTATGAGAGGAACGAAAACCGGACTTATTTCAGGCTTTTTTACGGGGATTCTTTTTGATGTCTTTGCAGGCTCATATCTTGGGTTCTATGCACTCCTTTATATGTATTTAGGCTATATGGCGGGACTTTTCAACAAGATATTCTTTCCGGAAGACATTAAGCTTCCTATGACCATAATAGGCATCTCGGATTTAGTGTACGGATTTATTTCTTATGTATTTTTATTTTTACTTAAGGGAAATTTAAACCTTTCATACTGTTTTGTACACATATGTATCCCGGAATGCATATATACTCTTGTTATAACGATTATTTTTTATCCCTTAATTTTAAGTATAGACAAGGCTTTTGAAAGGGCTGAAAGAAAGCAGGAAAGTAAAGTTGCTAAACAAATGGAAAGATATTTTAATTAGCTTAATAAAGTCAAGAATTCTCTTTCTTTTGCTTTTTTTCGCCGTCCTTTCCGGCATTTTGATATATAGGGTGTTTGACCTTCAAATCATCAATGGCGAAAATTATTTGAACAATTTTTCCCTTCAAAGCAAAAAAGAAAGAACGGTCGATGCTGTCAGAGGCAACATCTACGACAAAAACGGGGTTTTGCTTGCCTACAATGAGCTTGCATATTCTGTTACCATCGAAGACGTATACGAATCGGGTTCTGACAAAAATAAAAATTTAAACAAAACTATTTACAAGACCATCAACTATATCGAGGCTAATGGAGACAAAATATCCTGCGATTTCAATATTTATCTCGATGAATACGGAAATTATCAGTTTTCGGTCACAGGGACAAAATTAAGTCGTTTTAAGGCAGATATATACGGGCGTGCATATATAGATGATATGACCTACGGAGAATCCTCATCTACAGCCGAAGATATCATTGAATATTTATCAAGCAGTAAGCGTTTTGATATCGATACAGCTTCTTTATCCAAGTCAGACGTATTGAAAATCGTTTCAATACGCTACGCGATGAGCTTAAACGCATATCAGAAATACATTTCTACCACGATTGCGACAAATGTTTCCGATAAAACCGTTGCTGTAATATATGAAAATTCGGATTTACTTGAGGGCGTCAATATTTCGGAGGATACCATAAGGGTTTACCCAAACGGTGTCTATACTTCCCAGGTTGTCGGCTATACCGGTAAGATTTCGTCAGATGAGTTATCCGAATATTCTGAAGTCGACAGTTCTTATTCACTAAACGACATTGTCGGAAAGACCGGAATCGAGCAAAGCATGGAGTCTACCCTTAAGGGGACAAAGGGGTCTGAAACGATATATGTAAATACAACCGGTAAGGTAATTTCAACTGAAAGCTATGTTGATTCTGTTGCCGGCAGTAATGTTTATCTTTCGATTGATGCCAATCTTCAGGAGGCAATTTACAATATTCTTGAGCAGAAACTTGCCGGAATACTTCTTAAAAAGATAGTAAATCAAAAAGAATATATAGCGGCAAATGACGCTTCTTCATCCGATATCGTAATTCCGATTTACGATGTTTACTATTCGATGTTTAATAACTCGATTATCAATCTTGATCACCTCTCGGATAAAAATGCATCGGAAGCTGAAAAAACGATTTATGAATCCTATCTTGAAAAGAAGTCTCTAGTACTTGAAAGCCTTGAAAATGAGCTTACTGTAAAGAACACACCCTACAGGAATTTGACGACCGAGTATAAATATTATGAAAACCATATCGAAGATATTTTGATTAACAAGGGAATTCTTATTTCCGATAAAATTTCGTATTCGGATGAAACCTATAACGATTGGGCAGTGGAAGAGGTAATAAGCTTATCCGAGTATATTAAATATGCCATTTCGCAGAGCTGGATTGACAATGACAAATTGGATTTAAAAGATTCCTATTCTGAATCAGATGAAATTTACGAAGCCATTGTAGGAATTATTATTAATGAACTTTCGGAGGATGAAACCTTCGATAAGCTTTTATACCGATATATCATAAAGAACGATGATATAAATCCAAGGACTATATGTCAGTGCCTCCTCGATCAGGGCATTGTAACATTAAGCCCCGATGAACAGGCTCTTTGGAATGCAGGTAAAATAACACCATATGCTTTCTTTATCACAAGGATAGAGAATCTTGAGATAACTCCCGCAATGCTTGCGCTTGAGCCGTATTCGGCTTCCATGGTTGTGACGGATGTAAATAACGGAAAGGTTTTGGCGCTCGTTTCATATCCTTCATATGACAATAATTATCTTGCAAACGGAGCTGATTCGGAATACCTTTCAAAGGTAAATTCCGATTTATCAAGGCCACTTGTAAATTACGCGACTCAACAGCGGACGGCTCCCGGCTCCACCTACAAAATGGTAAGTGCAACGGCAGGTCTTATGGAGGGAGTAATTAGTACAAATACGCTTATTACCTGTACGGGCTCTTTTGAGGTAACAACGGATACTCATAAATGCTGGGTTTATCCCGGGAGGCACAATGCGCTGAACGTGACAGGGGCGATTCAGAAATCCTGCAACAGCTTCTTTTACAATGTCGGTTACAGACTGAGCCTAAACGAAAAGGGCAATTATGATTCCAATCTCGGAGTTGAAAAATTAAACTATTATGCTGATTTATACGGACTCAGTGAAAAATCGGGGGTTGAGATATCTGAATACAATCCTATTCTTACAAGTGCCTATTCCGTTCCTTCCGCAATCGGTCAGGGTACCAACAGCTTTACAACCGTGGGACTTTCAAGGTACGTTACCGCCGTTGCAAACAGCGGAACCGTTTATAATCTGACACTCATTGACAAAATTACGGACAGCGAAGGAAATGTCACTTTGGAAAATGAAGCAACAATTCGAAATACCATTGAAATGGATTCATCTTATTGGAATGCCATTCATGAAGGCATGAGAAGAGTAGTTACTGACATGTCGTATTTCAATGATTTTCCTATTGAGGTTGCCGGAAAAACCGGTACTGCACAGCAGTCAAAGACGAATGCCGACCACGGTCTGTTCGTATGTTATGCCCCATATGATTCACCGCAAATTGCAATTGCAGCAAGAATTGCAAACGGTTATTCATCATCTTACGTTGCCGATACCACCAAGGATGTTTTAAAATATTACTACGGAGTCGAAGATGTTGTGACCGGAAACGCATCCGAAATTAGTGCTACCGGAAGAACAGGAGATTAGTTTATGAACAATTTAGTGTATATTAAAAGCTTTTCAAACGGATTAAAAATAATCTTAGATGACAAATGCGAATTTAAGGATCTTCTTGAAGATTGTAAAGAAAAGTTTTCCGAATCAAAGAAATTTTTTAAGGGAAGTCATCTTGCGGTCTCCTTTGAAGGACGCTCTCTATCCGAAAGTGAAGAGAGCATGCTTGTCAACACCATAGAAGTTTTTGGTGAATTCACCATACTTTATATTGTAAGCAACAACGAAAAAGAAGAACAGTTCTTCTTAAAGGCAGTAAACAGTGCATGTAAAACTGCCGAAAAAATTTCCGATTTGGGTAAGATTTACTATGGAAATCTTAAAAAAGGCGAAACTTTGGAAACCCCCGCAAGCATTGTAATACTCGGTGATGTGGAACCCGGAGCGATACTTAAATCAAACGGAAACATCATAATACTCGGAGGACTTTACGGTACTGCTTGTTGCATTAATTCAAAGGATTATGCGAAATGTTTTATTACCGCAAATGATATGAGCCCCGAAGGAATTTTTTTCGGTGAGCAAAAATATGCTTCAAAGGAAAAGCCCAAGTGGGTAGTGCGTCCCAAAATGACTTCTAAGATTGCTTATTATAAAGAAGGAAATGTTTGCTTGGAACAAATAAACAAAAATGTAATCGATAAGCTTTTGAAGCTTATTACGACAGAGGAAAATGTTTAAAAATCTAAAGCTAAAGGATTATGATTTTAAGTTAATAATATTTGTTGTTTCGCTCAATATTATCGGAATATTGGCTGTCAGCAGTGCAAATTCAAGTTATACGCAGAAGATGCTGCTCGGTTCCGTACTTGGTTTTTTTATGATGATTGTAATCAGTTTATTTGACTACAAGATCATCTTGAGGTTTTATTGGGTATGGTATTTATTTGCCATCGGAATGCTAGTGTTAGTACTATTGGCCGGCGAATCAGGAGGCGGTGCAACCAGATGGTTTGAGATTGCGGGAATACGTTTTCAGCCCTCTGAGATGGTTAAAATAATATTGATTATTTTTTTCGCACAGTTTATCATGAAATACAAGGATAGGATTAACAGTATAGTATTTTTGATAAGCTTTATATTGCTTGCGGGTGTACCTGTTTTCCTGGTAGTAAGTCAGCCTGACCTTTCAAATACTATTGTTATAACCGTAATAATTTTAATGATTTTATTTGTCGGCGGAATCAGTTGGAAGTATGTCGTCGCAGCTTTTGCGGTCTTTGTTCCTTCGGTTATTGTATTCTTGAGTATTGTTCTTAAAGAAGGACAGACACTTATAGACAATTATCAGAGAAAACGTATTTTGTCCTTTATCTACCCGGAAAAATACGTTGACGATGCCTACCAGCAGACCAATTCAATTATTGCAATCGGATCCGGTCAGCTGCTCGGAAAGGGACTTAACAACAACGAGATAAGTTCCCTTAAGAACGGAAGCTATATCATTCAGCCTGAAACGGACTTTATTTTTGCAGTAATCGGAGAAGAATTGGGATTCTTGGGAACTGCGCTTGTAATATTGTTGTTTTTCCTTGTTGTAATTGAATGTCTGATGATTGCCCGTAAGACTACCGACCTTGCAGGCAGACTTATTGCCGTCGGAATGGGTACGCTGATAGGGATTCAGTCATTTTTCAATATCGGTGTTGCAACGTTTATCCTTCCGAATACCGGTCTTACGCTACCGTTTGTAAGCTATGGACTTACCTCAATTGTGAGTCTTTATATTGGGATGGGATTTGTGCTAAATGTAGGCTTAAGAAGCCGTGTATTAAAGGATAAGGATAATATTTCATTTTTCTGATTGGGAGGGTTAAAATGAATATTGCATTAATAGCGCATGATGCGAAAAAGAAACTCATGCAGAATTTTTGCATTGCTTATAGAGGAATCTTAAGTAAAAACGAGCTTTACGCAACGGGCACTACCGGACGCCTGATTGAAGAGGTTACGAACCTAAACGTTCATAAATATCTGGCAGGGCATCTTGGCGGAGAGCAGCAGATTGGTGCACAGATTGAACACAATCAAATCGACCTTGTAATCTTCTTAAGAGACCCCCTTACACAAAAGCTTCATGAACCAGATGTAAATAATGTCATGAGGTTATGTGATATGCATAACATTCCTCTTGCAACCAATTTGGCAAGTGCCGAGCTTCTGATTAAATCACTTGACCGTGGAGATCTTGAATGGCGTGAAATGTACAAATAATAAACTTATATCTTCTTTATTGATATGCTGTTCCCTTTTGCTTACCGCCTGCGGCAGCAAGGAAGAAATTAAAATGCCGTATTCGCTCTATGAATCCGGTGCAGATGAATCCGTAAGTTTTTCGAAAACGGATGTCTTTGCAGAAGGTTTTTCATATGATTTGGCTACCTTCAAAGACGATTATACCGATAATTATACGCTTGAAAATGCCGGTGCCGGCATATTAATTGATATTAATAATAAAAAGGTTCTTTTTGCTCAGAATGCATTTGAAAAAATGTATCCTGCAAGCATTACCAAGGTAATGACTGCACTTGTTGCATTGAAGAACTGTTCGCTTGATGAAAACATTACAGTTACAAGCGAAGCCTTAAATATTTCCGATTCAACGGCAGTAAAGCTAAATATTAAAGAAGGCGATACTATGACCTTAGATCAGGCATTGCATCTATGCCTGATCAACTCCTACAATGATGTTGCCGTTGCGATTGCCTGTCATGTGGCCGGCTCGGAAGAAGCCTTTGTCGAGCTTATGAACAGCGAAGCCGAAAAAATTGGCGCTACGGACACTCATTTTTCCGATTCCTGTGGTTTGGGTGATGAAAACCATTATACAAGTGCGTATGACCTGTACATGATTTTTAATGAAGCCATTAATTATCCCGAATTTTTGGAAATTATAGGTACTACGGATTATCAAACCACCTACTATGACAGAAATGGAAATTCCGTTTTAGGAACGGCAAAGACTACAAACAAATACTTAAATAGCCTCTTTGAGATGCCAAATAATGCAACTGTTGTCGGCGGGAAGACAGGTACTACCGATGAAGCTGGCTATTGTCTTTGTATTCTTGCTCGTGACAAGTATTCCAATCCGTATATTGCAATTATTTTAGGAGCCGATTCAAGCGACAATCTTTATACTCAGATGTCCGAAATGCTCGAAACCATTACCAAATAAATGTTGTTTTTTACACATATATAAATTATAATATTTTCAAGCGTTACCGCTAAAAAAGTAAACGGAGGGTTTGCAATGGTACAGTTAATTGTCGGCGAAAAAGGCAAAGGCAAGACCAAGCATCTTTTAGACAAAGTTAATACCGAGATCAAATCAATTTCAGGAAATATCGTATATCTTGACAAGAGTTCTCAGCACATGTATGAGCTCAACAATAAGGTCAGATTGATAAATGTTTCCGATTATTTTATCGATAATTTAAGTGAATTTTTAGGTTTTGTTTCAGGTATCATTTCACAGGACCATGACCTTCAGCAAATGTATTTTGATTCTTTCCTGGCAATTTCAAAATGTGATATTTCTGAACTTGATTCTTCAATAAAGAAACTTGATAAGATAAGCGAAAAGTACGGAACAGATTTTGTTCTTTCTGTTTCTGCAAGTGAGAGTGTACTTTCCGATTTTGCAAAGACAAAGATTTTAATTTCGCTTTAAAATTTAAACTTAAAAGCCCCGGCTTAGGTCGGGGTTTTTTTACAATGTAGGATATACTCGTTTCTATATTGTGAAATAGGATATTTTATGTCACAAAGAAAAAGTGGAAACATAACTGAATTAAAAAGAGGCTTCAAGCTCGATCTTGGTACGATTATTTTTATCGTAATTATAATTTATATTATTATCTGCCTTATTCTGTCCTTTAAAAATAAGACAATTACGGGATACCAGGTCAAGACCGGAATGTTATCGGAAAACAGGATATATAACGGAATTGCCTTGCGTGATGAGCATGTGGTTTATACGAATTCTACCGGTTACATAAATTATTTTGTAAGTGAGGGTGAAAAAGCAAAGGCAAAGAGCCTTGTATATTGTATAGATGAGTCCGGAAAGGTTTCTGATTTATATGGAAGCCTTGTTAATTTGGATAATTCCCTGACGACTGACGAACTTTCCTCTTTAAGGCAGGATATTCAGCTGTTTTCAAAAAATTTTTCTCCCCTTTCTTTTTCCGAGGCATCGGTATTTGAATCGCAGACAAATAATGAACTTTCAAAGCTCAAAAATCGTCGTATCCTGGAAGATGTGAATCTGCTTTCCGGTGCAAACGATATTATTGATTATTATTATTCCGAAGATTCAGGACTGATTCTTTATTATATTGACGGCTATGAAGCACTTGATGCATCAAATCTTTCGGTCGACAGTTTTGATGAAAAAAATTACAATAAAACAGAAATATTAAATGACAACCTTATAGAATCCGGCTCTTTTGCTTATAAATATATAAATGATGAGACCTGGAGCATTGCAATTTTAGTATCAAATGACGATGTAGATAAAATCACCTCGAATGATTACGTTGAAGTTAAGTTTTCAAAAACTCTCGATACATCCTGGGGTAAGGTTTCTCTTATAAATACCTTTGATGAATATTCTGTTATTGAGCTTAAATTTACAAATTCCATGATTACCTTCTGCAAGGACAGATTTGTGGAGATTGAACTGCTGCTTGAGAATGACACCGGTCTTAAGGTTCCAAATTCATCAATCGCAGAAAAAGAATTCTACCTGATTGATAAAGACTACGTTACAAAAGGAAGCAATTCTTCGGATTCTGTTGTATTAAGACGTGAATATGGCGAGAACGGTGAGATTTCAAAAGCTGTCACAGTCGATATTGCGGAAGAAACGGATGAATATTATTATGTAGAAACTTTGTCTCTTAATTACGGCGATACACTCATTAAACCGGATACGGCACTCGACGGAAGTTCCGATTCGACCATGATAGTCGGTAAAACCGGTACTCTCATAGGTGTTTACAATATTAACAAAGGCTACGCCGAATTTAAACGAATTGAGATTCTTTATTCAAATGATGAATACTCGATTGTGCAGCCAAATTCCACCTATGGACTCAGAGCCTACGATTATATTGCCCTTGATGCATCAATCGTATCTGAAGATGATTTTGTTTATTATTGAGGTCAGTAATGATAAAAGAAAACCTTGAAGCAGTAAGAGCGGACATTGAAAATTCCGCAAAAAAATCCGGGCGAAATGCATCTGACATTACTTTAATTGCCGTAAGCAAGACGCAGCCAATTGAAAAACTGATTGAAGCTTACAATGACGGAGCCAGAGAATTTGGTGAGAACAAGGTTCAGGAAATAGTTGCAAAATATCCTTTAATGCCCTGTGATGCACATTTTCATATGATAGGACACCTTCAAAAAAATAAAGTGAAGGATGTTGTCGACAAAGCCGTTTTAATTCACAGTGTCGACAGCCTTGAGCTTGCAAATGTCATTCAAAAAGAATCCCAAAAAAGAAATATTGTTTCCAAGATTCTTATTGAAGTTAATATAGCAAGAGAAGAAAGCAAATTCGGAGTATTTAAGGAAGACGTACTTACGTTGGCAAAAGAAATCTCGAAGCTTTCAAATGTTTCATTAAACGGGCTCATGACAGTTGCACCATATGTTGACAATGCCGAAGATAACCGTCAATATTTTGCGTCCATGAAACAATTAGCCATTGACATAGAAAACCAAAACATTGATAATGTTTCTATGAAAATTCTATCTATGGGAATGTCTGCCGATTATACGGTTGCAATAGAAGAAGGTGCCACGCATGTAAGGGTTGGCACAAAAATTTTTGGTGCCAGAAATTATTCGAAATAAGGAGATCCAAATGGGTATGATGGATAAACTCGCCGGAATTATGAATTTCGGCGGCAATGATGAAGACGATGAAGAATACGAAGGTTATGAAAATGAATATACCGATGAACCTGAAGTGCAGATTGAATCTCACGAAGAGGATAGGACGGTAAAGCCAGTAAAGAAACAGATTAATCCTCAAAAAAGGAGGGCATCTTTGAACGATTCAGAAGTTTGTATCTTTAAGCCTCAGGCTTTTGACGAAGCAAGAGAAATTGTTGAAACATTAATTGATGGCAAGACGGTTCTTTTGAATTTTGAAGGCATCGATCTTTCGATTTCTCAAAGAGTATTGGATGTCATTACCGGTGCCTGCATTGCGGAAAATGGAAATCTTCAGAAGATATCCAACTATATTTTTATTGCTACTCCTTCAACGGTTGATGTTTCCGGTGCAACACAGGATACATTACTCAGCCCGTTTGATTTATAAGCAAAGGTGTTTTTATGACTGTAGATTCGATGATATCTATGCCCGAAAGGGAATATTATTCTAAAATAGCAGATTTTCTTGAAGCCGGACTTCTATACAATTCCGGCTTTTACTCATGGATTATCAAAAATATGTATGAGATTTTTGATAAAGACAAAGAGACCTTAGAGACCCTTCTTGTAAAATACGGAAAGCTTAAAAAAACAATAAATCTTGAAAATCCGTTCATCAATCCGATAAGAGAATATTTTGATTCCGTTTACAGCTATGGTGAAGCTAAGGCTTTGGCTTTAGTGCTTTCTTCTTTTATTTCATGGAAGATGAATCTTATCGAAATGGATGAATATTATGAAATCCGCGATATGTTTGTTCCTTTCAATCTTCCTATTTCCGTTGAGGCGGATAGGATAGAAGATTTATATGAAAAGATCTTAGCTTGCAAACCTGAAAATTTCATCCTGTTTAACAGAATCGGCGGAGGATTTATCGATTCAAACGTTACAAATGAACAGATAAAAGAAGCTTTATATGAACTGAATTACACTCCGGAGGACTAGATGAATTCAGTACAGATAAATAAAAAGAAACTTTATTTTTTCGATATTCTTACAATCATAATCATTATTGCCGGCGATCGGGTTTCTAAATTTTTTGTTTTGAAAAATTTACTCGATCGTCCGTCTTATTCCCTTATTCCAGGTATCTGCGAATTAAGATATCATCAAAATTATGGTCTTGCATTCGGATTGTTTTCAGGTCAGAAAATTTTTTTATTGTCAATTGCTACATTTGTGGTAATAGTTTGCTGTTATTTGATTTTAAAAATGCCCTCAAAAAAGGCATACAGCAAGGCAAGTATACTTCTGTCAATGATAATTGCCGGTACAATTGGAAATATGACAGACCGAATTATGTATGACTATGTAATAGATTTCATATATCTTAAATTTAAAATTTTTCCTATATTTAACATATCGGATATTTTTATTACGCTGGCTGTTTTGATAATGCTTTTCTTACTGATTTTTCATTATCATGAGCGTGATTTGAATTTCTTGAATATAGTGGAGCAAAGGACACGTGATATCAGATGAATCAGTATTTATTTTCAGTTTCTGAGGATGAATGCGGTGAAAGAATTGATAAATATCTGACTTCAAACATCCCAAATCTTACCCGTTCATACATTCAAAAAATAATAGAAAACAGGGAAATGACTGTAAACGATAGAATTGAAAAATCAAGCTATCGTTTAAAAGCAGAAGATAAAATTATTTTAAATGTTCCTGATTCTATCATCCCGGATATTTTGCCCGAGGATATTCCGATTGACATTGTCTATGAGGATGACGATTTTTGCATAGTAAATAAGCCTAAGGGTATGGTCGTACACCCCGCAAACGGTCATTACAGCGGAACACTGGTAAACGCCCTAATGTTTCATTTGTCCGGCCGATTAAGCGGGATTAATGGCATTTTAAGACCCGGAATAGTACATAGAATAGACAAGGATACATCCGGGCTTTTGATTATATGTAAAAATGATGCAGCACATAATTTTATTGCGGCTCAGCTTAAAGAACATACCTGTAACCGCGTATATCATGCCATTTGTCACGGCAATATTTCTGAGGATGATATAATCATCGACAAGCCGATCGGACGCAGCAAGACAGACAGAAAGAAGATGAGTGTTGATTTAGGCGGAAAGAGAGCAGTAACACATGTTCATGTTTTGGAACGTTTACCAGGCTATACATATATTGAATGTAGATTAGAAACCGGCAGAACACATCAAATCAGAGTCCATATGGCGTCGATTAATCATCCTTTGATGGGAGACCCGCTTTACTGTACAATAAAGGAACCCATTAAGGTTAGTGGTCAAATGCTGCATGCAAAGGAAATTGGCTTGATAAGCCCCTCCACACATGAATATTTAAGCTTTGATTCAGAACTTCCAAAAGAGTTTATCAGGGTCTTAGACTATTTAAGAAGCCTTTGAATTGTTGAAAAATTTGGCAAATCATATTATAATTGTTAGCATATAAAGCTACAAAAAATACTGTTAATTAGATGATAAATATCAATGCAACAGTAATATGAAAGGAAAATAATATGAAAACTGTTATCACTATAGGACGTCAATATGGTTCGGCCGGACATGAAATAGGAGAAAAGGTCGCAAAATATTTTAATATTCCTTTTTATGATAAGTCCATTTTAACCAGAGCCGCAAAAGACAGCGGATTTTGCGAAGAAATGATTCAAAATCACGATGAAAGGCCTACAAATTCCTTTTTATACAATCTTGTAATGGATACGTATTCATTTGGTTACAATTCTTCATCATTTGTTGATATGCCGATTAGTCACAAGGTTTTCCTTGCACAGTTTGATGCAATCAAAGCTTTTGCAAATGAAGGTCCCTGCGTAATAGTCGGACGTTGTGCCGATTACGCATTAAGTGATTACGATAATGTCATAAACCTCTTTATTTATGCCGATGAAGAATTTAAATGTAAGCACCTGCTTGCTACTGACAAGGAATTAAAATCTGCTTCGCAAGCCAAGGATCTATTCATCAAAAAGGATAAACAACGAGCTTCCTATTACAATTATTATTCATCAAAAAAATGGGGACGCGCCGAAAGCTACGATTTATGTATTAATTCCGCAAAGCTCGGAATTGACGGAACCGTTAAGTTCATTACGCAATATGTTGAGGACTATGAAAAGCTTCATGAATAAGTAAAAATTAAGGCTTCCCGGTGGTGGGAGGCCTTTTTTACACCTCTGTCATCTATTCGCAAAAGACAAATTTAACGAATAGTTAAACCATATTTCATATGGTTCAACTAATTCGTTAAATTTGTGAACAAAAATTAAAATTGATTCATTTCCATATGGTTCAACTAATTCGTTAAATTAGTGAACAAAAATTAAAATTGATTCATTTCCATATGATTCAACTAATTCGTTAAATTAGTGAACAAAAACAAAAAAATTGCCACCATATTTTGCATGGTGGCAACTGATTCGTTAAATTTGTAGACCTTTTATTTTTTCTTGAATTTGCTAACAATTCCAGTAAAAAATCCTTTTAACTTGCTTAATAACTTTGTAAATGCCTTATAGAATTTGCTGTCCTTATTTATTTCCTTTTTTTCGGGCTTTTCATGTTCATAATGGATGAATTCGCCTTCGGGGCTAACGGAACCTACTTCGTAATAATTTTCCGGTTCAACAGGAAGGTTTTTCTTTTTAAGACGACCAGCTGTAATATTTTCGATACCGGCGAAAATTACGGCTGTAACAGGTACACCGATGACCATACCGAACACACCGAACAAACCACCGAACAAAGTGATTGCGAAAATTATCCAGAAACCTGTTAAACCAGTTGATTGTGATAAAATCATGGGTCCTAAGAAGTTTCCGTCGAATTGCTGCAATACTATAATGAAAATTGTAAATATTAATGCCTGCTTGGGATCAACCAGCAAAATTATGAAAATCGAAGGAATTGCTCCGATATACGGTCCAAAGAAAGGAATTACATTTGTAACGCCAACTATAACGCTTACCAAGACCGTATACGGCATTTTCATGATTAAACAGCCAATATAACATAAAATTCCAATTATAAGTGAATCAACGACCTTGCCGCTTAAAAATCCGATAAATGTTCGATGTGTAAATCTTACAGATTCTATGAATTTATTGGCTGAACTTGTTTCAAGAATTGCATAACATAAGCGTGAGCTTCCCTGTGCAAATTTTTCCTTTGAGCAAAGCACATACAAAGAAATTATGAGTCCGATTATGATATTCCAAATTGCCGTAAAGAGCTTAACAATTGACTGTGAAATCGACGAAAAAATATTATTTAAATTTGGTGAAATAAATGATTGGATTGCAGGTAATACAATTCCGTTCAAATAATCGTCTGCCTCATCCGAATAATCGGCAATTGTCTTGGATAAAAGATCCGCAATATCAGGGTTGTCATTCAAGGTGTCATTTATCCAATTAATAATATTATTGGTATATGTATTGTACTGTGAAACAAGGTTTAAAATGCTTCCATACAATTGAGGTATTACAGCATAGAAAAACAAATAAAAGAATAACAATACAATTGCAAAGGTAATTACAACGGAAATTCTTCTGATATGAGCGCCTCTTTTAGGGTTTGAAACCATCCATTTTCTTTTATCAAATAATGGTTTGATTAATTTCTTTTCAATGGAATTAAGAAGCGGCGTCATAAGGTAAGCAAAAATCAGACCGCAAAAAATCGGTGCAAGTGTTTTGTTGATAGATGAAAACCAGGCTTTGATTTCCTCTATTCTGAAAAACAAAAAATAAACCAGCATTATTGCAACTGACGTAAAGAAAATTGTCATGCTGATTTGAATGTACTTTTTATCGGGTTTGAATTTCATTGATTTATGTCCCCTTTGAAACAAATGATTTCAGGCTTAAGTTAAAACTTTTCGTGTAAACAAGCTTACGTCAAAGTTTTTCTTTTCAACCTTGGTAACATTATATCATTCATTCGGGTTTTATGTTAATATTTAAATGAAAAATCTTAAAAACGGAGCAAAAATGTCAAATAATTCATCAACACTAACCTATCATGATGAAATAGTACGAAACAATATACATAAACTAAGGTCAATGCTTGAAACTCTTCCACCCTTTTGCAAGCAGTTTTTCAGAGGAATTGAAGAATATACCTCCTCTCGCACCAGACTCTCCTATGCTTATGATATTCGAATTTTCTTTGAGTTTTTAAAGGAAAAGAATCCTTCGCTTAAAGACATTGAAATAAAGGATTTTACACTTGAAATTCTTGATTCGGTTAAAAGGGAGGATGTTGAGGAATACTTAGAATACCTTACACTTTATGAAAAGGATTCAAAAGAAATCAAGAACGATGAGCGAGGCAAGGCAAGAAAGTTAGCTTCTTTAAGAAGCTTTTACAAATATTTTTACATGTCTGAAATGATTTCCACCAACCCTCCGAGTCTTGTGGCAACGCCTAAGCTCCATGAAAAAGAAATTATTCGTTTGGAGCCAGATGAAGTAGCAATACTTCTCGACATGGTCGAGGACGGGGAAAAGCTTACAAAGGGTCAAATGAGATTTCATGAAAAAACAAAACTTCGTGATGTCGCGATTATCACTCTCCTTTTAGGCACCGGAATAAGAGTATCCGAATGTGTCGGTCTTGATATAGATAATGTGGATTTTAAGTCAAACGGTATTTTTATAGTCAGAAAAGGCGGCAAAGAGGCGACCGTTTATTTTGGAGATGAAGTACGCACCGCTTTACTTGATTATCTTGAAATCAGGCGTTCAATCGTGCCCGTGAGTGGAAACGAAAAAGCTTTATTTTTGTCCTTGCAGAATAAAAGAATCTGCGTAAGAAGTGTCGAAAAGCTGGTCAAAAAATATACTTCGAATGTTACCAATTTGAAAAAGATTACACCGCATAAACTCAGAAGTACTTACGGAACAACCCTGTATAAAGAAACCGGCGATATCTATCTTGTAGCCGATGTGCTCGGTCACAAGGATGTAAATACCACAAGGAAACACTATGCAGCAATTGAAGATGACAGAAGGCGAAGTGCCGCAAATATTGTTAAACTTCGTGATAAAAAATAAAATATCAAGGAATAAAATAAATAGGGATTCAATGCAAAAAACTTTGATTTAAAATTGCTTTCAGGAAATAAAACAAAATCTATCGGTTAAAGCACGTGCATAAGAGGAAATGTATATTCATTTCTTGAGGAGAATGCCATGAATAAAGAAATTTTACGGGCTCAGAACTCTTTGAATCATTAAGTAAAGATACATTAACCAGAATTATATAAAATAATGGATGAAAATATCCCGTAAACTATCTGATAGAATATACCGGTACAATAAGATAATTTCCGCTTATTAAAACGGTGGTTTCACTGAGATTGTTAATATAAAGGATTTCACTGATTAAAGAGTTGACTGAAGAATATCCGTTACTCATGTACTCGTCCGCTATGCTGTAAACAGAGTCACCGGGCAAAATTTCAACAGTAAGGTAATGTTTGTACTCTTTGGATTCCGGATCTTCCGAGGCGTTTGACTTAACAGAAAAAATTGTAAGAAATAAAATCAATAATATAAGGATAAGACCGGTTAAAATAAAATTACGTTTAAGCTCAGCCACTCTCCTTAACCTATTATTTAATATCCTATATTCACTGTAGCTATTGATGTTAATATTGTTTGCTGTCATAATGTTCACCTCAAACATTCGTTTGCTTACGAACATATGTTACCAAACATATTTTTGAATGTCAATAGATTTTTCGAACATATTTTCAAAATGTTTGTTTGCTTTTTCCTGCGTTCTGTGTTATTATTCAGATATCAAATTTTCAAAGACTAAATAACTATATATCAATAAATATTTATTTAAGGAGGATTTTATGAACAGCAAAGCCCTTACTTCCCGTCAACAGGAAATTTATGACTTTTTAAAGCAGCAGATTTTGGAACGCGGATATCCTCCGTCAGTTCGTGAAATCTGTGAGGCCGTTCATCTTAAATCGACATCTTCCGTATTTGCTCAGCTTGAACGTTTGGAAAATAAAGGATACATCAAAAGAGATCCCTCCAAGCCCCGTGCAATAGAAATCTGCGACAGTTCTTTCCAAAGTATCAGGACCGAAACTGCCAGCATACCTGTTGTCGGAACCGTTGCTGCTGGTCAACCGATTCTGGCTACCCAGAATATTGACTCTTACTTTCCTATTCCGTTGGAGCGTGTTCCTTCCGGTCAGGCTTTTGTATTAAAGGTTAAGGGCGATTCAATGGTTAATATAGGCATTATGAACGGTGACTATGTGATGGTTGAGTCTTGCAACGAAGCCAGAAATGGCGATCTCGTTGTTGCACTGGTTGACGATTCGGCGACCGTTAAAAACTTCTATAAGGAAGACGGACACATCCGTTTGCAGCCTCAGAATGATTCCATGGAGCCCATTATCGTTGATGACTGCACCATCCTAGGCAAAGTATTCGGTGTTTACAGATTCTATAAATAGGATCGTATATTAAAAAGAATTTTTCTTACGAAATTCTCAACGTTTGGCGCAGCTACCTCAGTGCTATATTCTTATACATTAAAAAAGGACCTTCATTTAATGAGAGTCCTTTTTTTCGTATTATTATTCGCCGAGACATTCCTATTCTGTTTTGGCATCTTTCCATATTCTGTCAAGATTATAAAATTCTCTTGCTTCCGGCATAAACAAATGCACCATAAAATCACCGTAATCCATAAGAATCCAATTTCCAGCCTGATATCCTTCAATATGCTTTGGATTAACCTTTGCTTTATTAAGCTTTTCAAGGATTTCATCGCTCATTGCGTGAAGCTGATTCTGATTTGAACCGTTTGCAAGAATGAAATAATCAGCTATAGGCGATAGACCTTCAAGATTTAAAACCTTAATATCCGTACCCTTCTTGTCTTCTATTACATTCTTGCAAATATCCACCAATTCTTTAATATCCGCCATTTATTACCTCTCCTGATGCATGTAAAAATTGTATGTGTCAATTGTCATCGTGTCAATGACGCTTTTTGTTTCCTTTAGATGATCCATGGTATCGGACAGAATCATTCTAATGCCTTCATCAATGTTTTCAAAGCACATTTTCCTGATTTCATTAAGTCTTAAAGCCTTAAATCTTCCCGGTTCAATATAATCTGCCGTAAATATAATTTTTTCAAGCATTGACATATCAGGCTTACCCGTAGTATGGCAAACAATACTTGAAAGAATTTCTTCATCGGTGATCTGATATTTTTCCCTTGCCAAATATGCTCCAAGCTTGGCATGTAACAGTCCCGGGCTTTGTGCCTCAAATTCATTAATGGAAATATTTATCTTCTTTGCCATCTTTAAGTATTCGTCCGAAGAATAGGCTTTTGCACAGTCATGGAGAAGACCCGCCGTAAACGCTCTGTCAATATTTTCACCATAACGCATTGCAAGAGACGAGGCAGTGTATGCAACTCCGATTGTGTGCTTAAATCTGTCCTTTTTTAGACATTTTCGCAATTTGTTTATTATCTCATCATTTGGCAAACTCACAACTATCACCCGATTATTTATTTTGGAAGCTCTATTTTTTTATTGTCCTTATTTTCTTTATAAAGAACAATCTTTTTTCCTATTACGCAAACAACCGTCGAACCGGATCTTTCGGCAAGCATGTTTGCCATCTCCTTCGGATCCTCAAGACAGTTATTTAAAACACTTATTTTTATAAGTTCATGCGTATTAAAGCATTCAATTACAGCCTCAGTGATTTCGGGTGTAAGTGAACCCTTTCCTATCTGAAATACAGGGTTTAACGTGCTTGCAAGGCTTCTTAAATATGCTCTTTGTTTAGAATTCATCATAATCCTCACTATTTGTAATAATCAAAAGAGAAACCGTACATCCTAACCGTATCTCCGTCTTTTATACCAAGATCTTCGAGTTCTTTAAGTATTCCGTTATCCTTAAGGAAATCCTGGAAGAACTTAAATCCTTTCTCTGAATCAAGATTTGTATAGCCAAGCATTTTCTCAATTCTAGGTCCTTCGATGACATATTCCTTTGCTTTCTCATCGTAGGTAACGCTAAAAGGTTCATTTGAATAAAGACCGCCAAATTCGGGTATAAGTTCAGGCTCAAAGACTATTGTCTTCTTGGGCAATTTACTCAAAAGCTCATAAATATGAAGAAGAAGCGGCTTTATACCCTCCCTCGTTGCTCCGGAAATTGGAAACACTTCATAGCCTAAGGGTTCAAATTCATCCTTTAATCTTTTGATAACGGCTTCTTTATCCGTGCAGGCATCTATCTTGTTGGCTGCAATAATCTGCGGCTTATTGGATACATTTATGCTATACTTTTTAAGCTCATTGTTTATGGTGTAAATATCTTCAACAGGATCTCTGCCCTCAACAGATGCCGCATCCACAACATGCACCAAAATTCTTGTACGCTCGATGTGCCTTAAAAAATCAAGTCCCAGGCCGACACCCTCGCTGGCGCCTTCGACAAGCCCCGGAATATCGGCAACCACAAAGCCACCCACACCCTCCATATCTACAACACCGAGATTTGGTTGCAGGGTTGTGAAATGATAATTGGCAATCTTCGGCTTGGCATTTGAAATTACGGAAAGGAAGGTTGATTTGCCAACATTGGGAAAACCAACAAGTCCTACATCTGCAATAGATTTTAATTCAAGTAAAACCGTAAGCTCCTTTGCAGGTTGTCCCGGCTTTGCATACTTCGGAGCCTGCATCGTGCTCGTTGCATAATGCTGATTGCCGAGTCCGCCTTTACCACCTTCAAGAAAAACAACATGTTTATTGTCACCGGACATATCAAGCAAGACCTTACCGCTTGCCTCGTCCTTAATGACTGTTCCCATTGGAACCTTAAGAATGATATCCTTACCGTCTTTTCCTCGACAATTGTTCTTTCCGCCGTCTTCACCGTCTTCGGCTCTGTAATGCTTGTTGAAACGAAAATCCGTAAGAGTATTTAAGCCTTCGTCTACTTCAAAAATAACACTTCCGCCGTGGCCTCCGTCACCGCCGTTGGGACCGCCGTCAGGTACGAATTTTTCACGTCTGAAAGAAACGTGACCGTCTCCGCCCTTGCCGCTTTTAATATATATCTTGGCTCTGTCTGCAAACATAAACTTCTCCTGTAAAAAGAAAAACTAACTCTTTTGCTATATAGAACAATGCAAGTTTTGTTCTATATAGCAAAAGAGGATTTCGTAAGCACGAAATCCTCCTGATCGCTAAACAATTTACTGTTCTACGGGATATACGGAAGCCTGCTTCTTGTCTCTTCCAACCCTTTCAAAACGAACAACACCGTCAACCAATGCGTATAAGGTATCATCTCCGCCACGTCCAACGTTTACACCGGGATGAATCTTAGTGCCGCGCTGTCTGTATAAAATGTTGCCGGCCTTAACAAACTGTCCGTCAGCTCTCTTCGCACCTAATCTCTTGGATTCGGAATCTCTGCCGTTCTTGGTAGAGCCTACACCTTTTTTATGAGCGAAAAATTGAAGGTTCAATTTCATCATGGTTTACACCTCCTATTTGTCAGTTTCAAATTTTTAGGATATTCCTCTTGGATACCATTCAAGCCAAGCCTTAAGGATTCAAACAGCAAGGCAATGTCAGCCTTATCATAATCCTTTATCGTGACTTTTAATGACCCTTCTTTTTCATTTGCAATGCAATTGCATGCAGTGTTTGTAAGCTTTTCAACTGAATTAACGAAATTAATCGTTAAAATCGAAATTGCGGCGCAAACAACGTCTTTGCCGTATTCATCAAAGCCTGCATGTCCTTCGCATGAGAATCCAAAGAGCTTATCATTTTCATCACAATAGAATGTAACTTTAGTCATATCAACCCAAACTATGCGTTAATCTTTTCAATCTTAACCTGAGTGTATGCTTGTCTATGACCGTTCTTCTTGTGATATCCGGTTTTTCTCTTGTACTTGTATACAACAACCTTCTTACCACGACCCTGATCCATAACTGTTGCCGTTACGGTTGCATCGGAAACATCCTTACCAACCTTAAGCTTATCAGAGCTTACTGCGATAACATTATCAAATGTAACTTCAGCTCCTGCCTCTGCATCAAGCTTCTCAACACGGATAATGTCACCTTCGGAAACCTTGTACTGTTTTCCACCGGTAGCAATAATAGCGTACATAGTATGTACCTCCTATATCTAAACCATAAATGGTTTTACTCGCCAGCTTTGGTGATGAAATTCATACTTAAACCTCGCTGTGCGGCATACTCGTATATAATATCAAAGTGTTCCTTTTATGTCAACATTTTTTGACACACATACATTAAACTGAATCAGCAAAAGCATAGATAACCTTTGTACACGAATCCTCTTTTGAAAATCCATTTACTTGAAATATAGGACCCAAAAATAATAAACAAGTAAATTAAGATAGTATTTTTTATAGCAATCCCCCGTAAGATTCCGACAATTATATTGAAACTATTTCAAAACCTCATAAAGCGGTGTATATTTTTTTTCTCTCGTGATTTCCATAAGCCCAAGCGGAGTTATATCAATTGCGGTTGCTTTTACACTGTCCTTTTTCAATAACTCATTCATTAAAGAAAGAAGTTCTTCGCTTCCTTTTTGATTAATAAAATCAACAATAATGATTCCTGAAAGATTTCTCAAGACAAGCTGCCTTGCAATCTCCTTACATGCAAGAATATTAACCTGCTTAACAGCTTCATCCTTGTTTGATTTATTATCAAATTTACCGGAATTTACATCAATGACCGTAAGTGCTTCCGTGGGCTCGATGTACAAAAATCCCCCATACGGAAGCATCACCTTCTTTTCGGTTGCTTCTAAAAAAGCCTTGTCAAAAGAAAAAAGCGTTTTTAGCGGAAACTTATCCGTATATAGTCTAAGCTTATTAAGCCCATTTAACATTTCAAAAGAATCAAGGCTGTCCGTAATAATTTCCGAATAAGAATCCGTATTTATATCCTTGATACGATTATAAAGAGAAGACTTTCCTGCAAATAGCCTCGTATAAAGAGTTCGCGTTTTTGAATTTATACAAACCTTGTCCAAAGCATTTGAAAGATTTAATGCTTCTGCAATTACCTTGTCAATATCTGCGTTCTCTGCATTTGTGCGAACTATCAGACCGTGTCTTTGCCTTATAGCCTCAAACCGACTATGGTATAAAGAAATATATTCTTTTGATAGTTTTGAGGAAAAATGAAGCTTATTGTCATCAATCTCCGCAACAGTGAAAATACCGGAAATCGAAAGCTTCATCGTCAGGAAAAAAGGCTTTCCACGCTGAGGTTCCTTAACAACCTGGCAGGCTATCAAATCTCCTTCTTTGAGTCTTCCGTCAAATTCTCTTTGAAGCAAAGCTTCGCCCAAAATATTATCGAAGGGCAAAAAACCCGCTACTCCCTTTTGAAAATCTACAAAGCAGGCCTTCAAATCTGTCTTTACCTTTTGAACTCTTCCGACATAAATGTCTCCTAAGTTAATATCTGAAGAATTGTCAAAGAAAATACTTTCCGCCCGATTGTCATTAAAGATAAAACAGGTAGAGCGTCCTCTGTATTCAGTTACAACAATTTTTTTTAAAGCATCATTCATACCTGATTTAAGGGGACAAACTGCCCTTCCTCATTTCTCTTCAAGGTATCAAGTCTCGTAACATGGAAGGGATAGTCGGATATATCTTTTCCGTCAAGCTTTAAAAGGCCTTCACACAGCACTGCCGGCTTTAAGTTTCCTGCACTTGATGCGTCAAGACGCGCATAAAGCTCATTTTCGGACAACAAAGAAAAGTCAAAGACGAAATCCTTTATATTAATTTCTTTTTCGCCGGTTTTGGTCTTTTTGGTATACAAAACCTCTTCGCAGGACTTAAACTTATCTATCAGTTCCGGACTTAACGGATTATCCTTGTAAAAAGAAATCTTTACATCTGCAGCGGCAACGCTCGCCATTGCATTCATAGTCTTTTCCGGAAGTTTCACGCAATCAAGCACGCAAATGCCTTCTGCCATCTCGGGATTTAACTTTGAAGCAAATAAAGAAACATCCTCATCGTCTGCAACTTCAACGTCAAAATATTCTCCGTCGCTCTCAACTCCGACCCCCAAGGGTTGGGCGAAAGACATAATCATATGCGGACTGAAGCCCTTTGAATACAAAACCTTTATATCGGTTCTCCTAAAGGCTTTCTGAAAATACCGCATCAAATCCAGATGTCCTATATATTTTAAAACTCCGTGCTTTGAAAATTTAACTCTGACCTTCATAAAATTACCTGTTTATACAAATTCCGCAATCAAATCGTGCCGAACCGCAACCTGAACATTTCGACCTGCAGTTGTCGGTCACAATACCTTCCTTGGCCCTGTGCCATTCACGAAGAAGAAAACTCTTCGAAACGCCGCAATCTATAAAATCCCAGGGGAAGATTTCATCCTCAGCGCGTTCCCTTGCGGTATAGAAATAAGGATCGATTCCGCATTCTTCAAAGGCCTCCATCCAAAGATCGTTTTTGTAAAATTCCGACCATGCATCGTAAAAACACCCCTTTTTGTATGCCGTCATGATGACCTTACTTAAGCGTCTGTCGCCTCTGGCAAATACACCCTCAAGTAAACTTACATCCGCTTCGTGCCAATTATACTTTATAACCTTCTGATTGAGCTGTGAGGCAATATATCTCTTGGTATGCTCCGCCTTGTCTATAAATTCTTCCGATTTATTCATAGGAGCCCATTGGAAAGCCGTAAAGGGCTTTGGGACAAAGAAAGACGTGCTTGCAACTATCTGAACCTTACCGTTTACGCGTTTTTCTTTAGGCACGGTTTCATAAAAGGCGGCAGCTATATCGTTGCAAAGAGTAGCTATACCTTCAATATCCTCTTCGGTTTCAAATGGTAGACCAAGCATAAAGTAAAGCTTAACCCTTGTCCAACCACCCTTAAAGGCCAAAATCGCACCGTTTATAATGTCTTCGTATGTAAGACCTTTATTTATGATATTACGCATTCTCTGAGAACCGGCTTCGGGAGCAAAGGTAAGGCTTGACTTCTTGATATCCTGAACCTTGCTCATTACATCAACGGAAAACTGATCGATTCTTAAGCTCGGAAGCGCTATATTTACTTTCTTGTCGGTACAGTCCTTTATCAGAAAATTAATAAGTTCTTCAATTCCAGTATAATCGGACGAGCTTAAGGAGCTTAAAGAAAGCTCTTCGTGACCGGTATTCTTAAGCATCTTGACCGCTTTATCCTTAAGAAATTCAACGCTTCTTTCCCTGACTGGTCTGTATATCTGACCCGCCTGACAGAATCTGCAGCCTCTGATGCAGCCTCTCATAATTTCAAGAACAACCCTGTCCTGAGTGACCTTCATAAAAGGAACAATCGGTTTCTCAGGCCAATAGGTATGGTCCATATCCTTTACGAGTTCCTTGACTATTTTTAACGGAAGATCATCCTTTAAGGCTTTAAATTCCTTTATAGTACCGTCCTCATTGTACGTAGGCTCATAATACATGGGCACATACATCCCGGGAATTTTTGCGGCTTTATAAAGAAATTCTTCTCTTGAATCACCGTTCTTTCTTGATGTCTTATAAAGATCAAGAAGCTCTCTATATCTGGTCTCGCCTTCGCCCATATAGAACATATCAAAGAACTCCGCAATAGGCTCGGGATTATAGGAGCACGGACCTCCTCCGATTACTATCGGATCAAGCCAGGTTCGCTCACAGCTTCTTAATGGAATATTTGACAAATCAAGAACCTGCAGAATATTCGTATAACACATTTCATACTGGAGTGTAATTCCCAGAAAATCCATGTTTTTAACCGGTTCCTGCGATTCAATGGTGAATAAGGGAATCTTTCTTTCTCGCATAATCTTATCAAGATCTACCCAAGGCGAATAAACTCTCTCACACCATGTATCCTCAAATTTATTGAACATGTCATAAAGAATCTGAATGCCCAAATGCGACATTCCGATTTCATAAACGTCAGGAAAGCACATTGCAAACCTGACGTCGATTTTTGATTTATTCTTATAAACGGCATTGATCTCATTCCCGATATATCTTTCGGGCTTTTCAATGCTCAAAAGCACCTCTTCTGGTAATGCTAAATCCTGCATAAAAACCTCTTATCTGTTTGAAAGTTCCGTAAAAATTTCATCCCAGGTAACACCCTTTTCCGCCATCAGAACCATTACATGATAAAGAAAATCGGATATTTCATACTTTACTTCATTGGGATTTGGATTTTTTGCGGCGATTACAATTTCCGTAGCCTCTTCCCCGACCTTTTTTAAAATCTTGTCGATTCCTTTATCGAAAAGATAATTAGTATAGGAGCCTTCCTTGGGATTTTTCTTTCTGTCCATTATAACATCATAGACATCTTCAAGCACGGATGAAGGATTCTTTTCTTCAAAATCGTATGTAACGATATCATTGAAAAAGCACGAATAAGAACCTGTATGGCAGGCAGCTCCGATTTGCTCTACTTTAGCAAGCAAAGTATCGTTGTCGCAGTCATAGCTTAATGCCTTTAAATACTGAAAATGTCCGCTTGTCTCGCCCTTAAGCCATTGAGTTTGCCTGCTTCTCGAAAAATAGTTCATTTTACCCGAACTTAATGTATTGTTGTAAGCTTCCTCATTCATGTAAGCAAGCATAAGAACCTGATTTGACTTATAATCCTGCACGATAACAGGAATCAGACCATCTGAATTAAGCTTAAATTCTTTAAAGGAGGTTGTCCTTATTCCGGCAAGCTCTTTGATATTTTTTAGCTCATTGATGTTTGAGTTAATGACCGGACCACAGACTCCGACAATTTTTTCTTCATTTAGATATTCAAGGAGCTTATCAAGCAAAACATTCGGAAGGTTTACTATAAAGCGAAGCGAGGTATTCTTACTGATCTTTTCGGATTTAAATACATCCCTGTCCAAAAACAAAACTGACTTTGAATAATCCAAAATATCCTTATAATTGTCAACATACTCATCCGCATCAAGAATAATGGGAATAATCTTGTCCGCTCCGAATTTAAGGGAAACCTCTCTTAAAAGCTTCACATTGCCTTCCTTTGAAAAATTAAGGCAAGCTCTCTTACAGCCGGCATAAAGAAGCTTTTTGATATCCTCCATGCGCAAAACTCTTCCGGCTCCGATTATGGGAACCGTGGATAAGGCGCAAAGCTCATGAATTAGGTCTATGTGTTCTTCATGCATCATATCATCGTCGGAAAGGTCGAAAATAAGGATTTCGTCCGCCCCATTTTCACAATACAGATTAATAAGCCTTTCGGGATTGGTCTCGATAACGGTTTTGTCATTAAACCCTGAAACAGCCATTTTATTATACAGATAAATAACAGGAATCAAATATTTTTTCATGAAAGTGTACCCTTTGTGGAAAGAATGCCTGTCTGCCTTGAGTCATAGGATGTAGCCTCATCAAGCGCCTTGGCAAAGGCTTTAAACATGGCTTCAATCTTGTGATGATCGTTTACTCCGCTTAGCACCTTAATATGAAGATTCATAGCGGCACTGTATGAAATAGCATAAAAGAACTCGCGTACAGTTTGAGTTTCTAAATATCCGACTCTCTCGGATGCAAAATCGCATTCGAATGAAAAATAGGGTCTTCCGCAAAGATCAATTGCACAAAGAACAAGTGCATCATCCATGGGAAGTATGAAACTTCCGTACCTCTTTAGCCCTGCCTTGTCGCCGATACATTCCTTTATTGCAAGCCCGAGTACTATTCCTAAGTCTTCTACGGTGTGATGGCAATCAACTGTCAGATCGCCTTTTTCCTTAACCCTTAGGTCAAAGAAACCGTGCTTACAAAAGCCTGTAAGCATATGATCAAGAAAACCTATTCCCGTTTCAATTGACGAATTTCCTGTACCATCCAAATCAAGCTGTAAGGAAATGCTCGTTTCTTTAGTCTCACGTTCAATAAGCTTAGAGCGTCCCATCTAAAATCTCCTAATCTTCAAAGCGAACATGAATTGAGTTTGCATGAGCGGTCAAGCCCTCATTTTTAGCAAATAATTCAATCTGATTGTGTACTTTTTTTAGTCCTTCTTTAGAATAACATATTATGCTCGATTTTTTAATAAAATCATCGACTGAAAGTGGAGAAAAGAATCTCGCGGTTCCATTAGTGGGTAGGATATGATTGGGACCTGCAAAGTAGTCTCCCAAGGGTTCGGACGAATATTCGCCTATGAAAATCGCTCCTGCGTTCTTGACCTTTGTCATTACATTGAAAGCATCCTTTGTAAGTATTTCAAGATGCTCGCTTGCAATATCGTTTACGGTATCGATTGCCTCGTCTAAGTCTTTTGCTATAAGGATATATCCGTAATTGTTTAATGAAGCACTGATAATATCTTTTCTTGAAAGTTCCTTTAAGAAGCCATCTATTTCAGCGGTTACCTTCTCTGCAATTTCCTTACTTGTGGTAACCAAAATTGCCGAAGCCATCTGATCGTGTTCAGCTTGTGACAATAAATCTGCCGCAACAAACCTTGGATTTGCGCTTTCATCGCAAAGAACAGTCACCTCACTCGGACCGGCTATCGAGTCAATTCCGACATTTCCATATACTGCTTTTTTGGCAAGAGCAACGAAAATATTACCGGGGCCGGTAATCTTGTCAACCTTGGGAATAGACTCAGTTCCGTATGCTAAGGCTCCAATAGCCTGAGCACCGCCAACCTTATAAATAGCATCAACTCCGGCTATATCGGCTGCAACAAGGGTGCCCGGATTGATGACTCCGTCTTTACCCGGAGGCGTCACCATGTAAATTTGCCTAACTCCTGCAACACGTGCAGGAATAACATTCATAAGAACGCTTGAAGGATATGCTGCCTTCCCGCCGGGTACGTAGGTACCCGCTTTTTCTATGGGAGAAATTCTTTGTCCCAAAATGGAGCCGTCGGGCTTTGTGTCAATCCAGGTATTTCTAAGCTGCTTTTCATGAAAAGCTCTAATGTTTCCGGCAGCCTCCTTTATTACTTCCACATAATTTTGATCGAGTAAAGAATATGCTTTGTCAATTTCCTCACGTGTTACCTTAATATTTGAAGCATTAAGCTTAAAACCGTCAAACTTTTCGGTATATTCAAAGATAGCCTTGTCGCCGTTTTCTTTAACGTTTTCAAGAATATCCGAAACACTTTTTTCGAATTCCGGATAGTTTCCGGTACTTCTTTTTAATAGTGTTTTGAGCAAATCTTTCTTGTTTTCTTCATTGATATAAACTGTCTTCATCTACAAAACCTCTTTTATCTGCCTGATTAAATCATTAATTCTAGCCGATTTAATCTGCATACTCACCTGATTTACAATCATTCTTGCTGAAAGCGGACAAACTGTTTCCAATACTTCAAGTCCGTTTTCGCGCAGCGTGGAACCTGTTTCGACTATATCGACAATTACATCAGAAAGCCCGACTATGGGCCCTAATTCAACACTTCCGTTAAGCTTTATAATGTCAACCGTTTGGCTCTTTTGTCTGTAAAAATAATCCTTTGCAATAACAGGATACTTTGTGGCAACCCTAATTCTTTCATGATGCTTTAAAAGTTCTTTTGCTTCCTTGGGACCGCAAACACACATATTGCACTTTCCGAAGCCAAGGTCAAGAACTTCCACCGAACGGCGATGCTCTTCTAAAATCGTATCCTTTCCAACAACGCCTATATCGGCGGCTCCATACTCTACATAAGTCGGGACATCCGGTCCTTTTGAGAGAAAAAACTTAAGCTTTAAATCCTCATTTACAAAAATAAGCTTTCTCGTATCCTTATCAAGTATTTCATCGCAGGTAATACCAATTTTACTAAGAAGATTAATAGTCTTATTAGCAAGCCTGCCCTTACTCAAGGCAAAAACCAGGTATTCATCTGAATTCATTTCTTAACCTCCAAGCTGACACGCGTGCCATTTCTTCTCTTGTCAATTACATCTTTTAATACCGCCTGATAATTGTTTTCATCAATAATAATCTTAATTGGTTCATCTGGTGTATGAATCTCAATTCCCTGACTCCTGCAAGCGAGAAGACAATCATCTATTACCGCTACAAACCCAATCGCGGGCTTAGAAGTGCCAAACGCAGAAAGAAGGTTATCATAACGTCCTCCTTTTATGAGTGCATCTCCTATTCCGTACGTATACGCTTTAAAAATGACACCTGTGTAATAATTGTGCCTGCTTAGAAGTCCGAGATCAAAGGAAACATATTTTTCGTTACCGAAGACTTTAAGAACCTCATATATCTTTTCAAGGCGCAATAAAGCATTCTTTGATTTAGAATTTGTCGTCCTGTTTAAAGTGTCTTTTATGACAGATATGTCACTGATGTTCATGCTTGTTTCAATCATCAGCTTAACAACATTTTCATCTGCTATATTTTCTTTTAGGATTTCTTCGGCAGTAACAAAATTTTTTGAGGCAATATGCTCTCTCAATAAAAGTTCTTTTTCCTCATCTATTCCGCTATCTTCACATAAGCCCTTAAAATAGTCCATATGCCCTATTGAAATCTGAAAATCGGATAAACCTATTCCCTTTAAGATTTCAATGCACAGATTAATGGTTTCGGCATCGGCAATAAAGGAATCATCGCCGATAAGTTCAACTCCGATTTCCGTGTCTTCTTTAAGCTTACCCTGAAGGCTCGAATTGTTGACAAAGGTGTTACCTTTGTAGGTAAGCCTGATCGGACCGGATTCGTCAGAAAAATATTTACTTACGCATCTGGCAATTGAAGGGGTAAAGTCCGGACGCAGGCAAAGAGTATCTCCTTCTTTATCAAAGAACTTGTATAATTCCTTTGACGGTGTCGTCCCTATTTCCTTTGAAAATACATCAAAGAATTCAAAGGTCGGTGTCTGAATATCCTCGTATCCGAAAGAATATATGACTTTCTTTATCGTATCTTCGATACAAAGCTTTCTTTTTAATTCATCTCCGTATATATCCCTCACTCCGTCGGGAGTATGTATCAGCTCTTTCATAAGGACCTGCCTTTCACTTTATCGTAGTAACGTGCTACCCAATTATCATAGTAGAGTGAATTGAAAGTGTCAACTTTTTTCCTCGGACAATTCTTTAGCAATCATGTCAAGATACGGGACATAGACATTTGAATGTTTACTTAAAAAATGCTCGTCTTTTAATTCCGAAAAAGTAAAGCTTTTACGCCCACCGTCTCTTGCACGCTTTACAAATACGTGCATCTCCTCGATAGGCATATAGTAGATTAAATCTCTTTTGGAATAGTAAATCAAAAAAAATGCAATTCCTTTTTGCTTTTTGAATTTAAGCATGAAATCGACCTGATGGTCATGAACGTTTTGAAGATTAAAGGTATCAGTTGCGGACTCCTTGGCATCAAAGCAAACAGGGATTCCCTGAACGGCACCGATATAGTCTACGGTACTTTTTTTGTCAAAATATGCGAGTGTGATATGGCGATTTGCCTGATCGATTTCTATTGGAGTTATCGGTGTGGGGATTTTCTGAATCAAGGCAAGCGAATTTTCTTCGTATTTCTCGTTTGTGCGATTTATCATTTCCTCAAAAGCCGAACCCCTTAGGCCTCTTGAATTCCAGGTAGGCATCTATTCCTCCTCGAAATATCGATTAAATTTCTGATTTAAATTTATTTCATAGCTTTTTTCCGATATTTCTTTGTAATCAGGCATTTTAGGAAAAGAAAGCTTATAAGCAAAAAGTAACTGATTCCTAAGTCCAAATTTGGTAAAAAGCAATTGATTTAACTCCCTGTCTCCGTATTTTACGTCCCCTATAACAGGATGTCCGATCGATGACAAATGTACCCTTATCTGGTGCGATTTTCCGGTTATTAGCAACACTTCAAGCTCGGTGATATCAAGCTTACAATTGTATCTGATTGGAAAGATTTGCGTTTTAATCATTGAAAAGCCGGGTTTAGCATTCAACGAAAAAGAAACCTTATTTGTCTTATCGTCTTTTTTTACGTAGCCTTCAAGTGAAGCTTCGCTTTCAACCTTGCCCTTTACAATTGTCTTATAATACTTTTTTACGTTTCTTTCTTTGATAAGGCGTGACATTTCTTTGGAGCCAAAAAGACTTTTCCCGAAGATGAGAATGCCTCCCGTATTTCTGTCTAATCTGTTGCAAACGGAAGGTTTAAAAGAAGAAAGACTGTCTTCATCCGCTTCACCCTTTGTAATCAGATATCCTATAAGCCATTCATTTGCGCTTAAGTCTGTTGCTTTAGCCTTTTGGCTTAAGATTCCGACCGGTTTATCTAAAAGAATAATGTGATCGTCTTCATAAACAATGTCCGGTTCTTTAAATTTATCAAAGGCTCTTTTGTATTCGGACAAATCAATCCTGCCATGCTCTTTAAACTTAAGAATCGTTTCATCCGACATAAAAACATCAAGCCTGTCATTTTCTTTAAGCTTCTCGCTTCCGGAAATCTTTTTTCCGTTTAAGGTGATATTTTTGTTGCGCATTTGCTTGTACAAAAGGCCCGAAGGAGCATTTGGCATTAAGCGACACAAATATTTAATTACGGTCTGACCCGAATATTCACGGTTAATAAAAAAGCTGGTCATTTACAATGCAACACTTAAAAGATTGTCATAAAGGAACGAAAGGTTTTCCGAATCCTCTTCAAGCTCTTTAAGTTCCTTTAAGCGATCAATAAATTTATTCTTATCAACATAAACTTTAATGGTAATATTATCAAAACCGCTTGCCTTAAGAATTCCCTTTAGGTGCTCTTCAAGCCCTGTCGCATCTATTTTTTCATCTTCCGAAAGCATGATAAGGCATTTCTTTTTATAGTAAAGGGCGCTTACCTGGAAATTCTTCTTTGCGGTTGTATAGAAAAGGTCGTAAAAAATGTTTGAATCTAACTGATTCAATTCCTCGAAAAGTTCCTTTGAGCAGCCCTTTGCCTTTAAAAGCATTATAAAATTGACAAAGTATTTTGCAAAGGGAAGACATCCGAGTATCGCCACAAAGGTCAGAATATTTTCGTTGCTTCCGGTAGAATATATTCCCATGTAATAAATTCCGACGCAAAGTGAAATCATTAGCAGAGCTTTTATCAGTTCAATTCTTAGGCTTCTTTTTATATAACCGAATTTACCTTTATTTTTCTTAAACATAATCACTCCGAAATTACTTGCTTAATAATCTCATGACATATAAAAAAATATCATGAGGACAAACCTTGGTAAGAAGTCTGAAAATATTCATCCAGAAAGAATAAACAGAAACCGTCCTTCTGTGGTAGGAATCTACCAAAGCCTTTCTGACAACCTTCGAAGCCTCTACCATAAAATGCTTTTTGAATTTAAAATTGGTGCCGCCCTTTTCAGCAAGACCGAAGAATTCTGTACTTACAGGGCCCGGGCATACTGCCGTAACGGTAATTCCGTCTTCCTTAAGTTCCTCATTCAAAGATCTTGAAAAGCTTAATACATAAGACTTTGATGCAGCATATACGCTGAAATAAACCTGAGGAACAAAGGCTGCGGAAGAAGCAAAGTTAATGATTCTTGCTCCCTTATTCATATAAGGAAGTACCATATGTGTCACCCTTGTCAGGCTTTCACAGTTAAGCCTTATCATACCTGTCTGCTCTTTAGCATCGCTTCCCTTAAAGCTGCCTACAATTCCGTAGCCGGAGGCATTGACAAGCATCTTTACATTGGGTTTAACAAGCTCCAAGGAAAGTTCAAGCTCGCAAAGGTCCTTTTCACTTGTCAAATCGAAAGGAAGAACTCTGTATCTATGTTTAAGCTCTTCTCCAAGTTTATTGAGTCTGTCGGCTCTCCTTGCAATAAGCCAAATTTCAGAAATTCCCGTAGTAAATAAACTGTCAAGCTGTTTAACGCACTCCTGTCCCATTCCGCTTGATGCTCCGGTTACAATTGCAATGTTCATATGTGTTCCTCCTTTAAGATGTCGTAATATGAATAAATAAAATAATCTGCTTTTTCTTTTTTTAAGTCTGTAGAATTTTTTGAATATTTATCATCCACTCCGCAAACCTTCATGCCGGCGTTCTTTCCTGCCATGATTCCCGGAACAATATCTTCAAAGACAAGACATTTATCGGGCTTAATACCCAATCCCTTTGCAGCAGTCAGGTAAACTTCCGGATCAGGCTTACTTTTAAATGTATCACATCCCGTCAGCACATAATCGAAATATTTGGTTAAATTTCTGTTATTCAAAACAAGCTCGGTTAAGGCTCTTGAATTACTGGTTGCAATGCCAAGCTTCAAACCTTTACTCTTGATTAGATCCAAAAATTCTCTTGCTCCGGGCTTTAAGTCAACTTCATGCGCATATTTATATTCGCTCATTTCATGCCACTTGGCTTCGATTTCTTCAAGGCTCTCGGATAGCTTAAATCTTTCCTTAAAATAAATTGCTGTATCATGAAAGCATTTCCCGGCAATTGAGTCATGCAAATCATTCGGGAAAGGAATGTTTCTTTCTCCTAAGTATTCAACGTCTATATTGGTCCAGACACCCATGGAATCGATAAGCGTCCCATCCATGTCAAAAATAACCGCTTCAATATTTTTAAGCATATCTATTTCCTTAATAGTGCAATTTCCTCCTCATTAAGGCGCCTGTATTCACCTTCTTTTAGACTGGTATCAAGCACCAAATCTCCAATCGAAACTCGTTTCAGATATGTAACTTCATTGCCAAGCGAAGCAATCATTCTCTTAACCTGATGATACATGCCTTCGGTAATCGTCAGGTAAATTTCAGTGTCCGAAACATATTCTGTAAGTGCGGGTTTTGTCATCCCGTCATCTTTAAGCAAAATGCCGTTTTCAAGCTTTTTAAGGTCATCTTTAGAAAGAACATTTAAGGTCTTTACAAAATAACACTTGGGCACATGGTGCCTGGGGCTTGTCAAATGATGTGAAAGTTCTCCGTCATTCGTAATAAGTAAAAGCCCAACCGTATCCTTATCAAGCCTTCCTATCGGAAAGAGATCTTTCCTTCCCTCTTTCTTCAAAAGATCTATAACCGTAGGGGCGCTATCCACTGTGGCGCTCACATACCCTGCCGGCTTGTTAAGCATAAAGTAAGAATACTTTTCGTAATATAGTTTCTTTCCGTTATAAAAAACCTCGTCTTTATATTCGTCTATATTGATTGCAGGATCCTTTACCTGCAAATTCCCGACAAAAAAGCAACCGGATTTAAGCTTTTCCTTGGCCTCTTTTCTCGATAATTCGGTTGTAAGTGTAATAAATCTATCAAGTCTCATAATCAAAAAATTTTTAAAAAGCCGCTAAAAGCGGCTTAAAAATCAATTTCCAAATATTAAAAAGATAAAAATCTTAGATAATATTCAAAGGCCCGGTGGCGGTGGCATCCGATTCGTTTGAAAGATTTATGTCTTCAAGATCGTCCTCACCGGCAGGTTGCAGTTCTAAACGATTTTCCTTGATAATTCCGTTATAGCTGTTTAAATTGCTGATGAGATCATTGTAATTCGATGTGGTAACCTGAGTGGCACTTGTAATAATTTTTTCAACGTTTTCAAGTAAATCGTCAACATACTTAACTGCAGCAGCCTTCATGGAATTTGCCTCAATGGTAGCATTGTCGAGAATCTCCTGAGCCTGATTGGTCGCCATTGTCACAACATCATTCGCCTTTGAATATGCCTGCTGCATAATCTCATGCTCATTAATAAGCTGGTTGGTCTGAGCGGTAGCGTCATTAATAAGCGTTTCAGCCTTCTTGCGTGCATCCTCTAAAATGGCATCCCTGTTGGATATCATCTTCTGATAACGCTTGATTTCATCGGGAGTATTCATCCGAAGTTCCCTTAAAAGGTCATCAATCTGCTCTTTATTGACAATAATACGTGTCGTAGAAAGCGTCTGAAACTTGCAGCTGTTGATATATTCTTCAATTTCATCTATTAAGGCTTCAATTTTACTAGTCATAATAACCTCTTATTTACTCGATAGCCTGTCAAGCAAGAGTTCTGCCACAAAATCCGGCACAAGTGCCGACAAATCTCCGCTAAACTGGGCGATTTGCTTTACAGCGGATGAGCTTAAATACGAATACTTAAGTGAAGTATTTAAATAAACCGTCTCGACAAAATGATTCGAAAGCTTACGATTCATCTGAGCCATCTGAAGCTCATATTCAAAGTCTGTAACTGCTCTCAAACCTCTTACGACAACACCGACATTTTTCTGCTTACAGTAATCAATCAGAAGTCCTTCAAAAGACTCAACATGCACATTAGGTATGTCCTTTGTCGCTTCTCTAAGTATATTAACACGTTCATCTACGGAAAACAACGGAGACTTTGCCTTATTGTCAAGCACGCTGACCGTAAGCTCATCAAATACATTTGAAGCCCTTTTAATGATATCAAGGTGACCGTTTGTCATCGGATCGAAGGTTCCGGGATAGATTGCAGCATTCATATTAAGCTTTCTCCTTAAGTCTCAAAAAGATATGTTTATTGGTCTTGTAAAGCTTTTCTCTTGTAATCTCATACCCACATTCATCAGCAAAAGAAAAGTCCGTGTTTAAATCAGCTTCGATGACAAAAAGTGTTTCTTTATCCATGAAAGGCTTGTCCTTTAAAGTCAAAAGAAGTTCTTTCTCAAGGCCCTTTTCATATGGCGGATCCATAAAGACGATATCGACATGTCTGTCATTTATATAATATGTTGCGCTTACCGCATCATGATTTAATATAACGCTCTCGTCTTCAAAATGTGTATGCTTGACATTGGCCTGAATACATGCAATTGCCTCTTTGGAATTGTCGACAAAATAAGCCTTCCTTGCACCTCTTGAAAGTGCTTCAATTCCAAGGCTTCCGCTTCCTGCAAAGAAATCAACTACAACGCTTCCCGGTATGTCACCCTGAAGAATATTAAATAAAGTTTCTTTAATGCGGTCTGTCGTGGGACGCGTATCAAGTCCCTCCGGTGTTTTTAATATAAGCGACCTCTTTGTTCCTGCAATAACTCGCGGCATATTTAACCTCTTATTTTGGTGCCCTTACTGTCCCTATGCCCAGGCTTAACCTTTGCATGTAAATCAAAGGGCTTTTCATTAATAATGACAGTGTTGTCACCTGCATTTTTTGTATAATAAACTTCTTCGACCTTGTCGTCATCTGTAAGCTTCATGCCCCTTACTCCGACTGCCGATTTCTTTTTCTCGGGAATTTCCTCAAGTCCGAAACGCAAAAAGAAACCTTCTCTGGTTCTAAGAACGATGTTCTTTTCTTCATCTAAATCCTTGATTGATACAATCCTGTCTCCATCATTTAGCTTACTTGCAAGTACCGTTCTTTTTCCGACCTCAAACTCGCTTCCGTCTACAATCTTCATCATAGAGGATTCCGTGACAAATACAAGCCTTTTATTTACAAGTTCCGACTGACTGATTGAAAGAAGCACTCTTTCATCCTTTGAAGAATAGTTGCTGATATTGTCAATCGGTGTTCCTTTGTCTCTTAATTTGCCAAATGGAATATCCTTTACCTTTACCGAATGGCAGTTACCAGTATCGGTAAAGAAGCAAACACGTCCGTCGCTTTTTACGTAAAAAGAAAACCTTGATTCAGCATTAACCGTTTCTGTATTTCGTTCATAGGTACTTGTATCCATAGTCTTTGCATAGCCGAAACGATCCATGGCAAATACCATGTCAATAACCTCTTCTTTTGGCTCTTCAAGTACTATTTCCTCGGCGTCTTCGATAACGGTCCGTCTTTCTCTTCCGAATTCCTTTCCGAGTGCCTCCATGTCCTTGATGATTACCTTAGACATCGATGAGCGATTGGAAAGAATGTCCTCATATCTTGCGATATTTGCCAAAGTCTCCTCATTTTCATTAAACAAGGCTTCAAGTTCAAGACCTATCAATTTATACAAACGCATGTCAAGAATTGCATTTGCCTGTTTTTCGGTAAAATCAAGCATCGAGGCTGCAATCTTCGATTCCTTTGACTTGAACTTTATTCCTTCGGTTTTCCCTTCCGTCATGCAGGCCTTAGCCATGTTTCTGTCCTTGGAGCCCCGTAAAATTTCAATGATAAGATCAATTACATTGACGGCCCTTATTAAGCCTTCCTGAATTTCTTTCCTGTCGAGTTCTTTTTCAAGAAGCTTTTTGTATTTACGAGTGCAGATTTCGTACTGAAATTTAACGTTTTCTTCAATGACGCGCTTAAGGCTTAAGGTTTCAGGCTTCCCGTCGCAAATAGCAAGCATATTAAAGCCAAAGGTATCTTCAAGCCTTGTTTTTTTGTAAAGAAGGTTGATGAAATTGTCCGGATTTGCATCCTTTCTCAATTCAAAAACTATCCTGATGCCATCTTTATTGGACTGGTTGGTAATATCTACGACATCGTTTGTCTTTTTGGTCTCGATAAGAGCGGCTGCATCGTTTAAAAACTTACCGATATTGCTGCCTATCATGGTATAAGGGATTTCGGTTACCACGACGTTACACTTACCGCCCTTTAAATTTTCAATTTCTACCTTTCCTCTTACCTTTATCTTGCCAATTCCGGATTCATAAATCGAGAGGAGCTCGGACTGATTGACGACCGCGCCTCCCGTAGGAAAATCGGGTCCCTTTATATATTCCATAAGCTCGGCATTTGTGATGTTTTCGTTTTTCATGTAGGCCTTGCAGGCATTTACAACCTCTCTGAAATTATGAGGAGGAATATTTGTTGCCATACCTACCGCAATACCTTCTGAACCGTTTACCAAGAGGTTCGGAAATCTGGCAGGAAGCACAACGGGTTCTTTTTCCGTTGCATCGAAGTTGTCGGTAAAATCAACAACATCCTTGTCAAGATCGGCTAAAATTGCATCCTGTGTGACCTTTTCAAGACGTGCCTCGGTATAACGCATGGCAGCTGCTCCGTCGCCCTCAACGGTTCCGAAATTACCGTGTCCGTCAACAAGCGGCATGCCTTTTTTAAAATCCTGCGTCATTACGACAAGTGCGTCATAAATGGAGCTGTCTCCGTGAGGGTGATATTTACCCATGGTATCGCCGACAATACGGGCGCTTTTTCTATGAGGCTTGTCATACTTGATGCCAAGCTCGTTCATATCATAAAGAACACGCCTTTGAACAGGTTTCAGTCCATCTCTTACATCAGGAAGTGCACGTGAAACAATTACGCTCATGGCATAGTCGACAAACGACTTCTTCATGACATCGGTATATTCCGTTTGAATTATTCTGTCTTCTTCGTTTACAACTGTTTCTGTGGATTTCTTCATATTCTACTCCAAAGCTTAATTGAGAAAGTCAGGCATGTGCCTTAAATGTCCAGCTCCGCATCATTAGCATTATTGTAAATAAAAGTTCTTCTCGGAGGTACTTCAAGCCCCATCAAAAGCTCCGTAACCTCTGAGGCACGCTTTGCATCATCTATCTCAACACGCTTAAGAAGCCTTCGTGCCGGGTCAAGAGTTGTTTCCCAAAGCTGTTCCGGATCCATTTCGCCAAGACCTTTATATCTTTGAAGCTTGTAAGAAACATTGTGAGTTTTTTTGTACTTTTCCAAAGCTTCATCGTTGTAAAGATATTCTTCCTCTCCCTTTGTAGGAATTACCTTATAAAGAGGCGGCATGGCAATATAGACATGACCTTCATAAATAAGCTCGGGCATAAATCTGAAAAACAAAGTAAGTAAAAGAGTTGAAATATGCGCACCGTCGACATCGGCATCGGCCATGATGATTATCTTGTCATAGCGTAGCTTGGTAATGTCAAAATCATTTCCGTAGCCTTCCGAAAAGCCACAGCCAAAGGCATAAATCATGGTCTTAATTTCGGCATTTGCAAGAACCTTGTCTATGCTTGCCTTTTCGACATTTAAAATCTTACCTCGAATCGGTAAAATTGCCTGATACATTCGATTTCTTGCCATTTTTGCCGAACCGCCCGCAGAATCTCCTTCGACTATGAAGATTTCACACTTCTTTGCATCTTTTGATTCGCAGTTCGAAAGCTTGCCATTTGAGTCAAAAGAAAACTTCTGCTTTGAAAGCATGTTCGTTTTTGCTTTTTCCTCTGTCTTACGAAGCTTTGCTGCTTTTTCCGCACAGGAAATAACATTCTTTAATACTTCAAGGTTTCTGTCAAAATAACGAACAAGCTCGTCATTTGTAACCTTGCTCACCGCTTTGGCAGCATCCTGATTGTCAAGCTTTGTCTTTGTCTGCCCTTCAAAACGAGGGTCTGTATGTTTGATGGAAACGACGGCGGTAAGGCCGCATCTTACATCGGTTCCCGTAAAATTTAAATCCTTTTCTTTAAGTATACCGAGTTCACGAGCATAGTTATTGATAATATTTGTAAAAGCAGCTTTAAAGCCGGTAATATGCGTACCGCCTTCAAGGGTATTGATGTTGTTGCAAAAGCCCAGAACATTTTCATGAAATTCGTTGATGTATTGGAAAGCAACCTCAACTTCAATATTTTCGGATGATCCCTTATAAGAAATTACGTCGCAAATGGTTTCGGCTGTTTTGTTCATATCACGAATAAAGCCGGCGATACCGTCAGCCTCATGATAGGTAATCTTTTCAACCTCATCCTTACGCCTGTCTTCAAAGTAAATCGTCAGTCCCGGATTTAAGTATGCAGTTTCGTGAATACGGTTCTTGATATCATCTTCCTTGAAACGAATCTTTTCAAAAATTTCAATATCCGGAAGAAAATTTATGGCAGTTCCAGTTTCTTTCGTCTTTCCAAGGACCGGAAGGAGTCCGTTTTCAAGCTCTATCGTAGGATTTCCGCGGGAATATTTATCTTCGTAAATAAAACCTCCGGTTTTTACCTGCACGGTTAAATATTCGGAAAGAGCATTTACGACTGACGAGCCTACTCCATGAAGACCACCGCTCGTCTTGTAAGCATTGTTGTCAAACTTACCGCCCGCATGAAGAGTAGTAAAAACAAGACGTTCGGCACTCATACCTTTTTTATGCATGCCAACAGGGATTCCACGACCGTTATCTTTAACGGTAGCCGAACCGTCAGCCTCCAGAATCACATAAATTTCATCACAATATCCCGCCAAATGTTCATCCACGGAGTTGTCAAGAATTTCATAAATCAAGTGATTTAGGCCCCTTGTGGATACGCTTCCTATATACATTCCCGGGCGCTTTCTGACAGCCTCCAAGCCCTCAAGAACGGTTATACTCTCTGCATCATATGTATTCTTTCCCATTTTGCCTCCATAGCAAGCAAAGTCTGTAGTCAACTTTTAAAAGTATAGCACAAATGTTCCATTTTTTAAAGAATTATTGCCGACATTGTTACAAAATGCAAAGTGCTGCTGTTCTCGCAGTCCTACATGCATTCGTATTCATCTTATTTTTCTTTATCAAACGGTTCCATTCAAAATTTCATACGCAAGCAGTCATGAGTAAAAATTTTGAAACTTTTTACCTTAATATCAGAAATGCACACGATATTGTTATTTTAAATGAAAAAACAACATCCTGTGCATAAAATTCATTCAAAACTGTTTTTTGTAACTGCGATGGCAAGTGAACCCGGACCTATATGGCAGCTGACGCTTAAAGAAAGATGATCTAAATAAATAGGTGCATCGGGGAATTTTTCTTTGACTTCTTCATAGAATTCCTCTGCCAAATCCCTATCATATGTATAAGCTATCGCAACCGATACGCCTTTTCCAGTATCACTGCCGTCAAATCTTTCCGTAATATCTTTTAAAGCCTGATTGAGCATTACTTCTTTTGCCTGTCCCATTGTTCTGACCTTTGAGAAAGTATCAAGCTTTTCTCCCTGAATCTGCAAAACAGGCTTTATCTTTAAAATCGATCCGAGTAATGCTGCCGCAGGAGTAAGCCTCCCGCCCTTTTTAAGATAGTCCAAGGTCGCCACAGTAATATATATGCTTGAATTAAACTTGTCATCCTCAAGCTTTCTGCGAATCTCCCGGGCAGATAATCCGCTTTCTTTAAGCTTTATGGCATCAAGAACCGATTGGCGAAGCGTAACGGAAATACGCTGGTTGTTTACGACCTCAACCCTTCCGTTATAGTCTTCGGCTAACATCCTTGCGGTCTGAAAGCTGCTGCTGAGCCCCGAACTCATAGGAATATATACTATTTCATCATGGTCCAGCAAAAGATTCTCCCAAAGTGTTAAAACCGCATCGGGGCTGGGTTGACTCGTCAAAATATCGCAATCATTAAGAAGCTTGTGGTAGAACTCTTCCTGGCTTAAATTTATCTCTTCAAAGTACTCTTCTGAATCAATCGTAAACGGCATGGGAATTACAAATACATTAAGTTCCTTGGCTTCACTCTGAGTAATTCCGCTGTTTGAATCGGTTACAATTGCAATTTTATTCCCCATCATTAAGATATCCTCTTTTTACAGTGACAGTAATTCAATACTACTTTTATATAGTTCTAAAGTCAATCAAATTACCGTAAATATTAGTTGCTCTGTTCTTAATCGTATCATACATAGCCGCACAAAGAAGCATTAAATCACCGTCTCTTGAAATATCGCCTATTGAAAACTCAAGACCGCCACTTTGCTTTACTCCGTCAAGTTCACCGGGGCCTCTGGATTTCATGTCCTCATTAGCTATTATAAAGCCGTCATTTGTCTCGTTAAGAATTTTCAAGCGTTCCTTGGACGCTTCACTCTTTGAATCAGACATCAATATACAGTATGACTGGCTGTCTCCTCTTCCCACACGTCCTCTTAACTGGTGCAGCTCTGCGAGCCCGAACCTGTCTGCATTTTCGATAAGTATTACAGTTGCATTCGGTACATCGATTCCGACTTCAACAACCGTTGTTGAAACCAAAATATCTATGTCTTTGTTCTTAAAGCTTTCCATTATTCTTGTTTTTTCATCTGCCTTCATGCGGCCATGAAGATATTCGATGCATATTTTTTCGCCAAAATATTCTCTTAACTCTTTAGTAAGAGATACAACATCCTTAAGCCCCAAGTCAGAATCTTCATTGCCCTCTACTGATGGACAAATCACATAAGCCTGATGACCCTTGTCAATTTCGCCCTGAATTTTCCTGTATGCCTTACCGGTAAAGGAAGAATCAACGAGGCAATTAAGAATGGGAATACGACTCTTGGGAAGTTCATCTATAACAGAAATCGAAAGGCCTGCATAAACAATCAGAGCAAGAGTACGCGGAATCGGTGTTGCACTCATGACAAGTATATGCGGACTAAGTCCTTTATCTCGCAACGCTTCCCGCTGCTTAACTCCGAAACGATGCTGTTCGTCAGTTATTACCAGAGCTAAATTATTAAACTCCGTTTTGTCTGTAATAAGAGCCTGTGTTCCAAGGATGACATTAGCTTCACCGGACTTTATAAGACTGTACGCTTCCCTTTTGTCCTTGGCTCCCATCTTGCCGGTAAGAAGAACAGGCTTAAAGCATAAAGAATATTTATCCGTAAGTCCTTTAATCGTTTCATAATGTTGGCGTGCCAAAACTTCCGTCGGAGCCATCATTGCCCCTTGCATCCCGTTTGCGGCACACATTAAAAGCGCCATAATCGAAACCATAGTCTTTCCAGAGCCTACATCGCCCTGAACGAGCCTGTTCATAAGATAATCTCCGGATAAATCATCAAAAATATCTCTGATTGCTTTCTTTTGCGCATTTGTAAGCGAATACGGTAGTGCTTCTTCCAAGCGTAAGGTATCGCTTACTTCTATCATCCTATGTAGGTTGGATATCTTTTTTTCTTTATCCGAATCTGCTTGAATCATCGAATAAAAATTAAAGAATTCATCAAAAACAATTCTTCTTCGTGCTTTATAAAGCATTAAATCGTTCTCGGGAAAATGAATGTTCTTTATTGCCAGATCCATTGGAAGAAATTGGTTCTTTGAAAGCTCATCAAACGTCAAAAAATCTTTAGGCAAATTCAGATTCTTTAAAGCCTCCGAAATGGTCTTTCCGATTCGATCGTTTGTAAGCCCCTTTGTCAAAGAATAAATAGGATAAATCTCGCCCGAAAGTTTATCATAAACTTCTTTTGTATATGCCTTGGGTTGTTTTAAAATAAGCATATCCTTAAAAGGTGTGAGCACGCCTCTGAAAATTCTTTTATCTCCGACATTGAAGGCATTTACCATGTAAGAAGCATTATAAAAACGCACTTCAAAGGTCCCTGTATCATCGCAGGCATAAAAGGAAACCGCAGATTTCGATCCGTATCGTATAATTTTTGGATTGCTTTTTACGGTTGCAAAAACAGCGTTTCTCGTATAAGGCTTGGCTTCCGAAAGCGAACAGACTTCCTCGTATTTATCATAGGCTCTCGGAAAGTATTTGACTAAATCACCAACCGAATAAAGCCCTGCCTTCTTGAAGTTTTCGTAAACCTTCTCACCTACTCCTTTTATACATGTCAAAGAATCATTTAAATTCATCTTTCCCCTTTGTAAGGTTATATAGTTTCCTTACCCTATAATAGCGTTTTGCCTGTACCACGGCGTTTTCTTGCGACATATTTCCTTTCGTGTACGTACAAATCCTCACAAATCGTAGTTTCCCGTTATGAAGAGAAAATCCATATTAGGTAACAAATCCCGGCAGCAGAGGCTGTCGGGATCTTAAGACTTAATTGAATTATTCGGCCGAAATAATGTAATAATATATCGGCTGTCCGCCTTTGTTGATTTCCACATCGCAGGATGGATATTTATCCCTTATGTACCGGGCAATTTCTTCGGACGACTCTTCCGATGCCTCGGCTCCATAATATATGCTGAAAAGTTCGGTGTCTTCATCCTTTGCCATTTCATCAATCATACGACAGGTTGCCGTCTTGATATCCGAGCTTACGCTGAGAAGACCTTTGTCACCGATTCCCATATAGTCGCCTTCTTTAATTTCTTTGTCATCGATGCTTGTATCTCTGACAGCGTAGGTGACCTGACCGGTACGAACGTTTTTAATCTCGGAAACCATTGCTTCTTCAGTTACTTTGCTGTCCGCATCAGGCATAAAATTAATCATAGCCGAAATTCCCTGAGGAATAGTCTTTGTGGGTATAACAATAACTTCCTTATCCGAAACTAAGAACTGAGCCTGGTTTGCTGCCATGATAATGTTTTTGTTATTTGGAAGGACAAATACGGTACGGGCATTCACAGAAGCAACAGCTTCAACAATATCCTCGGTCGAAGGGTTCATGGTCTGTCCGCCTTCTATTACAACATCTGCACCGAGACCTTTAAAGATTTCAGAAAGGCCGTCTCCTGCGGCGACCGAAACGAAGCCGTAATCCTTTGAGGGTTCCTTAGCCTTCTTAACCTTGGGGGTCTCCTTTATCTTGACATTTTCAATCTTGATATTGGTAAGAGCTCCGTACTTCAAAGCCTTCTGAAGCGCAAGACCGGGATCGTTCGTATACAGATTAACCTTCACAATGGCTTCATCAACTACCAAAGTAAGAGCATCTCCGATTGATTCAAGGTAAGTCTTAAAATCAAGCTCATGCTTTATATTAAAGGTCTTATCAAGATATATCTCATACTCCGTAGCATAATCGAATCTGAGATTTTCTTTTTCACGCTCTTTGGTTTCTTCAATATTCTCAGGCTTGCTTTCTTCAATGGTAAAATCAATTTCTTTGCCCATAAAGGCATCGAAAGCACCATGGAAAAATTCAACAAGACCCTGTCCGCCGGAATCCACTACGCCGGCCTGCTTTAAAACAGGTAAAAGCTCGGGAGTATGTGCAAGCGATACCTCAGATTCTTCAATACAGGTACGAATGAAATCCTCTAAATCACTTAATCCCGCATCGGCAAGCTCTCTTCCCTTAAGGCTTACACTCTTTGCGACGGTAAGAATCGTTCCTTCCTTTGGCTTCATAACGGCCTTGTAGGCAGTCTCAACACCCTTTTCAAAGGCGTCTGCCATATCAGGAATCGTAATTTCTGTCTTAACCTTTACAGCCTTTGTAAAGCCTCTCAGAAGCTGAGACAGGATAACACCGGAGTTTCCTCTGGCACCTTTTAAAGAGCCTGAAGAAATTGCCTTGCAAAGGGTCTCCATCGTAATGTCGTTTGTAGCCATCAAAGAGTTTACATCCTTTGCGGCAGACATAATCGTCATCGTCATATTTGTACCGGTGTCGCCATCCGGAACAGGAAATACATTTAATTCATTAATCCATTCTTTTTTTGCTTCGAGATTTTTAGCTCCGGCTAAAAACATCTTTGCAAGATCATTTGCATTGATAGTATTCTTTGACAAAACTGCATCCTCCTAGTCAATAGCTCTAACGTCTTCAACAAAGACATTTATTTTTCCGATTTCGAGGCCCGTAAACTCCTCAACCTTATATTTAACATTGCTGCACAGATTTTCAACGACAGCCTGAATGCTGACGCCATAGGAAACTATGATATGAAAATCAAGAATAAGCTTGCCTTCATCGTTCATTAAGACGCTTACGCCCCTGCAGATTTCTGCCGAATTAAGCTTTAAAAGTCTTACAAGGCCGTCTTTAACATTGACATTGGCCATGCCTACAATACCGAAGCACTCAATTGCAACCGAGCCTGCATATTGCATTATTACGGTCGGATCAATACTTATATTACCTAAGTGTGTATCAAGAGAAGAACCTTTCATCAATTACCTCCTGCTTCATATAGTAACGTCACGCAAGACTATGTCATTATACCCTCTTTAAATAAAAAAAGAAACATTAATTTTATGCTTGCATTTTTAGAACCAATCTGATATCATTCATTTGTTGCGAGTTTCGCAAAGATTCAATACTTAAGGAGGTGCTAAGATGGCAAAATGTTCTGTTTGCGGAAAAGGTATTCATTTTGGAAATAATGTAAGCCATTCTAATAGAAAATCCAGTAGAATGTGGGGCTCCAACATCCAGTCCGTTACATGCAAGGTTAACGGTTCAGTAAAGAAGCTTCATGTTTGTACGAGATGCTTAAGATCCGGCAAGGTTGAAAGAGCTTAATTTTAAAATGATACTTAAAAAGAGAACCGATTGGGTTCTCTTTTTTCATGCTTAAGCAAAATACAGACGTTACTAATTCTACTGTGCGACACAGGCGGATAATCCTGCAAAGCAGGATTCTTTGTTTCTTTATCCCATCTTAAAGGGATAATCGTACTTCTCTTTTAATGCTTCATATTCCTTTGTAATAATCGTTACGACTTTGGTATCTCCGCAAAGATTATCGGGATGAAAAATCTTAAGCAGATCCCTGTATCGCTTTCTTAGTGCAAGCTGACTGTTTACGCCTGCAAAAAGAAGGGCCCCTGCATCAGCAAAATCCTCCCTGACAGAGTTTCCTTTACCTGCTTCATACAGAAGCTTTTCTTTTTCAAATTTCTTACGGTCCTCTTCCAAAGATGCAAAGCCCGATTTTAGGATTTCCATCTTTTTGTCAAAGAATAATTCTTCGTCCTTTAGGCGCTTACGCTCATTAAGGCAACGCAAGTTGATTTGCTTCATCTCCTCCACGAACTGAACCCGCTCGGAAATGAATTTTTCCTGCTTTTCTTTAATTTCTTTTTCTTTAAGATCAAGCTTAATGCTCTCTTCAAAAATAAATCTTTTAAGATCATTAAGCTTGTCAATATCATGCCCTGTAAGGATTTCCTCGAAGGACTCTTTTTCGTCCATTACTCATTTTCCTCTGGGAAAGCTGCGTCAATTGCTTCTTCATCGGAAATTTCGGGTTTCTTTTTATTAATCGAACCTGAAATCTTGTCAACAACATCAGGAATCATATCAAGTACCTTTGTAATTGCATCCTGATTCTTGATGTTTACAAGCTTTGTGTTTCCGTTTTTGATGACTAAAACGGCGCTTGGAGTTACCTTTCCGGACATACCGCCGCCCCCACCGTTATTACCAGGATTTTCAGAGGCTCCCGCACCTACACCGAAAGAAATATCTACCAAAGGAAGGATAATGGTATCCTCGATTCTGGTAGGCTCTCCCACAACTGTCTTGGATGATAAAATCGAATCCATTCCCTTTAATAATGAATCAATAATCGAACTACAATTTTTTTCTGCCATCTTTTGCCTCCTTGAAAAGCTTTATAAGCTTCCTAATGTCCTTATTAAAATATAGCTTAAGTCCGTTAATCAATAATGTAATAACCGTTACATGCCCTTTTGCATAACCCTTTACGTCAATTACCTTTTTATCAAAACTTCCGTAAACATGAATATGTGAAGCAATGACCGGATAAAGCATAGAAGTTATTGCAATCAAATTTCCGGTTGCCGAAGGATCGTCAAAGCCTATAAGGCAGGTAACGTCCCACTTTCTCGGTAATACGTTCTTTAAAATCTTACGAATCCTGTCTTTTGAATATCTGTATGCTGATTTAAATTTTTCAGATTTTAAAATTTTTATATATGCTTTGATTTTATCATATATGTTTGTTTTTTGAGAAGATGCTTTATCGGGTTTATAAGCCTTGTCTTTTTCCTTGCCGTCATCAGCATTTGAAGGATTGACTTTTTCTTTAATGTCTTCGCCACTAAAAGGCTTGACTTTACTTTCGATAGCTTCGCAGTCTATAGCCTCATCATTCTCAGGCTCATCAAAATTAATGTCTTTAACAGGCTTTTTACGTTTATTTAGCCTAAAACATAATATCTTAATCTTTAAGGAATCATCACTGCCGTAGTCATAGGTAACACGTAAAAAGCCAAGAAGCCAATGCGCTTTTAACCTTACAACGGGGTCTTGCTCATCCTTGTAGCTACCGAAAACGTTATAAAAAACCGGCAGAAACAGTACAAGTAAAATAAGTAGAATAATAAGAGCAAGTATACCAAGCAGAGTCAGGCCTATATACATAAGAATATGTAAAAAAAGATTCATCATTCCTCCAAATCCTTGTAGAAATAGGAATCTATCAATTCAGGAGTTATTTTTTTTAGGGTTTCTCTATAGCAAATATCATTAAAAAACGAAACTGAAGCCTTCGTAAGACATCTTATGTATTCAAAAGCATCTTCTTTATACTTACAAAGGCAAATAACTTCCGTCTTGTCCGATCTCATATATTCAAAGGAAAAAAAACGTGACTCAACAATCTCCGGTCTGACTTTGTTTAAAGGCATATATACGACATAAAAGCTCTTTAAAACCTTCCCCCTGTTAAGCCTTTTAATAAGCTTATTTTTGTGTTTCAAAGGCTTTGCGATATATGCATTTTCAGAAAGAAAAACATTATCTTTCATACCACTTCCCGACAGATTTCAACCTTTTATACTCGGCGTATGCCTTCTCCAAAATTTCTTTTTCATTGGGATATTTGAGAAGGAAGATTGCCTCATGATACTTATAAAATCCCGAATCCTCGAAATACTCTTCTTTTTGCGGTCTTGAATAAAAAGCATTCGAGCTCATCAAGAACCAATGAACCGTTTTGTTTATCTCATCATCATTTCCGTTAAATACGTAGTGCGTCTCGCCGATAGGCTGAATGATCCGCGCAATCGAACTTCCCTCTTCATACACTTCCCTAAGTGCCGTATCTTCAAAGGTCTCGCCCTCTTCAACCGTTCCCTTCGGGAGTACCCATCCATGATAATGATTGTAAAAATTCTTATATAAGAGCAAAATTTTACCCCTGTGGATTACGACTCCACCGCAACTGGTTGCCTCTTTCATTGCAAACCCTCCGTAAAAAATCATTTGTATGATTGTAACACAATTTAACTTCTTATAAAACTCCCTTGTTAAAGTATGCCTTTGTGTAAGATTTTATCTTCGAATTCGTTCTGTAAGCCTTCATAACCTCGTTTATTTCTCTCTCCCCCTCGTCTGTAAAGGAAATTATCTTTAGATAATCCTTTAAAAATTCCCCTTCGTCAAAGAGGCAGGTAGGAACACTGTTATATACGGTATTAAAGCAATAATCGCAGTTTCTGAAGACAGGGAAATCAGCCAAAACCCGGTCTTTTAAATAAAGAAACTTATCGCCCTTATTTTTGTTGCAGGAAGCATAAGTTTTTAAAACGCAATTTGACGTATGCATAAGCGGAATGCGTCCATATGCAAACACATACTCTCCGGGCTTCCTTATTTCCTTTATTTCATGTTTTGAAAGTTCAAACGGGATGACAAGCTTATCGCAAAAATATTTTAATGCTTCGGCTGATTTACGGTTAAAAGCATACAATTCCGGTCCTGCAACCACCATGCCACTATATGAAGATTCGTAAATCAATTCAAGCTCATCATAATTTCTTACAAGTACGCCGGCAATATTTTCTTTTATACAGGCATCAATAATTTCCTTTATTTTATTAAAATCGCCATTCCTGCATATGTCCGGAAAAAGAACAATTGTACCTTCCCCATCCGCATTAACATCCTTAAAAAGCTTGTAATCAAGGCCCAATAATGCATCAAAAGAATAATTTTTTATAATTTCTAACTGTTCTTTGGTCTTAACGCATATGATATCCTTTGATAAGCCACTACCTTTTCTGCATTCAGGATTTTCTTTTAAGTAAATATCAGGCAGCCTGTCATAATCCTTTAAAAGCTCTTCTTTAAGCAAGTCGGCACAGGTTCGTCTATAATCATTTAATTGCTTAATGCTTATAAAACCCGAATCGTCAGATTCCATTATTAACTCATTTAAGTAAAAAGGAGTATTTCCAAGCTTTGAAAGCTGCTTTTTAATGTCTTCTTTTTTTGTCGGATTACTTAAGGCCTTCTTTACAATATCTCCGGTAAAGGTAACGTATTTTCCTTTTGCATTTAAGGAGAAAGAAAAATTCTCGCCGACCTTTGAATAGACATACCCATCGACTTTAATCTTCTTGGGATTATCAATATATTCTCTCTTAACTTCGCTTTTAAGAATATCGTCGGTTTTTGAATATGCAGGATTGTCAAGCGTAATCATTTCACGCCCGTTTTTTCTAAAATAATATCCGTCTGAAATTTCAGAACGCATATACATATTCTTAAGTTTGATTAAATCCTTAGGATCTACGCTGTAATTTTCTTTATCCCTTTCATATAAATCAATGTACTTTCTGTACATTTTTGTGACAAAAGCCGTATACTCCGGACTTTTCATACGTCCTTCGATTTTAAGAGAATCAATGCCCGCCTCAAGTAGTTTTGGCAGGATTTCAAGGGTACACTGATCCTTCATTGAAAGAAAATATTTATTTTTGTCCTCAAAATTCAAGTTCGAGCCGTACTTTAACGCACTCGTATTTGAATCGCCCATCAAATTTGGAAGTTTGCGTTCAAATTTAAAATCATTGCTGTTTTCAATCAAGTAAGGCTGTCTGCAAGGGCCGGCGCATCTTCCGCGGTTTCCGCTTCTTCCACCCAGGCAAGAAGAAAACAGGCAGACGCCCGAATAGGAATAGCACATACTGCCGTGAATAAAGGTCTCTAATTCAATATCACAGTTAGCTTTAATTTCTTTGATTTCACTTAAAGAAAGCTCTCTTGCAAGAACGACCCTTGAAGCTCCGTGATTTTTATAAAACCTTGCCGATTTAATGCCGGTTACAAGGCCCTGCGTACTTACATGACATTCCATTTTCGGAAATTTATCCTTAAATACCGAGATAAGACCTAAATCCTGCACAATGCAGGCATCTAAGCCGGCTTCATAAAAGGTTTGTATGTAATTAAGAACATCCGAAAATTCTCTTTCCTTAATAAGAGTATTCACGGTAAGATAAACTCTTATGCCATTGAGATGTGCGATTTCAATCGTTTTAATGATTTCTTCGTCGGAAAAATTATCCGCATATGCTCTTGCACCAAATTTCTTCCCGGCAAGGTAAACCGCATCGCATCCGGCATTTAAGCATCCTAAGAAGCCTTGGAAATTTCCGGCAGGTGAAAGTAATTCCATATTTATACCCACTATAAAAGGCTGTATCTCTACAGCCTTTAATTCATCTTAAGCTCGGTTTCGAGACGTATAAGCTTTTTGGAGGATTCATCCAAATCGCTCTTAAGACTTTTTACATTTTTTTCACTTGTATCAAGCTTTATCTGTGCGGCAATGAGCTCATGCTTCAAATCATAGAGTTCTTTTTCCTTGGCGCTGATCTCCTCTTCCAATAGGGAAATCTGTTTCTTCGCCTTAAAATAGTCATCGGCAATGTTGATTTCAAGCAGGACATTCTGCATATCGACAGGCGAGCGTCTAAAGCTTTCTATTCTGTTGTATTCGGATAATTTATTGTTGATATACTGGGCAACCTTCTGAAGGTACTCTTCGCTTTCATAACCGCTTAAGCGAAGCACCTTTCCTCCGATAATTACCTCAGCATCTGTTTTGGCCGCCATTAAGGTTTCCCCCTGTGATACACTCTCGATAACTTACTATGAATTCTATCCATAATTACCGATGAACAGATACAAATTATTATATAGTTACTGAACCTCATTTTCAATACCCAAATGGCTGTACGCAAGCTCAGTCACGCACCTGCCTCTCGGGGTTCGCATTATAAATCCGTTCTTTAAAAGATAAGGCTCATAAACCTCTTCTATAGTGCCGGCATCCTCTCCGATGGAAGCAGCCAAGGTATCAAGCCCAACAGGTCCACCCTTATAAAGCTCTATCATCGTAGTCAAAAGGTTTCTGTCAACGTGGTCAAGACCCATTCTGTCAACATCCATTAAGTCAAGTGCGGTACGGGCAACATCACCCGTTATCACGCCGTCATACTTGATCTCCGCAAAATCCCTGACCCTCTTAAGCATACGGTTTGCAAGTCTCGGTGTTCCGCGGCTTCTCCTTGCAAGCTCATCCGCACCCTCAGCATCGATTTTTACGTTTAAGACCTTTGCCGAATGTCTGATGATGGTTGCAAGCTCATCAATATTATAAAATTCAAGCTTTTGAATAACTCCGAATCTGTCTCGCAAGGGTGCCGAAAGAAGTCCCGCACGCGTGGTCGCACCAACTAAGGTGAATTTGGGAAGATCCAGCCTTATAGACTTTGCGCTTGGTCCCTTTCCTATCATGATGTCCAAAGAATAATCTTCCATTGCAGGATAAAGAACTTCTTCTATCTGCTTGTTAAGTCTGTGAATTTCATCAATAAAAAGAAGGTCCCCCGACTGAAGGGAGCTTAGAATTGCAGCCATGTCACCGGGTTTTTCAATTGCAGGTCCGCTTGTAATTCTGATATTTACACCCATTTCATGTGCAATAATCTCGGCAAGCGTCGTTTTTCCAAGTCCGGGAGGTCCGTACAAAAGCACGTGATCAAGTGAATCATTTCGCTTCTTTGCGGCATCAATATAGACCTTCATTATTTCTTTTACTTTTTCCTGACCGATATAATCCTTTATAAACTCCGGACGAAGTGAACCTTCAATCTTGACATCCTCCGTCGTGAAGCTCGTTTCAATCATTCTTTCCATACATCACCTTTAATACATATATGAAAGAGCAAGCTTTAATATCTGATTTGTGTCAAGCTCCTCAATATGTTCAATCTTAAGTACTGCAGCCTGTGAAGATTTTCTGTCATAGCCGAGTGCTACCAAGGCTTCGATTGCATCCTTTGCGTCATCGGTAACCGCATTTCCTTCGTTTGACGTTTCCGAAGGATCATTATCAAGAAAGATTTCTTCTTTCTTAACCTTATCCCGCAAATCCACGATAATCCTCTCGGCTGTCTTCTTTCCGATGGTAGGTGCTTTTGAAAGTGCGTTCGCATCGGCCGATGCAATGTAAAACTTTATCTTTGAGACCGAAAATGTATCAAGAATGGCAAGTGCACCTTTCGGCCCGACTCCGTTTACACCGATTAACATATTAAAAAGATCAAGTGCATCCCTTGTAAGGAATCCGTACAGGCTCATGCCGTCATCCCTGACGCTCATATATGTATAGACCTTTACCTCGTTGCCTATAGAAGGGAGTTCTTCCCTCATCGAATCGGAAACAAGAACGGTAAAACCGACTCCCGAAACATCGATTATCAATCTCCCTGGTCTTGATTCTTCGAGAATTCCTCTTAAAAAGCTTATCATTTTATCACCCCATAAACGTATCGGTAAAATAACCGGAACTTGAAACTTGCTCGCTGTTTTCCGTAAGATGCCTTGTATCACCCACTGCCTGAAGTCTGAAATATGCATGATCCTTAAAGCGTTCCTCAAAGGCCCCGACAGTCACCGAGGTCGGTGCAAGGAAAAGTCCGTGCCATAATACAACCGGTGATACATTTAATAAATGTCCGAGCATCACACAGATAACGCCCAAGTGGCAGAAGCAGACAATCGTCTTGTCTTTGCCTGTCCCGTCTGACTTATAAAAGTTTTGGTATCTGGTATATCCATATTCTTTTAAAATTCCGTCTATTCCTTCCTTAACCTTTTCGTTACCGTCCTTTAGATCCGGATTATTAAGGATAGGAATATCTGTCCACTTATCCTTATCGAAGCTGTTTTCATATTTGGTCCAGGTTTCCGGATAAAAATCCCACGGAACCTTAACCCTGTCCTCCTCTTCATGAAGGACGCTGTAATTAAACTCCTTAAGCCAGTCACATGTCGTTGCTTTCATATTTAGCTTGTCAAGTGAAAAAGAAGCCGTATCTTGAGCTCGCCCCAAAGGAGAAACAAAAGCCGCATCAACCTTCCAGTTCTTCACTCTTTCGGATAGCAGCCTTGCCTCTCTGAAGCCTTTCTCGGTAAGCGAATCTATCGAATAATCGGGATCCCCGTGTCTGATAAAAATAATCCTCATGTATAAACACCTTTTTTAAATAAATCTATGCAGACTATATTTAAGCCTTAATCAAAATTTAAGACTCGATTGGATATTGTCATAGTCACACCTACGCTTTGTCAAGAGACGCAGGATTTCTCCAATTGAGATAAAAATTCCCTCCACCATTATAGCAGAGGGAATTTGAAAATTTAACAAAAATCGCAACTATTTCTGAGTAATATAATTTAAAAGTCCTTCGGCATTTATAATCTTCTGCATGAACTCGGGAAATGCCTGGCCGATATAAGTTTCTCCTGTCGTCAGATCGTTAATCTCACCAGTATCAAAGTTAATGCTTACTTCATCTCCGGCCTTTATAGCCTTACTCGCGGGCTCACACTCCATTATAGGAAGGCCTATATTAATGGCATTTCTGTAAAAAATACGGGCAAAGGTCTCAGCAATTACGCAGGAAACGCCGGAAGCCTTTATGGCAATCGGGGCATGTTCTCTTGAAGAACCGCAGCCGAAATTCTTGCCAGCTACGATAATGTCGCCCTTTGAAACTTTTTTCACAAAATCCTTGTCTATATCCTCCATGCAATGCGTGGCAAGTTCGGAAGGATCCGAAGAATTTAAATATCTTGCGGGAATAATTACATCCGTATCAACGTTATCTTCAAATCTGAATACTTTTCCTTGAGCCTTCATTAGTCTACCTCCGGAGCTGCAATGTAACCCTTAATTGCACTTTCAGCACAAACAACGGGACTTGCAAGATATATTTCGCTTGTCACATCACCCATACGGCCTACGAAATTACGGTTTGTCGATGACACGCATCTTTCGCCCGCCGCAAGCACACCCATGTATCCGCCAAGACAGGGTCCGCAGGTGGGAGTACTTACAATTCCTCCCGCTTCGATGAATATCTTTAGAAGTCCTTCTTCCATAGCCTGCAAATATATGGACTGGGTAGCGGGAATAACTATAAGCCTTATTCCCTTTTTTACGTGTCTTCCCTTCAAAACTGAAGCGGCAAGACGCAAATCATCTATACGACCGTTGGTACATGAACCGATGACTACCTGATCAATCTTAATTTCTTCTTTAATCTCATCTATTGTCTTTGTATTTTCGGGAAGATGAGGGAATGCAACCGTCGGCTTAAGCATGGATAAATCAATAGTGTACTCGGCATCATATTCGGCATCCTCATCTGCCGTAAATATTTTGTATTCCCTCTTTGAATGCTCCTTCATATACATAATTGCTTTTTCATCAACAGGGAAAATTCCGTTCTTTGCACCGGCCTCGATTGCCATATTTGCGATAGTAAATCTGTCATCCATTGAAAGATTCTTTATACCATCTCCGGTAAATTCCATGGATTTATACAAAGCACCATCGACTCCGATCATGCCAATGATGTGAAGGATGACATCCTTACCGCTTATGTTCTTTGCCTTCTTTCCGACTATATTGAATTTGATAGCCGAAGGAACCTTAAACCATGCTTTGCCTGTTGCCATTCCGGCAGCCATATCCGTACTTCCGACACCCGTTGAAAAAGCACCGAGTGCTCCATAGGTACAGGTATGTGAATCGGCACCTATTATCACGTCTCCGGCGACAGTTAAACCCTGCTCCGGTAAAAGTGCATGTTCAATCCCCATCGAGCCCACTTCAAAATAATTCGTAATATTGTTCCTCGCAGCAAATTCTCTGACACACTTGCAATGTTCTGCTGACTTAATATCCTTATTGGGCACAAAGTGATCGGGTACAAGGGCAATCTTGTCCTTATTAAATACCTTATCAAGGTTCATACGAGCCATTTCTTTTATGGCAACCGGGCTTGTGATATCATTTCCGAGCACCAAATCAAGATCGGCTTCTATCAAATCTCCTGCCTTAACAGATTCAAGTCCTGCATGGAAGGCAAGGATTTTTTGCGTCATCGTCATTGACATGTTCTTTCTCCTCTAAAAAGGGAAGCCTTTCAGCTCCCCTCTAAGCTTTAGTTATTAATGAGCTTGTCTGCTTCATTATTCCAGCTGTAAAGCTTTCTTACTTCTTCACCAACCTTCTCCGAAGGATGCTCTGCATGAAGCTTTCTCATTGCCTGGAAATGAACCTGCTTGCCTGCGGGTGACATATCAAGTAAGAATTCCTTCGCAAAGGTTCCGTCCTGGATATCGGAAAGAATCTTCTTCATTGCCTGCTTTGTCTCAGGAGTGATGATCTTGGGTCCTGTAATGTAATCTCCATACTCAGCGGTATTGGAAATTGAATATCTCATTCCTGCAAAACCAGACTGATAAATAAGATCTACAATAAGCTTCATCTCGTGAATACATTCAAAGTATGCATTTCTCGGATCGTATCCTGCTTCGCAAAGCACTTCAAAGCCTGTCTGCATAAGAGCACAAACACCACCGCAAAGAACTGCCTGCTCACCGAAGAGGTCTGTCTCGGTCTCTGTTCTGAAGGTTGTCTCCAAAACGCCTGCTCTTGCTCCGCCAATTCCGAGTGCATATGCAAGTGCCAAATCCTGAGCCTTGCCTGTAGCATCCTGTTCAACAGCTATTAAGCAGGGAACACCCTTGCCTGCCTGATATTCGCTTCTGACCGTATGACCGGGTCCCTTAGGAGCAATCATGGTAACGTCAACATCCTTCGGAGGCTTGATACAGCCGAAATGAATATTGAAGCCGTGAGCAAACATAAGCATATTGCCTGCTTCAAGGTTGGGCTCGATATCCTTTGTATACAAATCAGCCTGCTTCTCATCGTTAATCAAGATCATGATGATATCTGCCATCTTTGCAGCCTCAGCAGCTGTATAAACTTCAAAGCCCTGGCTTACTGCCCTATCCCATGACTTTGATCCCTTGTAAAGACCGATAATTACCTTGCAGCCTGAATCCTTAAGGTTCAAAGCATGTGCATGTCCCTGTGAGCCGTAGCCGATGATTGCAATTGTCTTGCCTTCAAGTAAGGAAAGGTTGCAATCTGATTCGTAAAAAATTTTAGCCATTTTATATCTCCTTTTATAAAAATAAAATTTAATCTAAATATGTAACGTTGGCGGTTCCCCTGCCAAGACCTGCGATACCCGTGCGGGCAATTTCGAGAATTTCAAAACCGTCTAAAAGTCCGATAAAGGCTTCGATCTTGTCCTGATTGCCGGTAATCTCGATAATCAGACTTTCTTTACCGACATCGATAATCTTTGCCCTGAATACATCAGTTATAGAAATGACACTTTGACGCTCGGAAGCATTGCATCTAACCTTGATAAGTACCAATTCCCTGTATACGGAATCATCCGGTTTTAAGACCTTTACGTCTCTTACATCTATAAGCTTTGAAACCTGCTTTTCAATCTGAATGAGCACGTCCTCATCACCGCTTGTCACAATCGTAATACGCGTAAAGCGCGGATCTGCGGTAACTCCTGCCGTTATACTTTCAATATTGTAGCCTCTTCTTGAAAAAAGACCCGAAATACGGCTCAAAACGCCCGAGGTATTATCAACAAGAAGCTGAAGAACTCTTACATTCATACTTTAAACCTCTAAAGTGTTGTTTAAGGATATACTACCACTAAAAAGAACAAAGTCAAGAAAAAATACTTTAGCTCTCTAAATCTTTACATTTTGAAAGTGCTAAAGTACCCGTTCTGGCGACTTCGACAACACTTATGCCACTTAGCATCGATCTGAAAATTTTCACTCTTTCGGGAGTATCACAGATTTGAAGCATTATATAAGATTTCGATATATCAACAACAGATGCCTTGCAAAGATCTGCAATTTCCATTATATCTTTACGAGTCGACCTGTTATACTTAACCTTCACAAGCATCAGCTCTCTCGCAATCGCAACATCTTCATTGAAGGTCTTAACCTTAATAACGTCAAGCTTTTTATTTAACTGTTTTTCAATCTGTTCAAGTGTTCTTTCGTCTCCGGATGAAACAATGGTCATGTTTGAAACCTCCGGATCGAAGGTTTCGCCTACGGCAAGAGATTCAATATTAAAGCAACGCCTTGCAAAAAGGCCGGAAACCTTACTCAAAACACCGGATCTGTTTTCTACAAGAACCGAATAAATCTTCTTCATAGCTTACCCCTTTACCAAGTCCTTGGGATCAATCATCACTTCCATTAAGGAAGACCCTTTGAAATCAAGAAACTCATCAATACCTTTTTCAATATCCGCATTATTGTTAATTCGCACATATGAAAAATCATATGCCTTAGCCAAAGTTTCAAGCTTCGGATAGTCATTAAGCTCTACCACGGAATAATTGTCCTTATAAGTAAAATGCTGGTATTCACGAACCATTCCAAGAAATCTATTTTTAAAGACAATAATCTTCATGTGAACGTTCATTTCATTGGCAGTAGCAAGTTCCATCATAGACATTTGGAAGGAGCCGTCACCGCAGACAGCAACTACCGTTCTATCCGGTTTTGAAAGTTTTGCGCCCATCGCTGCCGGAATTGAATAGCCCATCGTACCCATTCCTCCGCTCGTAAGGAATCTTCCCTTTTTGATGTTTACATAAGAGCATGACCAGATTTGATTCTGACCGACATCGGCTACATAAATGAAATCATCATCCATCCTGTCGGACAAGGTCCTTATGAACACTTCGGGATCCGTAAATGAAGGATTCGGATTTCTTTTTACAGCCATGCTTTCCCTGTAAAAAGAAAGTGTATCAAGCCATTCTTTAGTATCTGTCTCGGTTTCGAAGGCGTTCATCTGCTCAAAAATATTTTTTGCATCTCCGACAATGGGAATGTTCGGTCCGCAGTTTTTTCCTATTTCGCAAGGATCGACATCAATATGTATCATTACCTTATTCTCAGTAATGAGATCGGGCTGATTAACGGCTCTGTCGGCAACTCTTGCTCCGACCATAATGAGAACATCCGACTCATTCATGGCTCTGTTTGCGTATGGTTTTCCGTTATTTCCGACCATTCCGATGTACAAAGGATGTTCGGTCGGCATCACGCCAATTCCCATCATGGTAGAAACAACGGGAATATTATGTTTCTGTGAAAACTTTATAAGCTCCTCCTGAGCATCGGAAAGGAATACTCCTCCACCCGCACAGATGATGGGACGCTTACTTTTTTCCAAAGCTTTCATCATTTTCTTTATCTGTACAAAGTTACCTACAGTCGTCGGCTTGTACGTGCGCATCGAAAGTTCATTCGGATAAACAAATTTCTTTATCTCTGCATTCTGAACATCAATCGGAATATCAATTAAGACAGGCCCTTTTCTGCCTGAATTTGCGATATAGAAGGCTTCTTTGAATACTCTTGGAATGTCGTTTACGTCTTTAACAAGGTAGCTGTATTTGACAAAGGACTCAACTGCTCCTGTTATGTCTGCCTCCTGAAATACATCCGAGCCTAAAAGCCCGGAATCGACCTGCCCCGTGATGCAGACAAGCGGTATACTGTCTGCGAAAGCCGTGGCAATACCGGTTAAAAGGTTTGTAGCACCGGGACCGCTGGTAACCGCGCATACACCGACTTCACCCGAAACTCTTGCAAGTCCGCTTGCTGCGTGTGCCGCATTCTGCTCGGTACGCACCAAAACCGTTTTAATGTCCGAATTTAATATCGCATTATAAAAAGGACAGATTGCAACTCCGGGATATCCGAATACGTATCTGACCTTTTCCTCTACCAAAGCATTTACAATTGCCTCTGCTCCTAACATGTCCCTCTCCTAAAAAGCTAATATTGTCATTAAACCCTTATATTTTACCACACTAAAGTGCATATATACAACAAAATCCCCGGCAACAGCCGGGGATAAGTTTAATTGTATGTAATAGTTTCATCCTGAGGAAGCTCTCCGTGAAGTAAATCTATGATATAGCCTATACGCTTATTTGCTCTGTCGTAACATTCCAAGGCCGCATTCAATGTCGTTTCATTGTATGAGCTTTCATCAAATGACTGATTTAAGTAGTCATCTGCCTGAACCATGTAATCATAAGCCTGATCCGCAAGATCGTCTATATATGCAAAGGTCTCAGGTGCTCCCTCGGTCGGTGCAGTCAAAGACGAAAGATCCGAATAAGTCGTAATAAGCTTGTCAAATTCAGTATACAAACTTTCAAGCGAATCCTCCGAATCGGGATCTATCTCATTAATCTCCGTATCTATCTCTTCGAGAGTGCTAAAGATACCTTCCATCGATTTTTTATATTCCGAAAGCTCTTTATTCTCTGCCGAAACCCCGCATCCGGCCATTAAAGCCGCACAGGATGTTAGGCTTAAAATTATTGCTATAATTTTCTTCATAGTTTTACGCCCTTTCGTAACACTAATGTTAAATTTACCATATCTTCCAGTCTAAATCAATGTGCTATGAGTTTTTCACAAAAATTCCTTTTTAGCCCTCTTCAAAGCAATTTCATATACGGTAAAACGAGTTTCGCTTGCGAAACTTAAGCATTGAGCGTGGTCGCCTTTGCGGCATATTCCTTACGCGAGAATGTGCAAAAAGGAGTCTCACAACGTGAGACTCCCCAAAATTATCTGTCTAATTATATTAGAACTTTCCAGCCTTAGCCGCTTCTTCAATCGAAACTGCCGTGGATACTGTCATACCAACCATCGGGTTGTTACCTGCGCCGATAAGACCCATCATCTCAACGTGTGCGGGAACTGAAGAAGAACCTGCAAACTGAGCATCGGAGTGCATACGGCCCATGGTATCGGTCATGCCGTAAGAAGCGGGACCTGCAGCCATATTGTCGGGGTGAAGTGTACGGCCTGTGCCGCCGCCTGAAGCAACTGAGAAGTACTTCTTGCCTGCTTCAAGTCTTTCCTTCTTGTAGGTACCTGCAACGGGATGCTGGAATCTGGTAGGATTGGTTGAGTTACCAGTAATGGAAACGTCAACATTTTCCTTCCACATAATTGCAACACCTTCGCAAACATCGTTTGCACCATAGCAGTTAACCTTTGCACGAGGTGAATTTGCATCCTTAGAGTAGCACTTACGTGAAACTTCCTTAACTGTGTTGGTATAAGGATCATATTCGGTTTCTACAAAGGTAAAGCCGTTAACACGTGAAATAATCTGTGCTGCGTCTTTTCCGAGACCGTTTAAGATAACACGAAGGGGTTTCTGTCTAACCTTGTTTGCCTTCTCTGCGATACCGATAGCACCTTCTGCAGCAGCGAATGACTCGTGACCTGCAAGGAATGCAAAACACTCGGTGTCCTCTTCAAGAAGCATCTTACCAAGGTTACCATGTCCTAAGCCTACCTTACGGGTATCGGCTACAGAACCGGGAATACAGAATGCCTGAAGACCTTCGCCGATAGCTGCAGCAGCCTCGGAAGCCTTACGGCAGTTTTTCTTGATAGCGATAGCAGCGCCTACAGTGTAAGCCCACTTTGCATTTTCAAAACAGATAGGCTGAATGCCTTCTATAAGATGATATACATCGATACCTGCTGCATCGCAGATAGATTTACATTCCTCAATTGAAGAAATGCCATACTCCTTAAGCTTTGCAAGGATCTGAGGCTCTCTTCTTTCATATGATTCAAATAATGACATGATTTTCTCCTCCTTTTCCTTACTGCTTTCTCGGATCGATAACGCGAACTGCATCAGCAACACGGCCATACTGACCTGAAGCCTTCTCAAGTGCTGTGTTTGCATCATCGCCCTTCTTGATAAAGTCCATCATCTTACCGAAGTTCACGAACTTGTAACCGATGATCTGATCCTCTTCATCAAGAGCAATACCTGTAATGTAACCGTCTGTAAGTTCAAGGTAACGAGGTCCCTTCTTTAAGGTTCCGTAAGTCGTACCAACCATTGAACGGGTTCCCTTACCGAGGTCTTCAAGTCCAGCACCGATCTGAAGTCCATCCTCTGAGAACGCAGACTGTGAACGTCCGTATACAATCTGAAGGAATAACTCTCTCATTGCTGTATTGATAGCGTCACAAACAAGGTCTGTGTTAAGAGCTTCCATTACGGTTAAACCGGGAAGAATTTCAGCAGCCATAGCAGCCGAATGAGTCATACCGGAGCAACCGATAGTCTCAACCAAAGCTTCCTGAATGATACCGTCCTTAACATTTAAGGAAAGCTTGCATGCACCCTGCTGAGGAGCACACCAGCCGATACCATGTGTGTAACCGGAAATATCCTTTACGTCCTTTGCTTTTACCCATTTAGCCTCTTCGGGAATGGGAGCGCATCCGTGATGTACGCCCTGAGTGACAGGACACATCTCTTCAACTTCATGTGAATAAATCATTTAATGACTCCTTTCATATATATAATCGCAACCCTTATTGTTGCATAAAACCCTTAAAAAATCCAGTAAAAAGCGACGAAAGAAAAAGTAAAAAATTAAAGATTATTCGTGCTTTTTAATAATATTGCCCTTAGCCTTATAAATCGAGTGTTCAGGCACCACTCCGCGAACCGCAGACGTGGGATAAACGTTTGAAAACTTTCCTATAACGGTTCCCGGATTAAGCACTGAATTGCATCCGACTTCAACGTTGTCTCCAAGCATGGCACCGAACTTTTTAAGACCTGTCGCAATGTCCTCACCCTCATTGTGAACGACTACGTTTAACTTGTCGCTCTTAACGTTTGAAGTAATCGAGCCCGCACCCATATGAGCCTTAAAGCCGAGGATTGAATCGCCCACATAATTGTAATGAGGAACCTGAACCTTGTTAAAAAGAATAACATTTTTAAGCTCGGTAGAATTTCCGACAACACAGCCTTCTCCGACGAGCGCATTTCCTCTTATGAATGCTCCAGGACGAACTTCGGTATTAGGTCCGATTATGCATGGGCCTCCGATATAGTTATTCGGGTAAATCTTGGCTGTCTTACTGATCCAGACATTATCGCCCTTGTAATCGTACTCATCCGTCGAAAGCTTGGGACCGAGTTCAAGAATAAACTCCTTGATATGTGCAAGTGCCTCCCAAGGGTATTCAAATTGAGAAAGAAAATCTCCCGCCACGCTCTCTTTTAGTGTATATAAATCTTTAATCCTGATATTTGCCATAACTCTCTCCTTTAACTGAAATCAAAAATAACCTTACAATCTTCAGTAAGCTTAAGCGATGCATCAAACGGTTTTCCCGCTTTACTTAAAAAACCCGAAAGTTTTTCCGTTTTTTTATCCTTTAAAAGACTTTCGAATTCCTCGTTTGTAAGCTCTCTTCCGGCTATTTTACCAATGTAAAAAGAACACCCTTCCTCGGCATTTACGTTGTTTGCACACTTGTAGCCGAATCTGTTTTTAATGATTGAGGCTCCGCATTTTGGGCACTTAAGACCTTCAACTATCTCGTCCGTATCCTCAAACACAAATTTGCAGCCGTTAACCTTTCCTGCTTCATCCCTGTCGAGTGAAAGACGAGCCGAGAATTTTAAGCCCTTCTTTGATTTGAAATCGGAAATAACATCGGTAGTTCCCACATTTAAAAGCGCCTTTAATTCCTCGAGTTTAAGGATATGCCCCGCAATCTTTCCGTTTAAATTAAAGTTGCAGCCGTTTTCTTTATCCTTGCGATCAAAGCCCGAGCACCCAAAGCCAAACGAAGTTTTTACAAGGCCCTTACCACACACCGGACAGGAAACGTCCTTAATCATTTTAACCTCAACATTTTCAAAGTCAAAGGCTATTTCGGTTTTATTTGTTTCCTCGTTCTTTTTAAGTGTCAGACAGGCATCAAATTTCTTTCCTGACTTACTCTTAAAGCCCCTTATTGTTTTGGTGCGGCCGTTAGTCAAAAGGTCGTTTACATCACTTACAGATAAAGCCTTTCCGGCAACCTTGCCTATGAAAAACTTACAGGAATTTGCATCGTCCTTATTGTTGTTTTCACATATATAATTTTCGCCCAACAGTACGATTTTGCCGCCGCAATCAGGGCAAGCCGAGCCTTCCATATATTCGGGTCCGACATTTGAAAAATCAAAATTTATATTGAATTTGCCTTCTTCGTCTTTTACAAGCTTTAATGCTGCTTTAAAGGGTTTCCCGTTCTTACTCACAAAATCCGAAAGCACACCCGTTTCTTTCGTTTCGATAAGCTTAATAAAATCTTCCTCGGCAATATCCTTTCCGGCTACTTTGCCAAGTGCAAATTTACACTTAATATCCTCATTTCTGTAGTTCGAACAGCCATAGCCAAAAGAAGTCTTGTTAAGCTCACCACCGCATGCAGGGCACATAATACCCAAAGGCTTTATTGCCGCAAGTCCCTTCGACTCCCCTGTGGTAAATTTATTAATGTTTAAGGCTATCTGCGAAGTCAAATCGTTAGAAATCATCTTTGAGGTTTCTCTTTGAATATAGTCTTCAAGCTTTGCTCTGTAAACCTTATCATCTATTGTGCCGTTTGTAATTCCGTCAAGCCCCATTTCCCAGTTTGCTGTCATTTCGGGATTTAAAAGCGTCGGCACTGACAAATAAACAACCTCATAAATCATCTCACCAAGTTTCTCGGGAGAGATAATCTGTGTCTTCTGATTTTGATTCAAGTATTTAATGCGTACAAGCTTTTCAAGAATTTCACCTCTCGTCGCACTTGTCCCGATACCGGATTTTTTTATCTGCTCTCTTAACTCTTCGTCCTCAATCAGGTTACCTGCATTTTCCATTGCCAGGATGAGATTCCCCGAAGTATAACGCTTTGGAGGTGAAGTCTTTCCTTCTTTAACCTCGTAGCCAGAAACAGAAACTGAATCCCCCTTTTTAAGTGTCTCCGCAATTTTTATAAGGTCTTCTTTGGATATCGTTTCATCTGTTTCGTCATCGTCATTCTTCCCCTGAGGTATACCAGAAACTTGCATAAAGCCGGGCTTAACAAGTACCTTTGCGGAGGTAAAGAAGCTTTCGGTATCGACTTTTATAGTAACTTTAACGTTTTTGTACTCGGCAGGAGGATAAAAAATTGATAAGAATCTTTTGCATATAAGCAGGTAAACCTTCCTTGCAAGCTCCGAAAGGCCATTAAAAGCCCCAGTCTGCCCTGTTGGTATAATTGCATAGTGATCGGTAACCTTGGAATCATCCGTATATTGCGTGTTTTCAAGGCCTTTATATAAGCCGTTATTAAGGACATTCTTTGCAAAGTCCGAAAGTTCCGAAATTCTTATAAGCCCGTTTAAATTTTTGTTTATCTCCTTGCAAACCGCTTTGGTAAGTACTCTTGCATCGGTACGAGGATAGGTAGTAAGCTTTTTTTCGTAAAGCTCCTGAACCACATCAAGAGTCTGTTGTGGACTTATCTTGAAAAGCTTTGAGCACTCCGACTGAAGCTCCGCCAAGTTAAAAAGCAATGGAGCCTTTTTCTTTGAATTACCCTTTTCTATTGAATCAACGTAAGCGTCCTTCCCTGACAAATCGGAAATGAGCGTCTTTGCGCTTTCTTCTTTTTTAAAGCCATTTTCTTTGTACAGTAAAGGCGAATCGGTATACTTTGAAGGTGTTACAGCCTTCCATTCACCCGACAGCTTACCGTCATGAAAGCTTCCGATCACCCTGTAAAAAGGCGTTTCTACAAAATCCCTGATTTCTCGCTCACGTCTTACAACCATGCCGAGTACACAGGTCATAACTCTGCCTACAGCAATCGCCGAATAGCTCTTTGTGGCGGCGGCGTCATTTAACAAACGCCCGTACTTTACTGAAAGTGCTCTTGAAAAATTAATACCGAGAGCATAATCCTCAATAGTACGCATAATCCCGGATTTTCCGAGCAAAGCATAATCCGACATAGGCTTTGCTTCTCTGAGCCCTCGCTTTATCTCATCGTCCGTCTGCGAGTCAATCCAGACACGAAGCTCGGTCATACCGTTCCTTACTCCGCCGTATGAACGAATATTTTCCTCTATCGTCTGTCCTTCTTTTCCGGAGTCTCCCGCCCAATAAACGGTATCAATGTCTTCCCTGTGAAGGAGCTTATTTACAACCTCATATTGATCCTTTGAGCTTTCGAGGACTCCGTACTTATAGTCTTTCGGAAGAAACGGAAGGTCCTCAAGGCGCCATGACTTGTACTTTTCGTCGTAGCTTTCCGGATAAAGCAAACCCACCAAATGACCGTAACACCAGGAAATTACATATTCATTATTTTCAATAAAGCCCTTCCCGTTACCGCTTACATTCAGTACCCTTGCAAAATCTCTGGCAACGGAAGGCTTCTCCGTAATTATCAGTTTTTTTGACACTTTTAACCCCTATAAATCATCCGAATACAAAAGCTTAATGTTCTTTCTGACCTTACCCTCCAAAGAAAGCTTTTCGTCAAAGCGCTGACCTGTAAACAAATATATGTAATCGGGTGTAAGCTTTGCAGCCTTGGCAGTTTCAAGAAGCTTTAAATAATCATCGTAGGTAAACATAGCCTTGTCATAGATGCAAAGCCCCAAAATGTTCTTTTTTTCATCATCCGACATCACTATGTCGATATTACCGTTTTTTCCAAGCCATTTCCCGAACTTTTCAACCTTTATGGGAAGACGTTTTCTGTCATTTGCCTTTATCATATATTCAAGGCAAACCTCGCCATAGTACTTTGAAACATATGCTTTCAGGTAAGGCGCCACAAATATCGAATAAAAGTCTGCGGGACCGTATTCCTCCATAAAGGAAGCATTTTTGTAAATAAAGGAAAAATAAAAATCGACAAATTTATTTGAAATGTCGTATATACCCTTTAAGGAATTTTCTCTGCCCTCGGTATCAGCGCAAAACACCTTTTCCACGAATTCAAGCTCTATAAGATTCTTTAAATATACGGAAATCTTTGCACGAGAAAAACCGGTATGCTCATACAAATCATTAAGCTTAATCAACCCGTTTGAAAGCGAAGAAAGAATCGTATTGTAAATTGCCGTTTCCCTCAGCTCATTAAAAACAAGCTCATTGTATAAATTGTGCATGGGGCCTTCGGGTGCAAGAATTTTATTGATAATATTGTCCTTAACGCTTGCCTTCTCATCAAACATCTTCCAAAGTCCTGGGACACCTCCCATACATGACCAACAGATTAAGCAGTCCTCATTTGTGTACAAAGAAAAATATTCGCGCAAATCATTAAAGGTAAGCTCCTTCACCTTTAAAAATCCGGAAAGTTCAAAGGCTGCTTCCTTGATCTTTGAAACCATTGTGTTTTCTACAAATTCGATTGATGAAGAAGAAAGAATAACCAAATATTCCTGATTATTCCATGAAGAATGAATAAAAGAAATAAGCTCCTCCATAAAGTCCGGACAAGCTTTAATTAAATTTTGAAATTCATCAAATACAAGAACCTTCTTTTGCGAATGCTTCTGACCAAAGGCCTTGAATATTTCTTTAAAATCGGGGTAACGAAGGGTTTTAATCTTTCTCTCGGCAAAGAACCGTCCAAATCTAAAGTGCTGTTCCCTCTCGCTTGCCTCTTCGCATTTATAGTAGAAGCCCGGCTTGTCTGTCATAAATTCCTTGATAAGTGCAGTCTTTCCGATATACTTTGCTCCGTATACCACCACTATCTGACTGTTTTCCCTGTCATAAAAATCCAAAAGTTGGTCAAGCTCGTTATTTCTGCCGATTAACATCAAAATCCCCTAAATCATACGTAATAAAAGTTCGTCTATCTCTTCTTTTGAGACAGGCTTTGAAAGGTAAAAGCCCTGAATCGAGTCACTGCCTATTTCCTTTAAATAGTCGAGCTGTTCCTTGCTCTCGACTCCCTCGGCTATGGTCTCATAGCCCAATTTCTTGGACATCTCCATGATTGCCTCGGCGATAATCTTCGCAGAAGACTCATTCGGAATATTGTCAACGAAAGATTTGTCAATTTTAAGTACGTCAATGGGTAGTCCCCTCAAGTAAGAAAGTGAGGAGTATCCCGTTCCAAAATCGTCAAGGCTAACGCGTACTCCATAGTCTCTTAATTCTTCAATTTTTTCCTTTACAAGCTTGATATCCTCAATGAGGATAGACTCGGTAATTTCGATTTCAAGCCTGTGCGGATCCATTCCGTATTTTTCGATTGCCGAAATAATCTTCGGTACAAAATCAGCTCTGTAAAATTGCACCGACGAAATGTTAATGGACAAAATAAAGTCATAATCAAAGCGCTTACGCCACTCGGAATACGTCCTTACGGCTTCATCCAACACGAAATCACTTATCGGGATAATGGTTCCGTTTTTCTCCGAAAGCGGTATAAAAACGGCAGGACTTATTAGCGCTCCTTCTTTGTCGCGCAGGCGCACCAAAGCCTCAACTCCGCGAAGTTTCTTTGTGTCCGCAAAAAACTGTGGCTGAAAATTCAAAAAGAAAGTTTTTGAAATAACCGCTTCTTTCAGCTTTGTTTCTATCTCAACATCCTGTAAAAACTTATTGAGTATGGATGAATCAAAAAATTTAATGGTATTTTTCCCTTCATCCTTTGCCTTGAGCATGACAACCTCGGCATTTTTAATAAGAGAAAGAGGATCGTCGGCACTTTCCGGGAATTCTGCGACACCCACCGAAACGGTGGCCGAAACCTCCGTCATATCAGTAAGCTTTATCGGGGTTGAAAGATATTCTTTTATCGACCTGTATACTGTATCGACACTCCGATGCCCGCAGGGATCAAAAATAGCTATACTGAATATATCCGAATCAAACCTTGCTCCTATAACATTTAAATCGGTCAAAGATCTGATAAAAAGGCCAAGATTCTGTATGATTTCATCACCGATGACTATTCCCTTGCTATCGCTTAGCTTGTGAAAATCGTCGATGTCAAGGAGCAAAACACTTACAATCGTGTTTTCCTCTTTTGCCTTCTCCACAAATTCTTTAAGCTTTGAAATAAAATAATTTCGATTATATAGATTCGTCAGATAATCATAATAGGCCAAGAATGTAAGCTCATCATTCTGAATCTTATGCTTTGTAACATTTGTAAAAGAAATTACCTTACTCTTGGGAGCATAAAAAGAATCAAACTCGACCGTGCAGGTTACATTTACCCAGGTAACCTCATCCTTTAGTCTGAAATTAAGGCTTTCGGTCACTTTTTTCTCATTTTCAATATATAAAAGACGTCTTAATTTTTCGGCATCCTCATCAAGAAAAGCATCCGAAAGCTTGTAAAGCTCATTGGGTTCATTAATTGTAAAATCAAAGAAAGCACTTAAAGACCCTGCGGCTTCAACCGTATTTGTATCCAAATCAACATACAAAAACGCCGATCCCGTAGAGTCTATGATGTGCTTATCCATTTCAATATTTTTTTCAAGCTTCTGATTTTTAGCCGTTAAAAGGTCAACCTGATAACGCAAATCGCTCATAGTGTAACTGTCCCCATAATCAATATATTAGTTTTTCTTTGTGATATATCCCTGAGCCTTCAAAAGTTCTGCGCAAAGTACTGCACCGCCTGCGGCTCCTCTTACTGTATTGTGTGAAAGACCCACAAACTTGTAATCGTAAACGCTGTCCTCACGGATGCGACCGATTGAAATGCCCATACCGTTTTCGAAGTTAACATCCAAAGCAACCTGAGGACGATTGTCTTCTTCCAAATATTGGATAAAATTCTTCGGAGCACTGGGAAGATTTAATTCCTGAGGAGCGCCCTTTGCACTTCTTAGCTTTTCAATAAGCTGTTCCTTGGTAGGTTTCTTTCTGAATTTAACAAATACTGCAGCTGTATGTCCGTTTAATACAGGAACTCTGATACACTGCGAAGTAATTACGAGGCCTTCCTTTTTAATAATCTCGCCGTCCTTGAGCGTTCCGAGAACTCTCAAAGGCTCCTGCTCACTCTTTTCTTCTTCGCCACCGATATAGGGAATGATATTTCCAATCATTTCAGGCCAATCCTTGAAGGTCTTACCTGCACCGGAAATCGCCTGATAAGTGGTAGCAACAACCTCGTAAGGTTCAAACTCACTCCATGCCCAAAGTGCGGGTGTATAGCTCTGAATACTGCAGTTAGGCTTAACCGCAATAAAGCCTCTCTTGGTGCCAAGTCTTTTTTTCTGAGTTTCAATTAAAGCCGTATGATTTGAATTGATTTCCGGCACGATCATCGGAACATCCTTTGTCCATCTGTGTGCGGAATTGTTTGAAACAACGGGAGTTTCCGTCTTGGCGTACTCTTCCTCAATTGCCCTAATCTCTTCCTTTGTCATGTCAACTGCGGAAAAACAAAAATCGACTTCGCTTGCAACGCTCTTAACATCGGTAACATCCTTAACAATGATCTTTTTAACCGCTTCAGGCATGGGAGTGTCCATCTTCCAACGGTCACCCACCGCATCCTCGTATGTCTTACCCTTTGAACGGGGGCTTGCCGCAATTGTTGTAACCTCAAACCATGGATGATTCTCAAGAAGAGAAATGAATCTCTGTCCTACCATTCCGGTTCCGCCTAAAATACCTACCTTTAACTTGTCACTCATAATAAATCCTCCGTATTTATTCTAAAGCCCGGTCTTTCCAGTCTTTTGAAAGATATTTTTCATTTATTTGAATAATCTTTTCCATCTCTTTAGGGCCCGGTGCCCCGATTGTAAGACGTTTCGAAACACAGGTTTTTAAGCTGATTTCTTCATATACGTCATCTTCAAATAAAGGACAAAACTCTTTGAGCTTGTCTATTTTGATGTCTTCGATTGCAATATCTTTATCAATGCAATAAAGAACAATCTCACCTATCACAGAATGTGCATCCCTAAAAGGCATTCCCTTCTTTACCAGATAGTCTGCCGCATCGGTTGCATTTGTAAAGCCCTTTACGGCGCTCTTACTCATTGCATCCTTATTGAACTTGGTCGTTGAAAGCATACCGGTAAACAAATCGATGCAGCTTTTTACAGTGTCGATTGCATCAAAAGCAACTTCTTTATCCTCCTGCATATCCTTATTGTATGCAAGTGGAAGACCCTTCATGGTTGTAAGAAGTGAAATGAGACTTCCGTATACGCGTCCGGTTTTGCCTCTCACAAGTTCGGCAATATCAGGATTTTTCTTTTGCGGCATTATCGATGAGCCTGTAGAAAAGGCATCATCAAGTTCTATGAAACGATATTCATTTGAATTCCAGATAATGATCTCCTCGCAAAATCTGCTTAAATGCATTGAAATAATGCAAAGTGCAGAAAGAAATTCTATCAGATAATCCCTGTCTGCCACGGAATCCATGCTGTTAAGTGTAGGCCCGTAGAAGCCCAAAAGTGATGCTGTATATTCCCTGTCCAAAGGATAGGTAGTTCCGGCTAAAGCTCCCGCACCCAAAGGACAATAATTCAATCTGTCAAAGATTGACGAAAGCCTGTCTCTGTCACGCTTAAACATTTCAAAATACGCACCCATATGATGAGCAAGCGTAATAGGCTGAGCCTTCTGAAGATGCGTAAACCCTGGCATATAGGTTTCAAGATTGTCTTTCATAATATTATGAAGGACGCCTAATAAATCCTTTAAAGCCTCATCTGTATAAAGAACCTCGAGTCGCACATAAAGTCTCATATCAAGAGCAACCTGATCGTTTCGACTCCTGCCGGTATGAAGCTTCTTACCTGCATCCCCGATTCTCTTTATCAAATTAGCTTCCATAAAGCTGTGAATATCTTCGTATTCGTCGGTAATCAAAAGTTTACCGCTTAGAACATCGTCTTTAATAGAAATAAGACCGTCAATAATAGACGTAGACTCTTCCTTTGAAATAATACCGCATTTTGCAAGCATGGCGGCATGTGCCACTGAACCTTCGCAATCTCTCTCAAGTAATCTTTTATCAAACCTGATTGAGGCATTGAAATCATAAACCTTTTTATCTGTTTCCTTGGTAAATCGACCGCCCCAAAGCTGTGCCATCTGTTTACTCCTCAATAATCAAATTTGAAATTAATTTTACCACAAGGATTTAATGTGTTCAATAAAAAGAAATTACTTTTTTACATTAATTCAATAAAGTAAAAGTTTTGATGCTGCAGTGCGATTGCGTCCGCAGGACTTTTTTTTATGGAAATTTGCTAAAATTTCCATATAATAGAATCCTGCTTGCAGGATTCTTCGCCTGCAGCAGGCTGCGAAGCAGCATTTACCTTTCTGCTGCAGTGCGATTGCGTCCGCAGGACTTTTTTTATATGGAAATTTGCTAAAATTTCCATATAAAAAAAGCTCCCGGCCGGATTCGAACCGGCGACCTACGCATTACGAATGCGTCGCTCTACCAGCTGAGCCACGGAAGCTTTAAAAACACTAAAACAGTATAATAAATTAATTAAAAAATATCAAGCAAATTTTTAAAGTTTCTGCAATTAATTAATTAATATCAAAAGAAAAAGTCTTTAGTAATCTCCACTATCTTAAATCCACCGTCTTATTAAATCCGAGTCCGCCCTCCGAAACCGGCTTTCCGGCAAAATCAGCATCTATCAAAGAAGCATTTATTGCCGTAATACGTGAATACCTCGTAGTGATTATCTGATTTAATTCCTTTAAGAAATAAATTCCGGTATCATTACAGTATTTCTCGGCTCCGGTAAGTGCATATCCGTCGAGTGAAAGCACCTTTACAAAATAGTCCAAATAACTGTAAAGATATTCTCTTACATAAGGGCTTTCGAGATTAAACAAAATCCTGTTTCCTTCTTCATAATCCGATGCCTCAAAAAGATTTTTTCCGTCAAATCCTCTTAAGCCGCAGGAATCGCTTAAGAATCCTCCGATGTCAAACTCCGAATAGACTCTTATACCGTTTTCGTGAAGCATATTGATTACTTCGATAAGTTTATTAAGCGATAAGCCTTCTGAGTCAAGTGCAAAAAACGAAACCTTCTTTTGAACTTCTGTTTCACTGCAAGAAGACTTTCCGAGGTCCTTAAATAAAATCGCATTTGCTTTTTTCTTTATGCAGTTTAAATACAAATCCTTCTTTAAATCCTTGCATTTATCGGGATCAATATACTCGCTCAAGGAAACGACATAAATTTTTTCTTTCTTTTTAACGGCTGTGCGCTTGAACTTAAACTCCTCAAAGTTTAAAGGATTCGCAACTATTGCGGCATCTCCGTTTCCTCTCTCGGTCGAAAAAGAAAAAGGATCTCTTTTAATAAAGCATATTCCGTTGCGAAGCTTAATCTCAAATTTGTACAATGCTCCGACAGTGACGCCCGGAATAAACAACGAATATACACCTTCGTCATTTAACCTGCACATCTGGTTTACACGCCCGTCCCAATGATTAAAATCGCCTACAACGCTTACCCTGGCGGCGTTCGGCGCAAAAACAGTAAATTCGGTACCCAAAACACCTTTTTTCTCCGTAACATGAGCTCCGAAATATTTGTAAGCATCGTATAAAGAGCCTTCATTAAATTTCTCTGAGACATTCGTCCAGAAAACCGAAGGATTATTGTACAGTTCAGGATGAGTTTCTTCTTTCCCGTCCATCATAACCCTGTAATCATAAAGAAAAGGGGTTTTCGCACTTGATAAATATACAAAGAAGCCTTCTTCGTCGGCAAGTGACATTTTGTAAAGCTTATTATTTGAAAGGCAATGAACAAAAGCACTTTTTGCACCCGGAAAAAATGCCTGAATCAGGTATCCGCCGGAAACTTCATGCATTCCCAAAACATTCTGCGGATATGAACATTCGGAATAAACCACCTCTTCAATCAAAGGCCAGTTCATCAATTTATAAGTCTTATTATCCATTTTTTCTCCAAATAAAATCTACTTTACTACTCTTACCCTGAATACACCATCAATTGCATTAAGCTTGTCAACTATTTCTTTTGTCGGCTCGGCCTCAACATCTATCATAGTACAGGCAACCTCACCGCGTGACTTGTTCATAAGATTTGCAATATTTGTGCCGGTTTCTCCAAACGTGGCGGTAAACTGAGTAATCATGTTTGCAACATTCTTATGGAAGATAAGTATTCTTCCCTCTGCCTGGCAAACACCCATATCGATTGCGGGATAATTTACGGAATTCTTGATATTTCCGTTTTCAAGATAGTCCATCATCTCAATAACAGCCATCTTTGCGCAATTATCCTCAGACTCTGCCGTAGAAGCACCCAAATGAGGGGTTACGATGCAGCCCTTGGTACCTACGGTTGTGCTGTTCGGAAAATCAGAAACGTATTTTGCAAGCTTTCCTGCTGAAAGAGCATCAACAACTGCCTCTTCATCAACGAGTAAATCTCTTGCAAAGTTAAGTAAAATAGCCGTGGGTTTCATAAGGCTGATAGCCTCAGCATTTATCATCTTCTTTGTGGAATCAAGAAGCGGAACGTGAATGGTAATATAGTCGCAGTTCTTGTAAATCTCGTTTACATCAGTAACGTGCTTTACCTGTCTGTTTAAGCTCCAGGCCGCATTGATTGAAATGTAAGGATCGTATCCGTATACATCCATTCCCATATGGATAGCTGTATTTGCAACCTGTGCACCGATTGCACCGAGTCCGATTACGCCGAGCTTCTTACCCAAAATCTCCGTTCCCGCAAAGTTCTTTTTCTGCTTCTCAGCGGTCTTTGCAATATTCTCATCCGACTGATTGTCAAGACACCATTTGATGCCGCCGACAAGGTCACGTGCTGCATAAAGCATTCCTGCAAATACAAGCTCCTTAACGCCGTTTGCGTTTGCTCCGGGCGTATTGAATACGACAATACCCTTCTTTGCACATTCGTCGATGGGAATGTTGTTTACACCGGCACCGGCTCTTGCAATGCAAAGAACCTTATCCGAAAATTCCATTTCATGCATGTCGGCACTTCTTACAAGAATACCGTCCGCATCATTAATATCCTCTGTTCGTGTATAACCTTCGGTAAACTCCGATAAGCCGACATTGGAAATTGCATTTAAACAATTATACTTAAACATTTCCGTTCTCCTCTTCATATTTTTTAAGGAACTCTACCAAAGCCTCAACTCCTTCAATAGGCATAGCGTTGTAAATTGAAGCTCTTAATCCTCCGACAGACTTGTGTCCCTTAAGATTGTCAAAGCCTGCGGCCTTTGTGGCGGCAACAACCTTTGCATCCTCTTCGGCACTGTCTGTTACGAAGGGAACATTCATAAGTGAACGGAATTCCTTTTCAACAGCGCCATGGAACATCTTGCTTGAATCAATGAAATCATAAAGAATCTTTGCTTTCTTTTTATTGATTTCATTCATCTTTTCAAGTCCGCCCAAACTCTTTAAATATTTGAATACCTTACCGCAGCAGTAAATTGCCCAGCAGTTGGGAGTATTGTATAAAGAATTGTTGTCGGCATGAGTATCGTATCTCATATAAACAGGAGTGTTTTCAGGGACATCCTTTCTGATAAGGTCTTCCCTGATAATTACGATTGCAAGGCCTGCGGGCCCGACGTTCTTCTGGACTCCACCGAAAATAATGCCGTAATCGGATACATTACAGGGCTTTGACAAAAACATTGAAGACTGATCTGCCACCAAAATCTTACCCTTTGTGTTGGGAAGCTTCTGAAAAGTTGTTCCGTGAATTGTTTCGTTTTCACAGATATATACATAATCTGCATCATCATCTATCGGAAGATCGGAGCAATCGGGAATATAGCTGTAGTTCTTGTCTTCACTTGTTGCAATTACATTTACACGACCGAACTTCTTTGCTTCGTTAGCTGCTTTCTTTGACCATGCACCGGTTACGATGTAGTCAAATACACCGTTTTTGCAAAGGTTAATGGGAATCATGGAAAACTGAACGGTTCCGCCGCCCTGAATAAACAGTACCTTATAATTATCGGGAATATTCATTAATTCCCTCAAATCACTTTCTGCCTCTTCAATGATAGTCTGGAAAACCTTCGATCTGTGAGACATCTCCATGACACTCATTCCACTTCCCTTATAATCAAGAAGCTCTTCCTGAATTTCCTTTAAAACAGGTAAAGGCATCATGGCCGGACCTGCACTGAAGTTATAAACTCTCGACATTTCCATTTCCTCCGTTAATGTATAAAAATTAGTAATTAAAGTATTTTTCGCGATAAAATTAATGATACGCCTGTGATAAATCAATGTCAATGAAACATCACTTGTATACAATAACCGGTGTTCCCACTTCAATACTCTCATAGAGCTTCTTTGCATCTTCTTTTTGCATATTTATGCATCCATGAGAACCGTATCTCAAATATCTGTCGCCACCGTATTTCTTTTGCCAGCTGGCATCATGCATTCCGTCCGCCTTATAAAAGGGCATCCAGTAATTCACGAAAGAAACGTACCCCTCTCCGCGAAGGTAAACATTTTCATCCTTTTTATACAGATATCCTACTACCTCCGGAGTGGCGTACCCAGTAGGACGTCCCGATACAATGTCGGTATCCATTAAAAGCTCGCCATTTTGCACATAGTAAAGCTTCTGCCTTGTAAGATCCACCTCCACGAAGGTATCTCCTATATCGTTTAATCCCCTGTGAAATGGCTTGTGAATATATTCGGGAACATGAATCTCCGAAATTCCCGCTACAATTGCGTTGTATAAATATTCTTTTTCTTTTTGTACGTTTATTTCCGTTCCGTAAATTGATAAAGAAATATATTTAAGGTCACCGCTAAAGGTGGTGTAGTTGCGCGCCTTTCCGTAGGTATTGTATTTAGCGCAGAGGGATTCGACATAAGAATCCACTTTTTCTTTATCTATGTAAAAAGAACCGTCTTCGTTTCTCAAAAAATCATCGCCGACTCTTTTTATAAAAAGGCTCAGCACTGCTCCATCTATTAAAACCTGCTCATCGCCCAAATCGTATGTAATCTTGGCAGAAAGAAAATCCTGAAGCTCGTCAAAAAGCTTGAGTGTCGTTTCCTGCCTGGTATCAGGTATACGTTCATTTAAATCCGAATATTTAATCGACACCACGCAATTGTCTTTAAGTGCAGAATCGGCAAGCTTGAAAAGTTCATCCGTTGTAATATAAGAGTTCATTTCATTTACGAGATAGAACCCCTTATCCTCGGAATAAAGGATTTCGGTCACCGCTTCACTTTCTGCCCCGTAACCATTTAACAAGTCAAGCTCAAAAAGCTTACTTTCAAGTTTCCCGGAATCATAAGAAATATCCGGTGAAATGTTCTTGTTTACAATGCTTTTAAAAAGCTCCAAAGGCCATCCCCAGGGATTTTGGCTTTGTAACAGTTCATTTAACTTCGTAAGGTAATCTTCTTTGTAATCAATATCCGAAAGTTTTATGTACTCCGTACCGGCAAAATCGGTCTCAATCGTCAGATATTCCTTTAAATCAAGTTCCTTAAGCTTTTCGTTAACCGTCTTTGCATCAAGACCGGTACAGTAAATTCCGCAAATTCTTGTTCCATAAGCAAAGCCCTCATTGTAGTACAAAGAAACAAGCACGTAAAAGCAGGTGCAGGTAAAAAGAACCGTTATTAAAAGCTTAAGAAAAAAGCCTTTGGTTTTCTTCTTCATAAAATCTACTTATTCAATAAATCCTTTTCGTCGAACACATCGCTTAAGGGTGCTCCTCCGGGAACCATTGGAAATACCTTATCATCCTCTTTTATGACACAGTCTATAACTGCAGGTCGCTTGTTTTTTAGACAAGCCTCTAAAGCCGGTGCAAACTCCTCTTTTTTCGTGACTCTGTAAGCATCACAGCCAAGGCCCTTTGCTACCGTACAATAATCTACCGAATCATTAAGTACCGTCTGTGAGTAGCGTCCCTCATAAAATAAGGTCTGCCACTGACGCACCATCCCAAGCACATGATTGTTGATTATAACCGATACAATGGGAATGTTAAAGCGTGATGCGGTTGCAAGCTCATTCATATTCATGCGGAAGCATCCGTCACCGCCTATATTAATACAGATTTTATCGGGATTGCCGACCTTTGCGCCTATGCAGGCACCGAGTCCGTATCCCATCGTACCAAGTCCTCCCGAAGAAAGAAAAGTACGCGGCTTTGTAAAATGAAAATACTGCGACGTCCACATCTGATGCTGCCCGACATCCGTAGAGATAATGGCATCACCCTTTGTAATGCGATCGATTTCTTCAATTACATAAGGGCAGGTAAGCCTGGTATGATCATAATCAAGCGGATATTTTTCTTTAAGCGACTCTACATATTCAAGCCACTCCGAATGATCCTGCTTTTTAAGCTTTGCATTAACGGCTTCAAGGGCTGATTTTAAATCACCGACTACAGAAGCCTTTGTTTTTATATTTTTGTCTATTTCAGCCGCATCTATATCAAAATGGATTACCGAAGCCTTCGATGCAAAGCTCTTAACATTTCCGACGACTCTGTCCGAGAATCTTGCACCTAAAGCTATCAGCAAATCGCAATCAGAAACACCCAGGTTTGATGCCTTTGTTCCGTGCATTCCGAGCATCCCCGTATAACGCTTCGAATACGAATCGTATGCTCCCTTTCCCATCAGGGTATCACAGACAGGTGCATCCACAAGCTCTGAAAATTGCTTTACCTCTTTACAGGCATCGCTCATGATTGCTCCGCCGCCTACGCATATGAAGGGTTTCTTTGACTTTTCGATAAGTGCGATAACCTTTTCAATATCCTCTTCGGTAAATTTATTCTTACGTACAATAGGTTTGGGTTCAGCCTTTACGTATTCGCATTTTGCAGCGGTTACGTCCTTAGTAATGTCGACAAGAACCGGACCGGGACGACCGCTCCCTGCAATATGAAAGGCTTTCCTGATGGTATCCGCAAGATTGTTTACATCCTTTACTATGAAGCCATGCTTAGTAATCGGCATGGTAACACCCGCAATATCAACCTCCTGGAAGGTATCCTTTCCGAGCCACGGAAGCACTACATTTGCCGTAATTGCGACCATAGGTACCGAATCCATATATGCCGTGGCTATACCCGTTACAAGGTTGGTGGCTCCGGGCCCCGAAGTTGCCATGCAGACACCGACCTTACCTGTAGACCTCGCATACCCGTCTGCCGCATGGGACGCACCCTGTTCATGGCTGGTAAGAATATGTGTAATCTCGCTGTGAGAATACAAAGCATCATATACATTTAAGATTGTTCCGCCGGGATATCCGAATACCGTGTCTACTCCCTGCTCCTTTAAACATTCAATGACTATTTCCGCACCGGTTAAAAGCATTTTCAGGCTCTCCTTAAACTAATTCTCGCTTGATGCTGTCTATACGTTTCTTGAAGGCACCCTCAAAACGGCACCCTTTGCAGCACTGTCAACAAGCTCCCTGTACCTTAAAAGATATCCCGAAACAATATTTGTTTCCTTGGGCACAAAGTTCTTTTTTCTTTCTTCAAGAGTCTTATCGTCTACGAGGAGTTCAATAAGATTCTCATTTATATTGATATGAATCATGTCGCCTTCATGCACAAAGGCAATCGGTCCGCCGGCATAAGCCTCGGGAGAAACATGACCGATTGAAGCGCCTCTTGATGCACCGGAGAAACGACCGTCAGTTATAAGCGCAACCGTTGAACCGAGTCCCATTCCTGCTATTGCCGATGTGGGATTTAACATCTCTCTCATACCGGGACCGCCCTTAGGTCCTTCATATCTGATTACGACTACATCTCCCTCTACAATCTTTCCACCCTTGATGGCTTTAATTGCATCTTCCTCACAGTCAAATACTCTTGCAGGGCCCGTATGCTCCATCATTTCCGCAACAACCGCAGAGCGCTTTACAACTGAACCCTCCGGTGCAAGATTTCCCTTTAATACAGCAATTCCGCCGGTCTTACTGTAAGGATTGCTTACCGGTCTTATGACCTCGGGATTTAAGTTAACTGCATTCTTTATGTTTTCACCGAGTGTGTTTCCCGTTACGGTCATCACATCAAGATTCAAAAGATTTATCGATGAAAGCTCCCTAAGTACAGCATATACGCCGCCCGCCTCGTTTAAATCCTCCATATAGGTAGGACCCGCGGGAGCAAGATGACAAAGATTGGGCGTCTTCTTTGAAAGTTCATTTGCAATCTCAAGATTTAAGTCTACACCTGCTTCATGTGCAATTGCCGGTAAATGAAGCATGGAGTTTGTGGAGCATCCCAAAGCCATATCGGTAGTAAGAGCATTTATAAAGGCATCATGAGTCATAATGTCTCTCGGACGAATGTTTCTTTCCACAAGCTTCATAATCTGATTGCCTGCATGCTTTGCAAGTCTTATTCTCTCACTGTAAACCGCAGGAATTGTTCCGTTTCCTCTAAGGCCCATTCCCAATGCTTCCGTTAAACAGTTCATGGAATTTGCGGTATACATTCCGGAGCAGGAACCGCAGGTAGGGCAAACCTTTTCTTCGAATTCGCCAAGCTCGTCAAGAGTAATCTTGTCGGCGGCATAGGCACCTACAGCTTCAAACATTGAAGATAAGCTTCTCTTTTGCCCCTTTACATGACCTGCAAGCATAGGTCCGCCCGAAACAAAAATTGTGGGAATATTTACTCTGGCAGCAGCCATTAATAACCCCGGAACATTTTTATCACAGTTTGGAACCATTACAAGTCCGTCAAACTGATGAGCAATTGCCATACATTCTGTCGAATCTGCAATCAAATCTCTTGTCACAAGGGAATACTTCATCCCCACATGGCCCATGGCGATTCCGTCACAAACTGCAATTGCAGGAAAAACAACCGGCATTCCACCAGCCTCGGCAACGCCAAGCTTTACGGCTTCAACAATCTTGTCAAGATTCATGTGCCCGGGAACTATCTCGTTGTAAGAAGAAACGATTCCTATCATGGGTTTCTTTCTCTCTTCTTCCGTAAATCCCAAAGCATTAAACAAACTTCTGTGCGGAGCCTGCTGGGAACCGCATTTAACATTGTCGCTTATCATTTCCTTCTCCTCTATGAAAATCAAATATTCTCTAAAATTACCCTGCCCATCTCGGAACAGGAAACTTTTTTCATACCATCTGTATAAATATCGGCCGTTCTGTAACCGCTTGAGAGTGCTTTTTTAACTGCTGATTCAAGTGTATCCGCCTCGGCGTTTAAGTCAAGGCTGAATCTAAGTAACATAGCCGCAGAAAGAACCGTTGCAATGGGATTTGCAATATCCTTACCTGCGATATCGGGAGCCGAACCGTGACTCGGCTCGTAAAGTCCGAATTTGGTCTCATTAAGACTTGCGCTTGAAAGCATTCCGATTGATCCCGTTATCATGCTTGCTTCGTCTGAAAGAATATCGCCAAACATATTCTCGGTAAGAATTACGTCGAACTGCTTGGGATCCTTTACAAGCTGCATTGCGCAGTTGTCAACGAGCATATGCTCTAAAGTGACATTAGGATAGTCCTTTGAAACCTCTGTAACTACCTGTCTCCAAAGTCTTGACGAATCAAGAACGTTTGCTTTGTCGACACTGGTAACTTTCTTTTTCCGCTTCATAGCACTTTCAAAAGCTTTAATTGCAATGCGTCTTATTTCCTCTTCGTTGTAAGTAAGTGTGTCTGTTGCGGTTCTTAAGCCGTTAACAACGGATGTATTTCTTTCTCCGAAATAAAGTCCTCCGGTAAGCTCACGGGCAATGATTAAGTCAAAGCCTTCCTTACTGACTTCTTTTTTCAGTACGCATGCATCCGAAAGCTCGGGAAAAAGAAAGGCGGGTCTTAAATTACAAAAGAGTCCGAGTTCTTTTCTGATTTTTAAAAGTCCCGCCTCGGGGCGTTTCGAAGGTTCGAGCTTGTACCAGGGTGAAGTCTTTGCGTCTCCGCCGATGGACCCCATCAGCACAGCATCCGCTGCTTTTGCTTTTTTTATAGTTTCATCCGTCAGCGGGATTCCGTATGCATCAATGGATGCTCCGCCCATCAGGACATCTTCTGTCTTAAACTCATGACCGAATTTGGTGCCGATTTTTTCAAGGCACTTCTTTGCTACAGATACAATTTCCGGGCCGATTCCGTCGCCGGGAATACACACAATATTATAATTCATAACCATACATCCTTTTCATAATTTAAAATTTTAACGCAGTACAGTATGAAACTAATCTTATTATATTTCCAAAAGAAATTCAATAAAAAAAGAGTTTCTCTTGCAAAACTTAAGCACCGAGCGCAGTCGCCTCGGCGACATATACCTTTCGCACGAGTATTAAACGTTAGCACGCAGTACTTTGCCCTGTGGCGGGTCGCTTTAAACGGCATCTGACTTTCCGATGCAGTGCGATCCTGACAGGCAGGACTTTTATGTAACCATAAATTCCAAAACAATTTCTTATTACATAAAAACCCCCTGCACTTACAATGCAGGGGGCATGAAAATTCCGATTACTGTTCTGCCTTCTCAACCTGAGAAATTGCACTCTTCTGCATAGGAATACGGCAGTTCTTGTTATTACCAAACTCAACAATAACGGTATCATCTGTAATATCGATTACAACGCCATAAAATCCACTGCTCGTAAGTACGCAGTCACCGATTGCAAGATCCGAAAGCATCGAATGTATACGCTTCTGTTCTTTCTTCTGAGGTCTGATGATTGCAAAATAAAAGAAAAGACCGAGAATCAAAAAAGAAACAAGCATTGAAATAAGTCCGCCGGTGGAACTTGCCGCTGTGGCATCGGATGTAAGCAATAAATTCATAATAATCCTCCAAAGTTAGATATTTAAAATCTGAGCAAGAGTTTAGTTCAATCAGTACTTGGCTCTGCTTTGTTTTTATAAAAAACCTAAATAATCATACATTTTCTGATGCCATACTGTCAAGCTTGCTTTTCTTGTAGGATGCAAAGCTTCCCGCATCCAGCGCATCCCTTATTTCTTCCATCATCTTATTGTAAAAATAAAGATTATGAAGTACACAAAGTCTCATGCCAAGCATTTCTTTGGCCTTTAAAAGGTGTCTGATATAGGCTCTTGAATAAGATCTGCATGCAGGACAGTTGCAGCCCTCTTCAATGGGGCGCATATCCTTTTCAAAACGCTGATTGAAAAGATTCAGCTTCCCATAATTTGTGTAAACATGACCGTGTCGACCGTTTCTTGAAGGATAAACGCAATCAAAGAAATCAACCCCTCTTTCAACACCTTCCAAAATATTCTGAGGAGTTCCGACCCCCATTAAATATGTCGGCTTATTTTTAGGAAGTATGGGTGTAACTTCTTCAATGATATGATACATTTCCTCATGAGTCTCACCAACCGCAAGACCGCCTATCGCATATCCGTCAAGCTCCATCTCGGAAATTGCTTTTGCATGATCTTTTCTGATATCTTCATAAACGGCGCCCTGATTAATACCGAAAAGAAGCTGATTTTTATTTATCGTTCCTTCCATTGAATTGAGTCGCTTCATCTCCGTCTTGCATCTTTGAAGCCATCTGGTCGTACGGTTTACGGAATCGTACACATATTTTCTTTCTGCTTTACTGGAGGGGCATTCGTCAAAAGCCATAGCAATGGTAGATCCTAAATTTGACTGAATCTGCATGCTTTCTTCTGGTCCCATGAATATAATCTTTCCATCAACATGAGAATGAAAGGTAACGCCCTCTTCCTTAATCTTACGAAGTCCTGCCAATGAAAAGACCTGAAAGCCACCCGAATCCGTAAGGATGGGTCTGTCCCAGTTCATAAACTTATGAAGTCCGCCAAGCTCCCTTATAATTTCATCTCCGGTACGCACATGAAGATGATAGGTATTGGAAAGCTCTACCTGACAGCCTATTTCCTTTAAATCCATGGTTGAAACCGCACCCTTGATAGCCGCAACGGTTCCAACATTCATAAAAACAGGAGTCTGAATCGTACCGTGAACGGTATGAAAAACTGCCCGCTTGGCATTGCCTTCCGTTTTTAACAATTCATATTCTGCCATAATCTATTCAATTTCCTCGTGAAATTCTTCCAATGTCAAATTGTTTTCTTTAATGTATTTTGCAGCTTCAACTCCGACAAATCTGTAATGCCAGGGTTCATATTCGATACCTGTGATATCTTCCTTACCCTCGGGGTATCTCAAGATAAAGCCGAACTTATACGCGTTATCATAAAGCCATTTGCCTCCCTTTGTTTCTCCAAAAGCTGCATTTAAGACCTTATGATCATCAGTAATTATGTCAAATGCAAGTCCAAGCTGATGTTCACTCGTGCCCGGCACGATGACATCCTGTGAAACGACCTTATATGCCTCTAAGTAGGAATAGCCTTTCTCCATATAGGCATTTATGTTTCTGTTAAAAATCTTTACCTGAAGCTTATGCTCTCTGTAGGGTGAACATACAACAAGGTTTACCTTGTCCTTCTTTGCCGCATTGAGCATCTCATATAAAGAGTCTAAAACCCTTTCATCGCACTGCATGGAACCCGAAATCGTAGCAAGTGGAATCTCGTAATTATCAGGCAAGGGATGTGTCTTATTTACGAGGAGCAAATTCCAGGAGTCTTTATCAAACTTTGAATCCGTGCTGCTGTCGACATCCGATGAATCATTTAATATATACTCTGAATAGAAATTCTCAAGAGTAAAGGTTTCCACCCCATCCAGGCTTTCCATTGATTCATCTTCGTAAATACCGGAATAATCAACATCGATTGTTTCTTCCGTGATGTTTGAATCAACATCCGTTACCTCAAAATTATTTCCTTGAAGCACGGAAGACTCGTCTATATTTTCAGTGGTATTCTTGACAAGATAAATTTCACTGTCTTCCTCAGCATCAAGAAAGGAAAAGCTTGAGCTGATTATAAAAAACAGACAAAGAACACCCAGTGCAATACACTTCTTTTGATTTTTAACAAGTGTTTCCCCGATTCCGTAAAAGAAAAGCACTATCCACAGTATGAATAGAATAAGCGGAGTTAAAATTTTATATTTTCTTTTCGTCCTGGCTGCAAGTATAACAGCCTTTTCCTTAAAGGTTCTCTTCAAAACAATTTTCCTCTGTTAAACACACTACTCCTAATATAACACAAAAAGATTAACTTAAACATATATAACCACTTTAAAAAATATGTGGTATCATAACTCTAAATAAAACATTCAAGAGGTTTTTTATGAATAAATATGTAGCTTATGTTTCCAGCTATACACAGGGAAACAAATTCGGAATTTCTATTTTTGATGTCGATATGAAAAACGGACGTTTCACGGAAAAAGATCGTGTCAAGGTATCGAATTCGTCGTATATTACAATTTCACACAATCAAAAGTTTCTTTATTCAATCACGGATCTCGGCGTTGAAGCCTATGAAGTGCTTGAAGATGGCGGCCTTAAAAATCTGAATATGCAAAGCATCAACGGCATGCGCGGCTGCTATCTATCGACTTCCTATGACGATAAATTTTTATTTGTCGCAGGCTATCACGATGGAAAAATAACAGTATTAAGGCTAAAAGACGACGGTTCTATCGGTGAGATTACAGACGAAGTATTCTTAAAGGGAATGGGAACCGTGTCTGACCGTAACTACCGCCCTCACGTTAACTGTGTAAAGATGACGCGCGACAATCAGTACCTGCTTGCAGCCGATCTCGGTATGGACCATGTAAACGTTTATGATTTAAATCATACAACCGGAAAAATAAAGCTTTGTGACATCATCCGTTCCGATCAGGAGTCCGCTCCGAGACACATTAAATTTTCAAAGGACGGTAAGTACCTCTATATCATCCACGAGTTAAAGAACAGTATCGATGTATATACCTATACCAATATTGCCCACGGTAATCCTTCATTTGAGCAGATTCAGTCTATTCCTACCCTGAATGCTTATCACACCCAGGGGTCAGCATCGAGCGCACTTAATATATCGGAAGACTTTAAATACATTATAGCCTCCAATGCAGGCGACAACAGCGTATGTCTTTTTAAGATTTTAGAAGATGGAACTCTTGAAAAGCTCTTCTGTCTTCCTATAAGCGGTGACTATCCAAAGGATGCCGCTCTTTTCCCCGATGGCAAACATCTAGTATCCTGCAATCATGAATCGGACACTTTAACCTTCTTCTCCGTTGATGTCGAAAAAAAGACTTTAGTCATGAATGGTCCCGAAATGAGGGTCGAAAAGCCAAACTGCATTATCTTCCATAAGCTTGCAAAATAAAATTTATTCAACTAATATCTCGCATTATAATACCCGGTGTAAAAACACCGGGTATTTTTTATATAGTAATTTATCTCATTTTTAATAACGCTTGCTATTATTTGCTTGCCTTAACCTTTATCAAAAGCTCCGAAAGCTTCTTTCTTAAAAATTCATCATCATTGAAGACTTCATCCTTGTCGTAACCCTCTCTCGGCAGGTAGGCTTCATTGTCATAATAGATGCCATCAGCAGCAGTTACCTCATCTAAAATATCCTGTCTTACGGATGCATATCCGATTTCCTCAGTGTTTGCATATGCCTCATCATAGCTTATCACAAAATCAATAAACTTATACGCAAGCTCTTTATTCTCCGCATTCTTCGGAATTACCATTGCGTCAACCCATACATTTGTACCGCATTCCGGTGCGTAATAGGACATATTTTCATTTTCACCGAGAATATAAGCCGCATCTCCGCTGTAAACCAAAGCCAAGGCCTTACGTCCCTGAGCCATGTTGTCAATTACCTCATCGGTTACAAAAATGGGACTCATAGTTTTATTCATTTCAACTAACCACTCATAGGCAGCATTAATTTCCGCCTCATCATTTGTGTTCATGGAATAGCCCAAAGCCTTGAAAGCGACCATGAAGGCATCTCTTTCGGAATCATACATATAAAGATTGTCTTTATAATTCGTATCCTTAAAGATTTCGTAGCCCTTTGCCTTGATATCATCTTCGGACACAATTGTCTTATCGTAAACAATACCTACCGAGCCCCAAAAATATGGTACCGAATATAAATTTGACGGATCGTAATTATTGTAAGGAGCAGATAAAAGCGTGGACGTAATCTCAGAATAATTTGAAAGCCTGGTCATATCAAGCTCTTCAAGATAATCTTCATTCATAAGCCTCTGAATCATATAGTCTGATGGAATCAGCACATCATATACATCTCCCGCACTGATTTTTGTGTACATCATCTCGTTTGTTTCAAAAAGCTCCACTTCTACATTGCAGTTATATTCCTTTTCAAAATCCGGCACAAGCTGTTCACTCATATATTCACCGGGAAGGTAAATCTTTAAAGTTTCCTTGTTCCCACATCCGGAAAGCACACCTGCAATCGATGCAAGCAATAAACAAATCAAAAAATTCTTTTTCATTTCAATCTCCTTAATATGATATTTCTTCTTTCTTTTTCCTATCCTTTAGCATAGGCACCACATTTGCAAGCGTCAAGCAAACCGTGATGATTAAAACAACAAGTGTAGACAAGGCATTTATTGAAGGATTAATTCTTCGAGATTCCGTATATACCAAAATCGAAATATTAGAAACCCCGTTTCCTGTTACAAAGTATGAAATCACGAAATCATCAAATGACATCGTAAAGGCAATGAGTGCACCCGAAATAATCCCCGGCATACATTGTGGAACAATTACCTTTGTAAGTGCCTGAAAGGGTGTAGCGCCGAGATCCATTGCAGCTTCGGCAAGATTCGGATTTAGTCTCCTGATTCGCGGCATTATACTTAAAATAACGTATGGTATGCAAAACATTATATGTGCAAGGAGCATCGTAAAGAAGCCCTTTTGAATGTGCAAAGCCGAGAACAGCATGAGCAATCCGATTGCAGTTACGATTTCAGGATTCATAATCGGCAGCTGGTTAATCTGCTCCACCACATTCTTCATAACCTTTCTCGATTTGGAAAGTCCTATTGCGGTAATCGTACCTGCAACAGTTGATATTACTGTAGCAAGCACTGCGCAAAGAATCGTCACAATTAATGCTTCCATCATGGTATCCGACTGAAACATTTTCTCGTACCATTTAAGTGAAAAGCCGGAAAACTTTGTAAGTGATTTCCCTTCATTAAACGAGAAAACTATCGTGTAGAGAATCGGTGCATAAAGAAAGACAAGCAAAAGCACCATGAAAAAGTTTCGTCCTGCGTGCTTCTTAACTTTCATCAATTCTTCACCCCCTCTAAGGCTTCTCCTTTGTCTACCTTCTTAGTGATAAACATTGAAACCATGATAATAATTGCCATTATAAATGAAACGGCACTTCCGAAGTTCCAGTCTCCTGCCGTCAGAAACTGAGATTCAATCAGTGTACCCACCATTACATATGAACCGCCTCCGAGCATCCTTGGTATGCAGAAGCTTGATACGGAAGGTAAAAAAACAAGCGTTATACCACTGATTATTCCCGGAACTGACAAAGGAAACGTTACTCGTAAAAAAGCCTTCGCAGGGGTAGCTCCAAGATCGTTTGCCGCCTCTATCAGTGAATAATCCATCTTGGTAAGAGACGTATAAATCTGAATAATCATAAACGGTAAAAAGTTATATACCATTCCGAGTATTACCGCAAAGTCCGTATAAAGGAACTCCACGGGGCCTGCTCCAAATAAAGAAAGAATACTGTTTATGATTCCGTCTTCCTGTAAGATTCCGGTCCATGCATAGGTACGAACCAGCATATTAATCCATGTGGGAAAGGTAATCAAAAGAACCCATCTTATTTTTACGTTTTCGGAAAATTTGGCGATTATGTATGCTGCAGGATATCCAATCAGTAAGCATACAACTGTCGTCTCAAGTGCAATTCTCAAGGAACGGCCGAGAACACTCAAAAAATCCTTATCCGTCAAAAACCTTTTAAAATTCGAAAGGCTGAATACAACCTTTGTGACCGAGTTACCTTCTATCGTAAAAGCATAAAACAATATCAGGAGCATCGGCACCAATATCATAACGGCACTCCATACCACGTACGGATATACCATTTTTCTAAATTGTTTCATGGCTTCTCCTTAGAAATTTGACTTACTCATAATGTGAATAGCATCCGGTGTAAACCTAAGTCCAACCTGATCGCCTACCTTTGTTTCTTTCGTGGTATCAACCTTGTACTCATAACCGTCGGTTTTAAAGGTAACATTGTAAACACCCGGAGTAATATTCTCAGGATCAAAATCATAAATAACATCAGTTATCGTTACCGGATTTGAATCCTCGAGACTCCACGCGGAAGCATTCGCCCAGGTCTTTAAGTCGGTTTCAAGAGCAATGCTTTCGGAAAGTTCATCTGCCTTCTTAAAGAAATTAACGGCATAAATTTCCTCTTCATATTCGGTACTTACGACTCTGTTTTCCTCATTGACTATCATTTTAACCGAAACGCTTGTACCGTTTGCCGTTTCAAAAGTAACGGGATATTCACCATATTCAGACTTCACATCATATAAAACCCTGTGAATCGAAACTCTTTCGTCCGTATCCGGATTCCATGCCTGCGCATCGGCTCTGTCAATGATAAATGTGTCTGTCAGATCTTCAAGATCTGATAAATCCACATAGAAATCATTGGCACTCATTTTTTCATTTGCCTCGGCATTAAATACAGGCTTGTCTAAAGAAACATTCATCTTAACCGTAATGCTTGTACCTGCTTTTGTCTCGACTATCGTTTCGTAATGAACTCCCTTAAATAAAACGGATTTAACTATTCCCTTAAGATTGCCGGCATTAGGTGCCACGATTTCAAGATCCTCTGGTCTGATTACCACATCGACGGGTTCATTCTTTGAAAATCCGGCATCGACACACTCGAAGGTCTTATCTTCAAAAATTACCTTACGATCTTCAACCATTATTCCGTCAACTATATTGCTTGCTCCTATAAAGTCCGCAACGTACCTGTTGGCAGGCTCGTTATATATATCCATCGGTGTACCGATTTGAAGAATTTCACCCGCACGCATGATAACAATTTTGTCAGACATGGTAAGAGCTTCTTCCTGATCGTGAGTTACATAGATAAAGGTAATTCCGACCTCTCTCTGTATCTTTTTAAGCTCATGCTGCATTTCCTTTCTGAGCTTAAGGTCAAGTGCACCTAAGGGTTCATCAAGCAGCAAAACCTTAGGCTCATTTACAAGAGCTCTTGCAATTGCAACTCTCTGCTGCTGTCCGCCGGACATCTCGTTAACGCTTCTTTTTCCATACTCATCAAGTCCTACAAGCTTTAGCATACGCACAACCTTCTGAGCGATAATGTCCTCAGGCTCTTTTTTAATACGAAGGCCGAATGCGATATTGTCATAAACGTTCATATGCGGAAAAAGCGCATATTTCTGAAATACGGTATTTAAATCGCGTTTATAAGGAGGCACAAGGGTAATGTCCTCATCATTGAAGATAACCTTTCCTTCGTTTGGCTCCAAGAAACCACCGAGAATTCTCAAAAGTGTTGTTTTTCCGCAGCCGGAGGGACCGAGCAAGGTTACGAACTCATTCTCATATATATCCAAATTAATGCCCTTCAATACGAGCTGCCCGTCAAATTCCTTGACAATATTCTGAAACTGAATAAGCTTGTGCATTGCTTCCTCCTAAAACAGCGGTGGGGTCGAAACCCAGATAACCCGCGCATCCTTCTTGTTTACATTTATAATCTTGTGAAACTCTTTACCTGTTAGATAAAAGGTTTCACCCTTATGAACAGTTTGTTTCCTGTCGCCAAGTTCAAGAACAATAGTACCCTCAAGTACATATCCAAATTCTTCGCCGGAATGAGGCTGCATTTCAAAGCTCTCCCCTCCTTCATGAAGCGTCAAAAGAATGGGTTCCATCTCATTCTTCTGAGTATTCGGTACAATCCAGGATATCGTATAGTTTTCTTTTTCGTCCTCAAAAAAGTCCGCTTTCTTAAATACTGTCTGAACCTGCTTTTCTTCATTGAAAAACTCAGGTAAGGAACTTCCGAGTGCCTCCAAAATATCTTCAAGAGTTGCTATCGACGGTGAAGAAATATCATTCTCAAGCTGGCTTAAAAAGCCCTTTGTAAGCTCGCATCTTGACGCAAGCTCCTCCTGCGTCAGATTTTTCTGAATACGTAATTGTTTTATCTTGTGTCCGATATTCAAGACAAGCCTCCTCCCAAGGGCTGTTTCGTGATACTAAACTTTTTGCTTATTTTTCATAAACCAAACGATATATGTTTATCACATTCAGTATAGAAATGCAATAGGAAATTAGATATTTCTAAACTTTTTGTTTAGAAACGTTCAAATTGACATCAAAATGAGTTTAGCTTGCAAAACTCACGCACTAAGCGTAGTCGCAAAAACGAGATACGCCTTTTAGTAAAGCCTCACATCATAGACATATATCGCTTTTTCTGTGTAAGGATTAACAACGCAATTTTATATAAAAAAAGTACATCCCCCCAGGATGTACTTTTACTGTAATGACAAATTCAGGCAATAACTAACAACTACTTATTCTTCACAAGCTCCTTCCAATCGTCAATGATTGACCTGTCCTTGAAATAGTCGATGCGCATTGCGCTTCTTACTCTTTCAAGAGTTTCATCTGTAACTGCACGCGCTTTCTTTGAGCCTTCTAAAAGGATATCGTATACTTCATCGATATTCCCTTCCCAGTACGCACGTTTTTCGCGGATGGGGCTTAAAATTTCCTCAAGAACGTTTATTAAAAACTTCTTGCAGGTGCCATCGCCGAGTCCTCCCTTACGATAATGTTCCTTCATCTCCTCAAGGCAGGAATATTCAGGCAGATACTCCTTAAACAAATCATCGTTTGAAAAAGCGTCAAGATAGGTAAATACTACGTTTCCTTCAGTATGACCAGGATCCTCGATACGAAGGTGTGTCGGATCCGTAAACATTTTGCCGTTTACCTGCTTTTTGATAGTCTTTGAATCATCGGACAAATAAATACAGTTTCCGAGCGACTTACTCATCTTTGCCTTTCCGTCAACTCCCGGAAGCCTTCTCTGTGTCTCGTTTTCCGGAATAAAAGCCTTTGGTAATACAAGAGTATCGCCATAGACTTTATTGAACTTTTCAACGATTTCTCTTGTCTGCTCAAGCATGGGAAGCTGGTCTTCACCTACGGGAACAACGTTTGCGTTAAATGCCGTTATATCTGCGGCCTGTGAAACGGGGTACGCAAAGAAACCTACAGGAAGTCCTTCGTCTGCAAAACCGCGCATTGCAATTTCACTCTTAACGGTAGGGTTTCTCGAAAGTCGAGCCGTTGTCACAAGATTCATATAGTAAAAAGTAAGTGCATGAAGTGCAGGAAGTGTCGACTGGATGCAAATAGTTGTCTTTGCGGGGTCAATTCCGACCGAAAGGTAGTCAAGTACTACGTTTATAATATTGTCCCTGATCTTTCCGGGGTTGTCTGCGTTGTCCGTGAGTGCCTGATCGTCGGCAATCAGGATATTAATGGAATCATATTCACCGCTGTTCTGCATTTCCACCCTGCGCTTTAGCGAGCCTACGTAATGCCCCAAATGAAGCTTTCCTGTAGGTCTGTCCCCTGTTAATATAATCTTCTTTTCATTGTCCACTTTAAAAATCTCCTTTATATAAATAATTATTAGCTAATCTAACAGTAAAATCGATACGCTTCTACCGGCCGCTTCATAAAACTTGCCAGATAAAGCTTTAGCATTTTCCTCATCAAAAGAAGAATCCGTAGAACCGTCCGTCGAGTATAAAAGCTTCCATTGTCTCATCTCCTTCTTAAGGGGAAGTGCAAAGCTTTCTTTCTCCCAATTCATATTGTAAATGATGTAGATTGAAGGCTCCCTGCAGCCTGTGTACTGCTTTGCATAGTCGCCATAGTAAAGCATGCCAAAAGAACGTGACGAAGGCAAAGCATCAAGCTTGAAAGCATCCTTGCTGTGATAAGAAACATCAGGCACCTTGACGGACATATAGTCAAACAGCTGAAGCTCCTTTGTCTGATGTAAAATAACATGCCGTTTCCTAAAAGCGATCAGATTCTTTGTAAAAGCAGTAAGCTCTCTTGAAGCCTTAGAATTTCCTTTGGTAATCCAGCCCGTTTCATTGTCCTGACAGTAGGGATTATTATTCCCGCTCTGAGTATTTAAGCACTCATCTCCGCCTCTCAAAAGCGGAATCCCCTGTGAAAGAAAAGAAAGCAGAAAAGCATTCCTAATCTGCCTTTCCCTGAGACTCTTTACCTTTCTCGACTTAGTATCACCTTCAACCGAACAGTTCCAACTGAAATTGTAATCCGTTCCGTCGGAATTTGCTTCGCCGTTTGCCTCATTATGCTTGACGTTGTAGGATACGAGATCGTAAAGCGTAAAGCCTGAAAAATCGGTAATCATGCGTATCTTTGAAAAATACTTATGATTCTCCCGCATTGAATAGCTCATAAGCCTTACGCAGTCCTCGTCACCCTTTAAGAAACGTCTTGAATTAACGAGAAAGTCCTCATCAACGCAAATCAGATTCTTAAACTTGAAATTACCTAAAGGTCTGAAACTTGAAAAATCAAAATTATTAAAAAACAGCTTTGTGTTCTTAAATAACGGGTGTGATGCAATCTGATAAAAGTCAAAGCCTCCGCCTATGAATCTAAACCCGTCAATATGGAAATTTAATAGATAATATTTTAGAACAGACAGGATGTACTCAATCGAATTGGTCTCATGAAATTCCATCATGAGTATTATTTCAAGTCCCTCTTTATGAAGTGTATAAATAAAATGTTTAAGCTCATACTCATGATTTGCCAAAGCAAAAAGCTCTTCTTTCAGCGAAAAATGAAGTCCATTTCCAAAGCCCCAAAGATTATCTTTATTTTCTTTAGGTACATCTCTGTAATCGGTCTTTCCCGGTAAAATCGAATAAATCGGCATCAGCATAAGGGAAGTTGCGCCCAAGCCTTTAAAATAAGGAATTTTCTTTTCCAAAGCCCTAAAGGTACCATTGTTTTTCTTTATCAAAGGGTCTGCCATCGTTTGGGCCCGGACATTTGTTTCGTAAATGACCATATCTTCCGGCTTTATGACAGGTTTAAAGTCATTCTCAAAGAAAGTAGCACTTGTATTTAATTTAAAGACGCACAAATCAAGCGATAAATCAAATCCTCTTGCATACGGATCGTAACTTTCTTTTTCATCAGAAAAAAACTTATATCCGAAATCATTTTTTATTCCCTTTATGAAAACGCAGGCCACGTCTCCGATGAAAAAAGTCTTCGGAATTTCAATCGATGCAAGAAGCTTTCCGCTTTGGTAATCGTAAATGTTTAATCCGGCTTTATTAAGAAAATCAAAGGAAGCGCACAAATATATACCGTCTTTCTTTTTCCTTATCCCGAAGCCTTTAAATTCCGTCTTTGAAATCAGTATATCCATGGCACCTCCGAATTAAAATCGGTTTTATTATAACATATCTTGAAATCCTCTTGTGTTTTTTTTACAATTATAAAAAAAGAAAGGATACCACCTATGTCTGAATTTACACCTGAAGATTTTAATGATGAAATGGATGAAGAAATGACGGTTTCTTTAAACCTTGATGACGGAAGAACCGTTGTTTGTTCGATTCTTACGATTTTAACTGTGCGAGATAAAGACTATATCGCGCTTCAGCCCTTAGATGAGGAAGGAAATGCTGACGGAGACGATGTCTGGTTTTACGGTTACTCAGAAAATCCCAACGACCCCAATGAGGAGCCGACGCTTTCATACATCGAGGATGACGACGAGCTTGATGAAGTAATTGATAAGTTCGACGAATATCTTGATGAGCTTGACTTTGAAGACCGATAACTTGTCTTATAAAAAAAAGAGCGGACCTAACCGCTCTTTTTTATACTTACTCAAACTTCCTTAATACTTACATCTTTGCATCTTATTTTTTTCTTCTATCCGGGTGAGTGCAAATAAGGGATCCACGATCTTCAGAATATAAACAGTCCTTACAACAATCCGAGTCATCACTGTCGCCACCCTTCCAGGTGTAAAGCTTGCATGATCTGTTATATGGTACAACAAACGGATATCCATCACTGGTATAGGTCGAGCAGTCCCCGCCGGAAACCATATCAAGCTCATCATCATCAAGTTCCTTATTCTTTTTTGCAGCAATAATGCTTTCAAGCTCAGACTCAGTTGCCTCGCAATCGTGTGCCTTCAGAAAATCAACGACTTTCTTGTCTCCCACTGCCTTCATGTACTCCTTTTTTAGCTCGTAATCGGAATTAATTTCTTCATATAATTGATTAAGTGTCTTCATTTGTAGACCTCCTTGTTTTATGATCCAATTATACTTACAATATCGTAACCAATACGTAACCGATTACCAATCGCTGTCCCAATCCGTACTGCCCGAATCCCAATCAGAACCCGAATCCCAATCATAATCGGAATCACTGTCTTTAAGATTTTCCTCATAATAATTGCTGTCTTCAAATTCCGTAAAATTAGAATCCCACGATTTTAAATCGTCTACGTCGCATTTATAGTCTTCGCTGTCTATTCCGTAAGCTTCAAAAGGTGAAGTATCACACGAAAAATAATCTCCGTAAGAATATTCATACCATGTTGAAGAAAAAAGGGTGCTCCGGCATACATAAATGTTATTACCGAAATTATAGTAGCTATTACGATGAATGGCATTTACAATTTCCAAAATAATAAGTAATATAACAGCTACAAAGCAAACGTTCTCTGTTATTTTATTCCAAAGACTTTTCTTCTTTTTCTTAGATGAAGATTTTTTTAGGTTATGTGACTTCTGATTAAGTATCTCGCTCTTTAATTTCAGGTAAATCTCATTAACAGCATAGTCTTCATCCGTACCCCGATATCTTACAGCTCTTGTGCCGTCGGCCTTATTCTTATAGACAATAAACTCCCCATTTTCTTCATATATACCGAACGCTTTTGGTTCCGTATAGTTAATTCCTATAAAAAACCTTGTTTTTTCGTAGGGTGGCAATTTTCTGTCCTGATACCACTTGATAAGCTCTTCTATGGTCTTGGGCGTTGCGTCCGCACTTCTGCGCATATTTTCATTTGTAGCACCGCAATTAGGACATTTTTCAAGATCATCATCTATTAGGCTTCCACAATATTCGCATTTAATCTGCATAGTCTACCCCTCTTTAAAAAATTGCATTTTTCATTTGTCCCCTAATACCATGACTTAAATTAATTTTTTATAGCATTTACATTTCGTGTTGTGAAAATTTCTTATTCGCAACATATTATACATTGTTTCGCAAGAAAAATTAACTAAATTTAATGTCTTGCAGATTTATTCAATCATTTTTCTGTTGCATTTCCACTTTGCCATCGGATGTTCCTTTAATAAATCAGCCCTTCAATAAACCTCGACGGAGCAGCCCCGGAATCGCCCTCGCTCTTAACGGTATAAAGAACAAGTTTCTCTCTTGCCCGTGTCATTGCAACAAACAAAAGTCGTCTCTCCTCCTCTATGGTACACGCATTTAAGGAAATTACTCCCGGCATCTTGCCCTCGATGATATCCGGAAGGAACACGTAATCAAACTCAAGCCCCTTCGATTGGTGATAGGTCGTAACAGAAAGGTTCAAATTCGATATTTCGATCGAAGGTTTTTGGTTAACTGTATCCGAAAGGCTTTTTATAAACTTTTCTTTATCCACGGATAAAGAACACTTAAATATTTCATCAAAGGTATCCCTCACTGTCTGAGCATTTGCCTTTCCGTACTTTTCGACAAAATACTTTTCAAGTCCACAGGCATTTCTTAAATACATAGTTGAAGAAACAATTGGCAGACTCGCTACCGCCCTTACTGTTTGCAAAAGTGCATCCAGCTTCTCGCCCAAATATGTTCCGGTGAAATGTTTTTTTAAGCTAAACAGATCAAATCCGTACATATTCAGGATGCTCTCCGGTATCTCTCTGTTCGGAATGTTTAATATTTCAAGTAAAGAAGCCCTGTCATGTGAAAAAGAATACATGTAGTAAGAAAGAAATGCTTTGTAAATTTCTTTTTTTACGGATAAATACGCCTTACTGCCGGAAAAGATTTTTCTATACTCAAAGACGTCCCGGTTGGTCCTTAACAAAATTGCCATGCTTTTTGATGGCTTATTAAGCCGGTTTACGTCAAGTCTTATCAAATCCTTTATTTCCGACTCATCCCGTGCCTTACACAAATAAAAATCGGAACCGTCTGACTTATTAATGCAAACCTGAGCATTTGACTTAAGTCGCCCCGGATTATCCTTTATAACCGTTTCTGCTGCACGAATAATACCCTCCTTGGAACGGAAGTTGTTAACAAGCTCATAAACCTTCGCATCCCTAAAATCCTCTGTAAAAGTCTTAAAGGTCTTCCCGGTTGCTCCTCGGAATGCATAAATTGACTGGTCCTCATCGCCTACCGCGTAAATATTAGTACAATCTCGATTCTTAAACATTACCTTCACGGCCTCGTATTGTATCTCATTTATATCCTGAAACTCATCTATCAGAACATGTGAAAACTGACCGGATATTGTTTCCAAAGCCTTTTTATCGTCTCTTAAAAGCTCGTAGAATTTTTCAAGAATATCGTCAAAATCCCAAAGTCTCCTACTTTCAAGTTCAGAATTATAGAATTTTAATATTTTTTCAAAGCTTTCTTTTTCGCTTTTGCTTTCAAATATGAATTTTTCTTTGTTTATCAAGGATTTGTAAAAAGAAATTTTTAAAGAATATTCCTCTGTAAGTGACGAATCAGGACATGAAATTAAAAGAATTTCCCGCCTTAAATCAGAGCTTATTATTTGTGGAATGTCTTCAATGAAAACTGAAAGAATTTTGTAAAATACGGAATGAAAGGTTCCGAAAACGATTTTAGAATTTTTGTTGGAATTAAGCTTATTGAACCGGTTCTTCATTTCAAGAGCCGCTTGTTTGGTAAAGGTGATTACCAGTATCTTCTCAGGCGGAACGCCCGTCTCAAGCAGATGATGTATATGATGTGTTAATACGAAGGTTTTTCCGGAACCGGGTCCCGCCACCACTAAGGCAGGACCCTCTCCGTGAATTATTGCAGCTTCCTGATATTTATCCTGCAAGAGATGCCTCTAAAAGTGAAATTCCCTTGCGAATTCTTTCTAAGGATTCATCCTTACCAAGAATTTCAAGAATTTCGGTTGCACCCGCAGGGGTAACAAGCTTTCCTGAAAGTGCGGTACGAATGGGCCACATCACAAACCCGTTCTTTACGCCTTTATTTGCTACATACTTTGAAAGCATTGCGTATAAAGCATCATTTGTATAATCGTTAAAGTCTTCCAGTAAAGGAAGAACTTCCTTTAAAACCTCCAAAGACGACTCAAGCGTTGTCTTCATCTTCTTATGCTCATACATTGACAAATCATATTCCGGTAAGCTCTCAAAGAAATCGATATGATCCGGAATCTCTGGGAAAACTTCAATCCTTGTCTTTGTAAGAAGAGCAATTTTCTTTTTATCAAGATTCTTTGAAATGGTCTTGTCTACATAAGGCATAGCCATTTCCAAAAACTTATTTTCATCAAGCTTCTTGATATACTCGCCGTTCATCCATTTAAGCTTCTGAATATCAAAAACGGCAGGTGACTTGTTTATCTTGTGATAATCAAATTTCTTTATAAGCTCGTCAAGAGTAAATATCTCGTTGTTGTCTTCGGGGCTCCATCCGAGAAGGGCTATATAGTTGACAACCGCCTCGGGTAAAAAGCCCTGTTCAAGCAAATCTTCGAACGAAGCATGGCCGCTTCTCTTTGAAAGCTTCTTGTGCTCCTCATTGGTAATCAGAGGAAGGTGAATGTAGGTAGGTATCTTCCATCCGAAGGCATCATACAGGCGGTTGTACTTCGGAGAAGAAGAAAGATATTCGTTTCCTCTTACGACATGAGTGATATTCATGGTATGGTCGTCTACTACATTTGCAAAGTTGTATGTAGGATAGCCATCTGACTTGATAAGTATCATGTCATCAAGCTCGTCATTATTAACCGTAATATCTCCGTAGAGCTCGTCATGGAAGGTAGTCGTGCCGGTCGTGGGGTTATTCTGCCTGATGACATAGGGCATGCCGGCATCCAGGTTTGCCTGTACCTCCTCCGGTGTAAGGCTTAAGCAATGCTTATCGTAAACCGTAATTTCCTTGCCCTCTACTATTTCCGTCTTCAAAGAAGCAAGACGCTCTTTTGTGCAGAAGCAATAATACGCTTCGCCCTTATCGATAAGTTCCTTGGCATACTTTAAATATATGCCCGTCTTCATACGCTCCGACTGAACGTAAGGTCCGTATCCCTTATCCTTATCCGGGCCTTCATCGTAGGTAAGACCTGTTAGCTTGAGCGTATTGTTGATAATGTCAACCGCTCCTTCCACAAATCTTTCCTGATCGGTATCCTCGATTCGAAGGATAAAGTCACCGTTCTCGTGCTTTGCTACCAAAAACTCATAAAGAGCTGAACGCAAATTTCCTACATGCATCTTTCCCGTAGGGCTCGGTGCATAACGTGTTCTGATTTTTTCCATTTGAATAATCTCCTTAAATGATACAGATTACCTTAAACTCGCGTTGCGGCAATCCTTACATTTTTATTTTATCTTCCGGCAGGTACTTTCTCAAAATACCATTAAGCCATTTCATATCGATTGGCTTCGGAACATAATCGTTAAAGCCCGATGAAATAAACATTTCCCTCACACCGGTTCCGACATTCGCCGTAAGTGCGATTATGGGAACCCTCTTCATATACTCTGACTCATCGGCTCTGATCAGCTTAAGAGTATCTATGCCGTCAAGCTCCGGCATCATGTGATCGATAAAGATAATATCGTAATCCTTACGCTCTTTCAATATTTCAAGCCCCTCATGACCGCTTGAAGCAATATCCACCGTCAAATTGAAGGTTTTAAGCAGTCCCTGCGCAACCTTAAGATTTACCTTGTTGTCGTCAACGACCAAAACCCTTCCCTCGGGAGCATTAACCTTTGGCTCGTTCTTAGCTTCATCATCACTCTCAGTTTTTTCAGCAGTTTCTTCGGAAATCTTTTGACTGATCTTAACAGTGAACTTTGACCCCACCCCATAGGTACTCTCGACGGATATAGAACCGCCCATGAGATCCAAAAGCTTCTTGACTATGCACAGGCCGAGTCCGGTGCCGGAAGTTTCCCTGTTTCTGTGCGAATCAACGTGCTGAAAGCTGTTAAATATTTTCGGAATATCTTCTTTTTTTATGCCTATTCCGTTATCGGTAACCGTGATGGTGAAATCTACAAAGCCGCCATCGCTTATGCCGCTAATATCAAGGGTTACAAATCCATTCTCCGTATACTTAATAGCATTTGACAAAAGGTTAAAGAGGATCTGTCTCAGTCTTACTTCATCGCCGATGTATACGTCGGGAAGATCTTCCTGTATATGAGTTTCAAGTGTAAGTCTCTTGTCGTCCATGCGAATGGGTACCATTTCCTCAATACCCTTCACAAGATTTCTCATCGAATAAACAACCGGTATGATTTCAACATTCCCATTCTCAAGCTTTGTGTAATCCAATATATCATTGACAATCGAAATTAACACCTTGCCGGAATTTGATATGCTTTCGATATTTTCTCTTGCTTCCTTGGGCAAATCCTTTTCCCTCAAGGTAAGCTCAGCCATTCCGCAGATTGCGTTCATGGGAGTACGAACGTCGTGCGACATATTGGCAAGAAATATATCTTTAGACTCTTTTGCGCTCTCTGCCTCGGCAGTCTTTATTTCAATGTCATGCATGTATCTTCTGACATAATAAATGATTACAAAAAGATTAATCTCAAAGATAATATATGCAACAATATACAGCGCATAAAGCAAAAGCGATGAAATTCCTTTAAGAATTGCTTCCGGAGCAAAAATCGCATAGGCAATAAGAGCAAGCGTTGTTGCTATGGATACATACACTACATAAGATGTCTTAACGAGCAAGGCGGTTGTCGTACTCATCACCACAAAAATAACAATTGCAAGAGCCAATGTGTCAAGCTTGTAGCCTATAATGGTCGTAGCCATTATCGAAGAAACGGTTATAAGGGCAATTACAACTTTTTCGTTTTTTACAATCATTGCGAAGAATACAGTTACAGCAAGTATTATAGACGAAAAAGCAAGGACAAACATTCCTGTATTGACATTGCTGATAAAAGCATAGAGCGTATGCATAAAAACAAGCATCAAATATTCAAGCAAACACAGCTTTATAGCTTTTGAATAGCCGCACATAAAACTCCTCCGAAAATTACCTTAAATCACCGAGAAAGAAAAGCGCTACCGTACCAGGACCCGCATGAGCACCGACCGTAGGCCCGATATTGTTGATCATACAATTCTTAATGCCAAAGCGTTTCATTACCTCGTCCCTTACAAACTCAGCATCTTCCACACAGTCGCCATGGCTTACAAAGAAGATGTCGTTCTTGTCTTTGTAAGAACCGATTCTCTCTTCCATCATATCTACAAGCTTTATCAAGGATTTCTTTCTGCTCCTGACCTTGCCGATATTAATAAGGTGTCCCTCGTCATCAACATGAAGTAAAGGCTTAATGTCAAGTACCGTTGCCACTACGGCCGTAGTCTTTGAGACACGTCCTCCCCTGTAAAGATGGTTTAAGTCGTCTACCGTAAAAACATGAATGAAGTTAAGTACATGTTCGGAAACCCACTTTGCAACTTCCTCCATTGACTTTCCCTCTTCTTTAAGCTGCTGGGCCTTATAGACAAATAATCCCTCACCCATGGAAGCACATTTTGAATCGACTACAATAATCTTAACGTCCTTGTTTTCCTCCATGATTTCCTCGGCAGCAATACGGGCACTGTTATAGGTGCCGCTTAAGCCCGATGAAAAAGCAAGATAAAGAATTCTGTCAGTCGTCTTAAGGATTTCAAGGAATCCTTCCTTTGCTTCCTCGGGATTAACCTGACTCGTCTTAGGCACGTTTCCTTCACGCATCAGCTTGTAAAATTCCTTGTAAGAAAGATTATTGTCCTTACCGTAAGTAGTTCCCAAAATGGTATAAGGCAGATGAAAAACCGGAATGTCTTTTTCTTTAAGAAACTCTTCCGGCAAATCTGCCGTCGTATCCGTAACTATCTTAAAAGAATCCATGTCTATTCCTCCTATTAATATTTCGATTAAAGTAGATTAAAAAAGGTGTTGCAAAAAACAAAGCAACACCTTAATACTATCATCTTTTAATCGCATTATCAAATTAAAAATTATCATTTTCTAAGGTTTAGTAGTACTTCCAAGACCGCCGTTTCTTAATGTATTTACCTCATCGTCATCGGTAATTCCATACTGCATGAATATTCCCTGTGCAAAAGCGGTACCCTTGGTAATATCCAGAATTTTTCCCTCGTTTGAGTCATTCGTAATCTTTACAAAGATATGACCCTCGTTGTCTGAATCGTAATAATCAGCATCGATGACACCCACGGTATTGTTAAGCTGCAGACGGTATTTAAAACCGAGACCGCTTCTTGGATAAATCATGAATACATAATCATCACGCATTTTTACGCGAATACCGGTGGGTATCTTAATAGTTTCGCCTGGAGCAAGCGAAAAAGAAATGGGAGTAAAAATATCATAGCCTGCGCTCTTCGTGGTAGCTCGTTTCGGAAGCTCAATCTCATCCAATACCTCAAGAGCCTTATCTTCGGTATAATAATTAAAAGTATCAATAAAATCCTGTATGAATCGTTCCTTACTTACTTTCTCAAAATGTGCAACTCGTTCCAACTTTATCTGTCCCCCTGTATACGAAATTCATATCCTTTCCGTTAAAATAATCTTCACAGTGAAGAACCGGAACCAAAGGATTCTCCCCTGCAAGCGTTCTTTTTACATCAATGACACGCTGATTTATGCTTCCCTTCCACATAAGGGTAACATCCCTTTTTTCAACCAAAAATTCCCCGTCGACGCATACGTCAATATAAGTAACTATGGGATATTTGCAAACGTTCTCCCATAAGTCGCCCGTATAGAGCCAAATAGTTTTATCGGGATATTTTTCTTTAATCTCCCTGCAAAGCTCAGTCACATCATCTCTGTTTGCTACGTGCATGGGATCTCCACCGGAAAAAGTAATCCCGGAAATATAAGGTTTGTCAAGCTGATCGAATATTTCCTGCTTTGCCGCCTCGTCAAATAAAAGCCCGCCGTCCGGATCCCAGGTAATGGGATTCTGGCAATCCTTACAATGGTGACTGCATCCGGCAACCCATAGAACAACTCTCAGCCCGTCACCATTTTTCATGTCATCCTTGGTAATGTCGTGATATCGCATACTACATAGACTTCCTTTCGGCAATTTCGGCCATTTTTGCATCATTAAGCCTTGTGTCTCCGTGAACTCTCGAATATGAAAGATATCCGTTCATACGGTCGATTTTTGTAAGATTTCTGCTACCACACTTAGGACAGACATCCATCTCAAGCTCCTGATGTCCACAGTCGTCACAGTAAGCAAGGGACAAATTAACACCTTCGTAAAAGCCCATATCCATGGCTCTGTGAATAAGTGTCTTAACCGCCTCAATATTGTAATCAATAGGATACTTTACATACTGAATCTTTCCACCATTTGAAAGATCCCAGAACCTGTTTTCAAGATCCTGCTTCATGATGGGAGTAATATCCTCCGTTACATGGCAATGGAAGGAATTTGATACATACTCTTTGTCGCTTACACCCTCAACAATTCCGTACTTTTTGCGGAACTGCTGAACCTGAAGACCGCAAAGATTTTCTGCAGGTGTACCGTAAATGGCATAGAGATTTCCATCTTCTTCTTTAAACTCATTTACCCGCTTATTGATATATTCAAGCGTATCCAAAGCAAACTGTCCATCTTCTACCAGGGACTTGCCGTTATAAAGTCTCTGAAGTTCGTTTAAGGCCGTAATGCCGAAGCTTGCAGTTGCACTCCTAAGCAAGGGCTTAATCTTGTCAGTAAGCTTCAGATGTCCGCCGAGGAAGCCACCCTCACAATAAGCAAGCGGGTTGGTCGATGCCCTCATCTCTCCTAAATAATCATAGGTGCGGATATGAAGCTGTCTGATTAGGTTCAGATAATAATCAAGCACTTCGAAGAAGTCCCTGCTTTCCTTTCTTGATTTTGCAAGAATCATGGGAAGGTGAAGAGAAATGGCACCGATATTGAATCTTCCAACAAATATAGGCTCGTCCTTGTCGTCAGCGGGGTGCATTCCGCCTCTTTCATACCAGGGGCTCAAGAATGCTCTGCAGCCCATAGGAGAAATGATCTTTCCGTACTGCTTGTAAATGCCAGCGACATAACCCTTACCGGTTAAAGAAAGCCAGTCGGGATACATGGTCTTTGCGGAGCAAAGAACACCGGCTTCAAATACATCCTCAAGTTCCTTACCAGGTCCGTGAAGATTTTCATCATAAAGAAATACAATCTTAGGAAACAATACAGGTTTTTTACACTCTGCCTTACCTTCACCCTTACGACGAACATCAAGCATCGTAATGGTTGCAAGCTTTGCAAATCTTCCGGTTCCGGTTCCCGCGGTAACCGTGATGAAGGGATAGTCTCCTCTCGAAGAAGCAACGGTATTGAATTTGTATTCCCACCCCTGGAAGCCCTGTTCAAACTCTCTCTTGACATCCGCGTAGGCTTCTCTTTCGGCAGCGTCATCGGGTATACCAAGGCGCCTGTACTTACTGAGTGCCTTATCATAGGACTTTTGAGCATACGGCTCAAGTATTAAATCCACACTCGGAACGGTAAATCCTCCGTACTGCTGTGATGCTGCGCTTAGTACTATATCTCCGATTACATCGAAAGCAACATCCAAAGTCTTTGGCTCATTGTACCAGATATTGCCCATTTCAAAGCCGCCGCTTAATACTGACTGCACATCAAACAGGCAGCAGTTCATGGTATCTCGCCTTGCACACATATCGTGAACATAAATATAACCGTCACGGCAGGCCTGAATTTCCTCCGTGGTCATAAAGAATTTCTGATAAAGCTCTTTATTTAACTGATTGAAGATAAGGCTTCTCTTTGTAGAAACAAGGGCTGAGTCGGTATTTGCGTTTTCTTTATCCCCCACATACATGATGGACTGACTCTTCTTGTAGACATCATCAAGCATCCTCACAAAGTCCTGCTTGTAGTTGCGGTAATCCCTGTAGCTCTTTGCGACAATCGGTTTGACCTCTTCAAGTGCCGACTCTACGATATTGTGCATTACAGGAATCGGAATTTCATTCGTATCCATGCTGTTTACACGATTGATGACGTGCTGACAGATTCGCTCATTGTCCTCTTCGGTAAACTTAGTAAGCGCTCTGTATGCGCTCTTGGACACGGCATTTATGACCTTTTGTACATTGAAGGATTCCTTGCTTCCGTCCTTTTTGATTACGTAAATCTCCCCAATGGGCTTGTATTTTAAAGAATAGTCTGTCTTGTCCTCATTATTAAAATTCCAATTTGCTGATCCCATGGCAATTCTCCCCTGTTTTATAAATGATGTATCAAACAAAATAATTTTACGTTTCGCAGGAAAATTTCCTGACTCAAGTGTGGTCACATCGCGATATATTCCATATGCGAAAGCAATCAATACAAAGTGTAGAATAGATTTAAAAAGAAGCACAACATCTTGTGCTCCTTCAAGTATAGTCACCTTTAAAAACGGTGTCAATATAAACTTAGTTTATTTCAATCCAATTCCTTCAACTCACTTTTAACATCGTCAAAGGTATTTTCTTTGTCCATAATGGCAAGAATAACCGGCCTGAAATATTTGTTAAGGTTGTCTCCGATAAACAAAATATACATACAGAAGTAAAGCCATACAAGAATTACGATGATGGCAGTGAGGCTTCCGTACATGCTATAGGCATTAAAGTTGTTTACGTAAAAAGAAAAAAGATACGTAAATCCCGTCCATGCAACCGCCGAAATAAAGGCCCCGGGAATGGTCTCTCTGAATCTGTGCTTTCTTGAGGGCAAAAGCGAATAGCAAAGCATAAAGATAACTGACAATAACGCAACAGAAATCAGTGTTCTGAAATTCATGAGCGTATACACGATGTTTGTAATTTTCGGAAAATGAACTACCAGGTGATCGACGATAAAGTTTCCGCCGACAAGGAGTATCAATAAAACAATAATACCCATCAAAAAAATAAGAGTATATATTGCGGATATTACCCTTATCAGGAATCCGTTTCTCTTATCCACATAGTCGTCAATTGCATTAAATCCGGTCATAAGGGAATTAACTCCCTTACTGGCAGTCCAAAGCGTACCAATTGCAGTGACAAAAACAAGTCCCATTGAGCGTTCGGATATTTCGTTGATAATCGAAACCAAAAAATCTCCCGTTCCCGACGGAAATTCATGTCTTACCCATTCAATAATCAGATTAGGATCAATAGGTGTATAGGCAAGGATTGAAAATAAAAGCATTATCATCGGTATAAAGGATAAAAACATAAAAAAGGCCGAGCTTGATGCATAAGAATTAAGATTATCCTTTTTAAGCTGGGCACTGTAATTTAAAAATATTCTGATTAACTTTTTCATTATTTCACCAACCCCCGAAATGCCGATTCCCTCTTTTGACTCCTAGATATCATCTAGGTGGGTAACCGCATACATGCTTCTGCCTTCCACTTACAAAGGAGGCCTGACATAGGCATGAGGATATAGGAATCCCGTTTAAAGTAAATGTAGGTTCAAAAACAAGAAAACCGAACACTTCAGGTTAAAAAAATTTTATCATACCGACTATGAATAATCAACCGATACCATGGTTAACCCTCCGGCTGGAGCAGTAGGACCGGCTAGTTTTCTGTCGCGCGAATTAAGTATATTAAGTACATCTCCCGGAGTCATATTTTTAAAGCCGACCTCCAAAAGGGTACCTGTCAGGATTCTTACCATATGCTGTAAAAATCCGTTTCCGTGAAAGGTGATATACAAATAATCTTCCTGTTCATCAAAGGAAATTGAATCAACAGTCCGAACCGTAGATTTTTTCATCCTTGGATTTGAACAAAAAGCCGCAAAATCATGTTTTCCGATTAAGTACTTTGAAGCTTCCTTCATAAGTAAAACATCAGGTTTCTTTGGAAGAGCATAAACAAACTTTCTGTCAAATACAGGCTTAAGCTCTCCAGTGTAGCAGGCGTAGGTATAGGTCTTTCCGGTTGCGTTGTAACGGGCATGGAAACGATCCGAGCAAAAGTTTACGGAATTTACGCAAATATCTTCGGGAAGATATTTGTTTAAATAGTCTAAAATTTCTTTTTCGGACATTTGTGTATCAAGAAAGGCATTTGCAATCATGCCTTTGGCATGAACTCCCGCATCTGTTCGACCCGCGCAGATGACATCGGGCATTTCACCTGTCATAAGAAAAAGCACATTTTCGATTTTTCCCTGAATGGTCATATCGGTATTAGGCTGGTGTTCCCAGCCCAAATACCTCGTACCGTCATATGAAATTGACAGCCTTACATTATGCTTCATCAAAAAGCTTCTCCATATGCTTACGAGCCGCTACCGCATTATCGGGCTTCGTATCTTCCAAGGTCATATGAATATACGGTTTATGCTTTTTTACAAATTTCATAATGTCAGTGTAATCCATCATTCCAAGCCCTGCGGCCATGGAATTAAGATGATCTTCGGCAGGCATAAAATCCTTTATATGAATCATCATGATATCTTCATTTAAAAGTTCAATCGCCTCGTTACAGATATCCTTCTGATCCCTGTAATTGTAATGCTCAAGCAAATTTACGGGATCGAAAATAATTCCCAGATTTGGAGAAGGAATAGCATCCAAAACCTTCCTTGCAGCCTTAGGGTCATAGACAATATGTCGTACAACGGGTTCGATGGCAAGAATAACACCCATCTTCTCTGCGTACTCGACGACAGGGATAAGATTTTTAATGAAAATATTCAAAACTTCATCGGTCTTGTTTTCAGGGCAGGTCTTATACTCCGCATTGGGGCATCCGGTCTCGGTTCCGACAACACCTGCATTTAACAGTGAAGCAAATCTGATATGAGCTCTGTATTCATCCTGAATCTTTTTCAAAGCTTCGGGATCGGGATGTGCCAAATTTTTGTAACATCCTAAAACAGCGCAATCGACACCGTATTTTTCAAAAACTGAGCGAATATACATTGCATATCCGGGAGTAAGTGCCGAATTGTCACAGGGATATTCTTTAAGCATCTTGTATAAGGCAAGATGACCGCAGTTAAAGCCATCTTCCTTAACTCTTTTTATACGTTCCTCGAAAGTACCCGGAGCCGTATCATGAAGTCTGATTCCGATATTCATAGGTTTCTCCTTATACGAAAAAACCGGAAGTGCATTCACACTTCCGGCAAAAATAAACTGATTAAAGCTGAGGGCCGGCCTTTACTAATGCCTTACCTGCATCATTAGTCTCATATTTCTTGAAGTTCTTATTGAATCTCTCAGCAAGATCCTTAGCCTTATTCTCCCATTCGGAAGCATCTGCATAAGTATCGCGAGGATCAAGAATGTTCTTGTCAACGCCGGGAAGCTCTGTAGGTACGCAGAAATCAAAGATAGGAATCTGCTTTGTGGGAGCCTTCAAAACGTCTCCTGAAAGGATAGCATCGATGATACCTCTTGTATCCTTGATGGAAATTCTCTTTCCTGTTCCGTTCCAACCGGTATTTACAAGGTAAGCCTTAGCACCTGACTTGTTCATCTTCTTAACGAGCTCTTCGCCGTACTTTGTAGGATGAAGTTCAAGGAATGCCTGACCGAAGCAAGCTGAGAAGGTAGGTGTGGGCTCTGTAATGCCGCGCTCTGTACCTGCAAGCTTTGCTGTAAATCCTGACAAGAAGTAGTACTGTGTCTGTTCAGGTGTAAGAATTGATACAGGAGGAAGTACTCCGAATGCATCTGCAGAAAGGAAGATTACGTTGTCTGCTGCAGGACCTGAAGAAACCTTGTTTACGTTCTTTGCGATCTTTTCAATGTGCTGTATAGGATAGGATACACGAGTGTTCTCGGTTACGCTCTTATCGTCGAAATCAATCTTTCCGTCCTTGTCAACGGTTACGTTCTCAAGTAATGCATCTCTTCTGATAGCATTGTAGATATCAGGCTCAGATTCCTTGTCAAGTCCGATAACCTTTGCATAGCAACCACCTTCAAGGTTGAATACGCCGTTATCATCCCAGCCGTGCTCATCATCACCGATAAGAAGACGCTTGGGATCTGTTGAAAGTGTGGTCTTACCTGTTCCGGAAAGTCCGAAGAAGATTGCTGTGTGCTTACCTTCCATATCTGTATTTGCAGAGCAGTGCATGGAAGCGATGCCCTTCAAAGGAAGATAATAGTTCATCATGGAGAACATACCCTTCTTCATTTCTCCGCCGTACCAGGTATTCAAGATAACCTGTTCCTTGGATGTAATGTTGAAAGCTACGCAGGTCTCTGAATTAAGACCTAACTCCTTGTAATTGTCAACCTTAGCCTTGGATGCATTGTAGATGATGAAATCAGGCTCAAAGTTTGCAAGCTCTTCATCTGTAGGAACGATGAACATGTTCTTTACGAAATGTGCCTGCCAAGCTACTTCAACGATGAAACGAACAGCCATACGGGTGTCCTTGTTGGCTCCGCAGAATGCATCTACAACGAAAAGTCTCTTACCAGAAAGTTCCTTCTTTGCAAGTGCCTTTACAGCTTCCCAAGTAGACTCTGTCATAGGATGGTTGTCATTCTTATATTCATCGGATGTCCACCAAACAGTGTTCTTGGAATTCTCATCCATTACGATGTACTTATCTTTAGGAGAACGTCCCGTAAATACACCTGTCATAACATTTACTGTGTCAAGCTCTGTAACCTGACCTACTTCATAACCTTCAAGACCGGCCTTTGTCTCTTCTTCAAAGAGAGTTTCATAGGAAGGATTGTGAACAACCTCCGTTACACCGGTAATACCATATTTAGCTAAATCGAGTGCCATATGTATTTTACCTCTTTCTTTTTTTATTTGTGTCATCAGCATGTGATGAAACATTCGACGTTATAATACATTATTTTAATTCGTATGACAATTAAAATTTTAATTTCCGAAGAAAATTTTAGGATTTTTTTATAACAATGAATTAAATCTCTTCAGTTTCCTCTTTGAGCCACTCTGCTTCCTCTTTCGTCAGCAAATCTTTAAGCTTTTCGTAAACCAAAGCCTGGTATGAGTTGTATAAAGAAATTTCTTTTTCTGAAAACAGGCTCTTATCAATCAAAGCTCTATCCAAGGGAACATACGTCAGATGCTCGAATTTCAAAAACTTTCCGAATTCGTTTTCTTTATCCTTACAGCAAAGAATGATGTTCTCGATTCTGATGCCGAATTCACCTTCAAAATAAGCACCGGGTTCGTCACTTGTGATCATTCCAGGTTCAAATTTGTATTCATCGATCTTCTTATTGTACTGCCAACGGATTGCCTGAGGCCCTTCGTGTACATTTAAGATATAGCCGACACCATGTCCGGTTCCGTGTTTGTAGTCGTATCCTAACTCCCATAAAGGAAGTCTGGCAATCGTGTCAAGGTTTCTTCCTGTACAGCCGTACATAAATTTCGCATCGGCAAGATTAAGCATTGACGCAGCTACCTTTGTATAAAAAACCTTTGCTTTGTCCGGTACTTCACCGAGCTTAATCGTACGGGTCACATCTGTCGTACCCTTTTCGTACTGTCCGCCTGAATCGACAAGGAGCATCCCTTCAGGCTTGAGGGTGGCATTTGATTCTTCCGTCACACCATAATGCACAATAGCTCCGTTTGTCTTGTAGCCACTTATTGTAGGAAAAGAAAGATCCATGAAGCCCGGCACATGACTTCTTAAAGCATCAAGGTACTTTGCAGCTGAAAGCTCGGAAATTTCAATCTTTCCGATGTTTTTCTTTAACCAGTAGATAAACTTTGTAACGCAAACCGAATCTTCTAAATAAGCTTCTTTAAGCCTCTTAATTTCGGTTTCATTTTTAACGGCCTTCATCATCTTCGAAGGATTGACTGCATTCACCAAGGTCGCATTCTTTGAAAGTGCCTTGAAACAGGTAAAGTTTACACTTGCTTCGTCACATAAGACCTTGCCCCTAAATTCATACGAAAGCAGGAAATCTATTACTTCCGAATAATCCTTTATGATGACATTGTTTGCTTTAAAATATTTCCTTACTTCATCGGACACTTCGCTATCCTGCATGAATATATATGCCTCATCCATGGTGATAAGCATATATGAAAGAAATACGGGATTGCAGGCCACATCGCCTCCCCTGATATTCGTAATCCAGGCGATGTCGTCAATTGAACCCAGGAAATTATACTCGGCCCCTTCATTAATAAGTGCTTCTCTTATACGAATAAGTTTCTCTTTAAAACTTTCGCCGGTAATTTCATCGCTTAATATTTTAAGCTTACTTGAAGGAAGTGCGGGACGATTTAAAAAACAATCTCCTCCCAAGTCCTTGTCATAGACAAAATTTGCTCCGACTTTTTCCAGGGCATCTTCCAGATTCTTGCCATATGAGGTCGAAACCATTCTGCCGTCGGCATAAAAGTTTTCGCCCTTTTTGACATTTTTAAGAATATACTCGATTACTGTCGGAACTCCTTCCTCTCCCATCTTCATGAGTGTAACGCCCGAGCCTTCAAGTTCAATGGGAGCCTGGATAAAGAAACGTCCGTCTGTCCACATAAAGGCATCTGACTTATTTAACAAGAGGAATGCATTTTCGCCTGTAAAACCGGTGTAATACTCTCTTACCTTAAAATAATCCGCAACATATTCTGATGCATGAAAATCATCACTTGTAGAAAAGAACCAGTCAGCATTAACTTCCGACATGTGTTTTCTCAAGCGTTCAATACGTGTATATACTTCTTTTCCCATTTTCTAAACCTGATTTCTTAAAATCGATATTGCTGATGATGTACCCAGTCTGTCGGCACCAAGACGCAAAAACTCTTCCATATCTTTTCTTGAACGAATCCCGCCTGCAGCCTTAATCTTTACATCCGGCCCGATATGTTTCTTAAAAAGCTTTACATCGTCAAATGTTGCACCGTTAGTCCCAAAACCCGTTGAAGTCTTTATATAATCAGCCTTCGCATTTGTAACACACTCGCAAAGCTTAATCTTTTCTTCGTCGTTAAGATAACAGGTTTCAACAATAACCTTTAAAATCTTGCCGGAAGACGCCTCTCTTAAGGCTTTTATTTCTTTTTCCACTGCTTCAAAATTACCAGCCTTGGCATCGGAAACATTAATTACCATGTCGATTTCGTCCGCACCATCGGATATTGCCTTTTTTGCCTCAAAAACCTTTGTATCGGTTAGTAAATAACCGAGAGGGAATCCTATAACCGTACAAATTTTTAAGTCATCTCCGTATGCCTCTTTTATACGATCTACAAAACAAGGCGGAACACACACGGAAGCAGTCTTATATTTAATGGCTTCGTCACAAAGCTTTTTGTAATCTTCCCAAACGGAAAAAGGCTTCAAAAGCGTATGATCCACATGCTTTAAAATTTCTTCATCAGTCATTTTTATCCTCCGAATTTAAGCTATGCCACGCTTAATGCGCTCGTCTTTGAATAGTCAATCATGTACGAAAGTTTACTTAAATACACTTGCCTAAATCAAAAATTTATTTTGTGCCTTAACGGAAACGACTGCATAAACCACAACGGAAGCGCAATATAAAAGATGCGACGCAATCACCAAAATCGCATTTATGGAAACAAAATCGCTTACCAAAATAATTGCACTGAATACGCACATTAATGCCCCGAGTAAAATACTCTTTGGATACATGTAAGCAATGTAACCTGGAATATCCTTTGCACGCTCTAAATTAATCTTACTGCTGATAAGCCCCTTCGGAATGATTCCTGAATTTTTCATTTTCACTGCCATCACGCAGAGATAAACGCCGCAAATAAGCAGTACAAGTGTCAATACACTCATCCTTCATACCTCACTTTAAATTCATATTTTCTTTTACCAAAGACTTCATTTCGGAAATTTCACAAACCGTACTATGAACAACCTTCGCATTAAGAATTTCCCTGATGGCATTCGGCACTTCAACGTTTGCGGTCTTTGAAAGAATCGGAATTAATTCAAAAACATCTGTTTTTTCATACTTTGGATCTATAGCCTTCATAACAGACTGTGTAAATTTAAAAGGACTTGCCGTGGAAGCAATAACTGTCTTTGTCGCATCCTTTGAGAACGCAACATACTTGTCATAGGATGCGGCAGCAACTGCGGTATGAGTATCAATTACATATCCTGTATCCGAATACAAATCATGTATCTTTTTACTGCACTCCTCCCAGTTTGCGAATTCACCGACAAACTGATCCTTTATAAGTGAGAAATCATTCTCAACGGAATAAATACCGTCTTTTTTAAGGCTTTCCATCAAAGCTTTTGTCTTGTCTGCATCGGAACCGACTGCCAGATAAATCAATCTTTCAAGATTTGATGAAATCAGGATGTCCATTGAAGGCGAATCGGTCAGAATAAATTCACGATTCTTATCGTAAACACCGTCTTTAAGGAAATCAAAGAGTACCTTATTGTCATTTGACGCACAGATTAACTTGTTAATCGGAAGTCCCATGTTCTTTGCATAGAAAGCTGCAAGAATATTGCCGAAATTGCCCGTGGGAACACAGATATTAATCTTTTCGCCTTCCTTGATGCGGTCTTCTTTAAGAAGTTTTCCGTAAGCATAAACATAATAAACTACCTGCGGAACAAGCCTTCCTATATTGATGGAATTAGCACTTGAAAACTGAAAGCCGGCCTTATCCATTTCCTCTTTAAGAGCCTTATCATTAAATATTTCTTTAACCTGAGACTGACAATCATCGAAGTTGCCCTTAACCCCGATTACCTTGGTGTTTGACTCCTTCTGAGTAACCATCTGAAGCTCCTGAACCTTGGATACACCGCCCTTCGGATAAAAAACAATGATTCTTGTTCCCTTAACTCCTGCAAACCCTGCAAGAGCTGCTTTACCGGTATCTCCGCTTGTTGCGGTTAGAATTACAATTTCTTTATCCGAATTGTTCTTTTTAGCGGCGGTAATAAGCAAATGAGGAAGGATGGATAAAGCCATATCCTTGAAGGCTATGGTCTTACCATGAAAGAGTTCCAGATAATATGCGCCTTCAGCCTCTGCCAAAGGAGCAATCTCAGGAGTATCAAACTTTTCGTCATAGGCCTTGTTAATGCAATCCATAAGCTCTTCTTTTGTAAAGTCGCTTAAAAAATCCTTCATTACAAGATAAGCCGTTTCTTTATAATCAAGCTCGCTGATTTCCTTTAAAGATTTTGAAAGCTTGGGGAATTCACTTGGAACAAATAAGCCTCCGTCATCCGACAGACCTTTAAGAATTGCTTCGGAAGCGGTTAACTTTATTGCATCATTACGTGTACTTGAATAATACATAATAAGCTCCTTTTATTCGTAAAAACATCGCTAATACTTTACCTTAAAAATAAACTTAGTTCAATAGAATAAAGCAAAAAACTGTGGTAAGCTATTCCTCGGAGGATGCCATGTTACCTGGTGTATATGCAGACAAAAAGAAAAACGGCGAATTAAATTACAGAGCTTCCATTACTGTAAACGGAAAGCATATAAGTCTTGGTAGCTATACTAGCGAAATCCGTGCAGCAGCTACCTATGCATTTGCAGCTGAAGTATTAAATAACAATCGTTTTTCTTGCTTAAACTATGATATCAACTGCCCCATCATATACGAAAAATATGTAACGCTTATAAATCTTCGCGACAATAAGATTTATTTTTCAAATCCAATATACATGCATAAACGTTACTTCAGTTATTTCTTTTCACCCTTCGAAGAGCTGAAGTTTGATATGGATGATCTGTTTTATTTTTCCCAGCATAAGATTATGTGTCGCGGTAATCATTATTTTGTAGCCGATTTTGGTATACAGGTTTCGCTAAAAGAACGCTTCGGCATCAAAAACTTTGCGGTTGAGGGAAGGGATTTTTTATTTGTCAACTCGGATTCCCTTGATTTCAGACGTGAAAATATAAAGATTATCAATAATTACTATGGTGTATGCAGTATAAAAAACAATTTAAAGACCGGATATAAAACGACTATTCACGTCAAATCAAACTATGTTGTCGGGTTTTATGAAGACGAGCTTGAAGCAGCTATTGCATACAACAAAGCAGCCGACATCTTAAAAAGAAACGGCTGCAATAAGAATTTTTTTCAAAACTATATAGATAACATTTCAAATAAAGAATATGCGGAAATCTACAGTAAAGTAAAGATATCCGATAAGATTATCAATCTTTACTTCAATGTGTAGTCAAGAAAGCAAATATTAAAGGAAACATCTCCCGATACTCCGTCAATAGACCCTAAAAGGTTATATTGCCACATGGAATATTTGTAAGGGTAATCCGGGGTTGAAAGCTTGGTTTCACAAAGCCACATATCAAAATCACCTATTAATTTCACCAAATCAACTTCCTTTAAAAACCATTCCTTTGTGCCATATACTATCGGTTTAAAGCCGGCTTCTGCTATCTTTTTTAAAAAAGCACGTGTTATTGTAGTCTTCTCACTCTTAGTAAGCCTATCTATTCTTGAAGTATCGTTTTCCTGATATTCCATCAAGAAGCCAACCGGATATGTAAGCTTGTACTCTCCCACATTGTCGATTACAAATTGTGCTTCTTCTATAGCCTCTGCTTCGGAAACTGCATTTGAGACAAAATAGACTCCTACATCAAGGCCTGCATCCGTAGCACGTTTAAGATTATCAAGGAAATAATCGTCTATATTTATCTGTCCGCTTTGGTAACCTCTTGTACCTACACGGAGCATCACAAATTCGCAACCGGATTTCTTTAATTTATTAAAATCAACATAGTCCTGTTCCTTCGAAATATCCACTCCGAAGGTACTGACCTTTGTATCGCCCTCAAAATATCTAAGCTTTCCGTTTGAATTATATAAATTTATAAAATCGTAATCATTCTTTTTAAGATTCGGGCTGATAGCAACCCATTCGACTTTACCGTCCTTATTTGTGATACTTACATGTTTTCCGTCATTTGTTTCGTTAACTTCTTCCTCTTTTACCTCGGAAGCTTCTATAGATTCCGTTAAATCGATACTGTTCTCGGTCTCTTTATACATTTCATAGAAATCAAGATCCGAGACGGTTAGTCCCGATGATTCATATGAAAAAGACTCTTCATCAACCGTTTCCAAAGTTTCGGTAGTGCTTTCCGCAAGCTTCCTCTCTTCATTTCCGATAAGGCGTTTTATTTTCGAAGCATTAAAAAGAACAACAAAAGCAACAATTGTTACAATCATCAAGACTGCAATAACCGTTGCTACTGTTACAGATTTATTTTTATCGTTATCGTCAAAATTATCTAGATGCATACCAACTTAATACTGAGACTCAATAGTCTTTCTCGGACATTTTTCGGCGCAGATTCCACAGTTCTCACACTTGTCATAATCAATCGTCGCATTGAAGCTTTCGATTAATACCGCTCCATTGGGACAATTCTTTGCGCAAAGCGTACAGCCTATACATCCAACCTTACACTGCTTGCCTGTTATGGCACCTTTTTGCCTGTTTGAGCAGGGAACCGCATATTTGGCATCGATAGGAATTAAAGAAATCAGCTTCTTCGGGCATGCTTCAACGCACCTTCCGCAAGCCTTACACTTTTCCCTGTCAACCTTTGCAACTCCGTCAATGACTTTTATTGCATCAAAGGGACAGGCCTTTACGCAGGTGCCATATCCGAGACACCCTTCATTGCAGGACTTTGGACCGCCGTTTGGAACAAAGCCAAGCATCCTGCAGTCTTCTACTCCGTAGTAATTGTAATCAAGAGTGATATCCTCACAATGAGCCTTGCAGGCTACGAAGGCAACCATTCTCTTCTTTTCGGAAACAGCGGTTCCTAAAATCTTAGCAATCCTTTTACCGGTTTCTTCACCGCCGACAGGACATTGATTGGCTGGTGCCTTTCCGTTTGCAATGGCATTTGCAAGTCCCTGACATCCGGGGTATCCGCAACCACCGCAATTATTGCCGGGCAAGGCTTCAAGAATCTTTTCTTCTTTTTCGTTTACTTTAACCTTAAATACAATTGCCGCAACGCCTAAGAACAAACCAACAAAAGCTCCGAGGCAAAGCATCAAAATCAGAGCGGTTACAATACTTGAATAATTCATCTGACTTCCTCCTACAAAAGACCGGAGAAGCCGCAAAAGGCGATTGCCATAAGTCCTGCGGAAACAAGGACAATCGGCATTCCCTGAAAGGCTTTCGGAATATCGTTATACTGCATTTTTTCACGTATACCAGCAAGAATAACAATTGATATTGTAAATCCGACACTTGTCGCAAAGCCGTTTACCGTACCCTCAAGAAGCGAATATTCTTTTTGCACGTTTGTAATCGCAATGCCGAGAACAGCACAGTTGGTAGTGATAAGAGGAAGGTAAACTCCGAGTGCTTTATAAAGCGAAGGCATGAATTTTTTTAAAACCATCTCAACGAACTGTACGAGTGCGGCAATTACAAGAATAAAAACTATTGTCTTAAGGTATGTTAAGTCAAACCTGACAAGCAATTGTTCATAAATAACACCAGTTACAATACTTGAAAGCGTAATTACAAATATTACGGAAGTTCCCATTCCAAGAGCTGTCTTTACCTTTTTGGAAACTCCGAGGAAAGGACAAAGCCCGAGGAACTGACTCAATACGACATTATTGATAAGTGCGGAGCTTAATGCCAGTAAAATAAGGCTTTTAGTCATTCTTTTCTTCCTCCTTGGATTTTTCTTCCGCCTGTTTCAGCATTTCTTCTGCCTTTTTCAATGTAGATCTTTTATGAACTGGTTTTCTAAGACCAGCATTTGAACTCTTAAGTGCAGATTTTAAATCGGACAGATCGAATATTTCAATTTCACCGTTTGGATCTATATTGGTCGTGGTTTCATTAACCTTTTCTGTTCCTGCATCCGGTGAGCTTAAGCTTTCTGATTTAATCTTTGGATTATCATTAACAGGCACTTCTTCTGTAAGCGGCTTCTCATTAAAGACTTCGCTTGCAGCGATTGGCTTAACTTCATTTATTGTTTCATTTATTGTTTCATTTTCTTTAACAACATTCTTTTCAAAAGTTTCACCTGCTTCTGGTTCTTTATCAGCCTTAATGTATGGCTTAGATACAGATTCTAATTTAACCTCCTCTTTTACCGTCTTTAAGGTTTCCTTTGCAGGCTCGGACTCCAAATTGCACTCGGCACAGTTGCCTCCGCAGCCAGACTGAATCTTAGACATATCCCTGCCTTTTTTCGTCCCGATTTCTTTAATCTTATTCTGAATGGCAGTAATGGATGCAAGTACAAAGAATGCACCGGGTGCCATTATAAAGATATTAACGGGCACGTACCCCTTAGGCATAATCGAAACACCGAAAATCGTTCCGGCGCCTAAAATTTCACGTACGGAACCGATAAGTGTCAGTGCAAAGGTAAATCCCATTCCCATTCCGAGACCGTCAAATAAAGACAAAAGCGCATTATGAGAATATGCATATGCCTCTGCACGTCCGAGAATAATACAGTTAACAACAATTAATGGAATATAAAGTCCGAGTGCACTGTATAAAGAAGGAATATAGGCATTAAGCAAGAGCTCAACTATTGTTACAAAGGACGCAATTATTACGATAAAGGCAGGTATACGAATCTTATTCGGAATAACCTTTCTCAAAAGAGAAATAAACATATTGCTTAAAGCCAAAACAACCATCGTAGTAACGCCCATACCAAGCCCGTTAATTGCAGAGGTCGTAACTGCAAGCGTCGGACACATACCGAGAAGCAGTACAAAGGTAGGGTTTTCCTTGATGACACCGTTATATAGTCTCTCTGAAAGCTCGGTTATAAGAGATTCTCGGGATTCAGCTTCATGATTCACCGTTTTCACCTCCCATCAGGCATTCTCTGTAATATTCAAGTCCGGCATTGACGCCGTCCGTAATTGCCGTTGAAGTAATGGTAGCGCTGGAAATGGCATCAATCTGATTGTCATAAGCAGCACCCGATTTGGTAACCTCAAAATAAGTCTCATTTCTGTTTGAAAATTGCGGCACAAGAACCTCTTCCGCTCTCATGCCAAGTCCTGCCGTTTCGGAAATATCCGTAATTGAGATGGCATTTAAAGTACCGGTAACGTCAACACCCATTCTAAAGGTTATATCTCCGCCGTAGCCTTCATGGGTAGTCACTTCGATTACATACCCTAAGAGGTCGCCTGAAACATCGTATGCCTCGATACAATCATTAATATCGACTTCGGAATAAGCTTCTTTAACCGCATCACTTACGGGATGATTTTCAAGGACAGACTCCGAAAAGCTTTCCGCAAGCATGAACACCTTTTGATTGGCTTCTTTTATTTCTTTAGCCTGCATCAAAGCAATCGGCTCTTTTGTAAGCTCATAGACAAAGCCGAGAATACCGCCTGCCAAAACGGCAATAACGATCATTATAAAGGTATTTTTCAAAAGCTCTGCAATTTCTGCACGTCTATCATTTTCTTTAGGCACTTTTTTTGAAGCATCCAGCTTAATATTTTCATCACTCATTTGTTGCCGTCGCTCCTTTCCCAAAGTATCTCGGTTTAACAAGCTTATCAATCAAAGGAACCAGTAAATTGGATAGAATTATTGCATAGGAAACTCCCTCGGCAGATGCGCCAAAGACTCTGAAAACGGCTGTAATCACACCGAGAATAATTCCATATATGAACTGTCCCGCCTTCGTAATGGGACGGGTTGTGTAATCTGTTGCCATAAAGAACGCACCGAGCATCAAGCCGCCGCCTGCAAGGTGAGCGGAAATAAACGAATAGTCGAATCCATGTCCTCCAAACAATGCGATGCATAAAGAAAAAACAAGAATATAAGTGCCGGGAATAATTAAATCAATAACATTAAAGAGTAGCAGAATAATGGCACCGATCAGAATGCAAATCGTGCTCACTTCGCCGATGGTTCCGGGAATATTTCCGGTAGCCATTGAAACAATATCAACGCTCTCTCCGTTCTTTAATATGGCTAAAGGAGTCGCCTTGGAAACTCCGTCAACGGTAAAGTCCGTCATCAGCTGCGGAAACGAAATAAGTAAAAAGCATCTTGCCGCAAGAGCCGGATTCATGAAATTCTGCCCCAAACCGCCAAACAGCATCTTGGTAACAACTATTGCGAAGAAGGCGCCTATAATCGGAATCCAAAAGGGAACCGTAGACGGAAGGTTTAATGCAAGCAGTAACCCCGTCACTATAGAGGACAAATCCGAAACTGTGGATTTTTTCTTTGTAATAAGGCAGAAAAGCCACTCAAATAAACATGAGGATGCAACCGAAATGACTATCAGAAGCAGAGCCTTTAATCCAAATCTGAAAATACCGTATCCCGTTGTAGGGAGCAATGCAATGATTACGCAGAACATAATGCTTTCGGTCGTAACCTTGCTTCTTACATGAGGATTCGACGATACATTTAATAATTTATCCATTCTCAATCCTCCTACTTTTTCTTCTTTGAAAGTTCTATCTTACGCATTGATTTAATGTTCTGACATAGGGGACGCTTGGCGGGGCAAATATAACTGCAGCATCCGCACTCGACACACTCAAGTCCGTGTCCCTTTAAAAATTCTTCGGAGTTAAAGTGAGCCGCATGGTCCGATAATTCCTTTGGAATAAGTCTGCTCGGGCAAACTGAAACACATTTTCCGCAATTGATGCAGGCCGAAGGCTCCATTTTCTCAACATCATCGGAAGCAAGGCACAAAAGTGCCGAACCTGTCTTTGTAACCGGTACATCAAGATCAAATAGGCAAAAGCCCATCATAGGTCCCCCGGAAATAATTTTTGCCGGTTCACACTTGAATCCGCCTGCCTCATTTAAAAGATCAGAATAGAGTGTCCCGATCGGCACTCTGAAATTTCGCGGATTTTTGATTGCATTTCCCGTAACGGTTACAATTCTGTATAGCAAAGGAAGACCCTCAAAGACTGCTCTTCTCACGGAAAGAACGGTATCGACATTATTAACGATACAGCCTACTGATGCAGGGAGAAGCTTTGAATTTAACTCTCTTCCGGTACAGGCGTAGATAAGATGTCTTTCAGAACCCTGGGGATATTTTGTCTTAAGAGCCTTTACGGTAATTCGCGGTTCTTCCTTTGTAAGGGCCTTGAATACCTTAATGCAGTCAGGCTTATTGTCTTCAATTGCTATAATGCCCAGAGAATAAGGGAAAAGCTTAAGATAAACCTTAAGCCCTTCCAAAAGCTTCTCGGGTTCCTCAATCATTCGTCTGTAATCGCTTGTAAGATAAGGCTCACACTCTGCTCCGTTAACTATTATATAATCAATCTTTGAAGGATCCTTAACCGACATTTTTACATGTGTCGGGAATCCTGCTCCGCCCATTCCGACTATTCCGGCTTCTTTAACGCGATTAATTATTTCTTCGCATGACATTTCTTCCAAAGGCTTTACTAAGAAGCCATCCGCATCCTCATAAAGCTCATCGTTCTTTATGATAATGGACATAGAGCTTCCGCCTGTGGCTACTCTTCTTTCTGCAATATCAATTACTGTCCCTGAAACTGAGGAATAAATCGGAGATGACACAAAAGAACTTGCGCAAGCTATCATCTGTCCTCTTAAGACACGATCGCCTTTTTTTACAACCGGAGTCGCCGGGGCGCCGATGTGTTGTGATAAAGGATAGACCAAATCTGAAACGGGATTTATATCCTTAATAGGAAAATCCTTAGACATGTCCTTGCCGTCATAAGGGTGAACCCCACCATTAAACGTAAGTTTAGCCATATGCAACCAACCTTCTCAAAAAATTATACTTTCTCCACAGATAAATATATAATAATTTCCCTTTAGTGTCAAAAATTTCCGACCATTCATTTTCAAACTTTTGTTGCCCTAAATATTATCGGATGTTAGAATAAATGCATGTAAAGGAGGTTTCTATGCAGATTATTGATTCAAGTCTTGACAAGATTAACCTTGAATATCCTTTGGAGAAAATAGCTCCGCTTGAAGATATTCTTTTTATAGACATTGAAACGACCGGATTTTCATACAAGACTTCAAAGCTCTATCTGATAGGCTGTGTCTACTACGATAACGGTTTTCATACAAAACAGTTTTTTGCCGATGAATACAGCGATGAAGAAGAAATTTTAAATGAATTTTTTTATTTTGCAAAACCATTTAAAACCCTGATCCATTTTAACGGAAACAACTTTGACATTCCGTACATTCTTGGGAAATGTACCGAATACAATCTCCCCTATTCTTTTGATAACTTCGCGGGACTTGATATATATAAGAGAATTTTCCCTTACAAAAACTTTTTAAGGCTTGAAAACTGCAAGCAAAAGACAGTCGAGAGATTTTTAAACATCAACAGAGAAGACAAATACACCGGTGGAGACTTAATCGGGATTTACCATCAATATGTTTCAGGTAAGGATAAAGAACTTAAAAAGCTCCTTTTACTGCATAACTTCGACGATATAAATGGAATGCTTGAAATCTTGCCAATTCTTGCTTATCCCGATATGTTTACAGAAACCTTAAAAGCCACAAAAGTATATGCCAATTACTACAAGACCGAATCGGGAATCGAAAGCTCAGAGGTAATTATGAAGTTTGATTTGCCATGCAGGCTCAGTATTCCCATTACCTATTTTTCCGGAAACATTTATTTTACCGCTTCGAATACGGAAGGCACCTTACGTGTTCCGCTTTATGAAGGCGAGCTTAAATTCTTCTATGCGAACTACAAGGATTATTACTACCTCCCCGCCGAGGATATAGCCCTTCACAAATCTGTTTCTGCTTTTGTGGACAAGAATTTCAGAAGGCAGGCTACAAGGTCTGACTGCTACACGAGGAAAACGGGTAAATTCTTACCCGAATGGAATACATTAATAGAACCTTTCTTTAAGACCTCTTACGAATCAAACGATTTGTATTTTGAACTAACCGATGAAAGACGTACGGACAGAGAATTATTTTCAAAATACATTTCTCACGTACTAAATCACATTTGTTAAGAAACTCTCAGATATTCAATTAAAAAGGAGCCCTCATTGAAGGGTTCCTTTTTTATCAGATATCGCAACTATTCAGAATAGTTACTATGATACCTAAAACCATTCATCAAAAGATTTCCCGCTAAGGCTTTTCGTAATAAAAAGAATTTTTCCTGGTATATCCTATTTCTTTATAATTGATAATCTGTTCCGTACTTCCTATAAAAAGAACACCCTTGTTTGCAAGGCTTGTATTAAACTTTCTAAAGACTTCTTCTTTTGCCTCTTCCGTAAAATAAATTAAAACATTTCTGCATACAATTAAATTTATGTTAAACGGATAAGAATCCTTTAAAAGATTATGTTTCTTAAATTCAACGCGTGATTTAATTTCATCTGAAATCTTATATGAACCGCCGATTTCCGTAAAATATTTCTTTTTAAATTCTGCAGGAACATTTGCTATGCTCTTAGCATTATAAAGTCCAAGCTTCGCCTTCTCCAGGATTTGAGCATCCAAATCGGTAGCATAAATTTTAATCTGATTTAACGGAATATGCCTGGAAAATGCCATTACAAGGGAATATGGTTCATCTCCTGTAGAACAGGCAGCACTCCAAATCTTAAGATTTTTACCAAAACGTGATATCAGCTCCGGAATAATTTCTTTATCCAAAAGCTCCCACTGGTCGGGATTTCTGTAAAATTCGGAAACATTAATGGTTAAGTAGCTTACAAATTCCTCGTAAGCTTCTTTATTGCTCTTAAGAAGATTTACATAATTGTCATAACCAACAATTTTGTGTTTATCGATAAGCGTATCAATTCTCCGCTTCATCTGTTTTTCTTTATAGGAGCCAAGATCAATGGTCGTTAGGTTGTAAATTGCTTTAATAAAATACTCGTAATCGTATACCATATTTCCCCTCCAAATTTTAAAAAGAGCAGTCTTCCGACTGCCCCTTTATCGCAAACAAAAATAATACTCAATTAATCGGCATTTTCCGAATCCTTGATAGCAGCATCGATATCAACGCTGACAACATCGGCATCCTCTGCTTCATTAACAGTTTCATCGGGTGCCTGCAAAGCTCTGATTGAAATTCCGATTTTCTTGTCATCAGGATTGAAGTCAATAACCTTAGCGGTTACTTCATCTCCAACCTTGAGTACGTCAGAAGGCTTCTCAATGTGATTCTTGGAAATCTGAGATACATGCATAAGTGCATCGATTCCGGGCTCCAACTCTACAAAAGCACCGAACTCAGCCATTCTGATTACCTTGCCGGTAACAACGTTGCCTACGGCATACTTGTTATCTGCACCAATCCAGGGATTTGTATCGTCAAACTTAAGGCTTAAAGCAATCTTCTTTTCGGAGATTTCCTTTACCAAAACCTTAATCTCGTCACCGGGCTTGTAGCTCTTCTTGGGATTTTCAACTCTTCCCCATCCCATCTCGGATACATGAAGAAGACCATCAACTCCGCCCAAATCAACGAAAAGTCCAAAATCCGTAACATTCTTTACAATACCGTTTACAGCATCGCCTTCCTTGATGGTAGAAAGGAGCTTTTCAAGAGCTACCTGCTTTCTTGAAAGAAGAACAGCCTTTCTGTCACCGATAATGCGACGACGCTTAGGATTGTATTCACGAATTACAAATTCGATTTCCTGACCGGTATACTTTGTAAGATCCTTTTCATAGGTATCTGAAACGAGGCTTGCGGGAATGAAGATTCTTACCTCATCCAAAACTACGCAAATACCGCCCTCAAGTGCCTGAGAAACCTTTGCCTTTAGGATTTCCTGAGTTTCAAATGCTTCTTCAAGCTTCTTTGAACCTCTGTCAAGAGCAAGTCTCTTATAGGATAAAAGAACCTGTCCGTCGCCGTCATTAACCTTGATAACCTTTGTTTCAAGGGTATCGCCAACCTTAACGGCTGTTAACAAATCTACGTTAGGGTCATTTGAATATTCGTTCTTTGTAAGTACACCATCAGCCTTATAGCCGATGTTAAGAATAATCTCGTTAGGCTTTACATCGATTACAGTACCTTCTACAACCTCTCCCGTATGTATTGTTTTAAATGATGCATCAAGCATCTGTTCAAAAGTCATTTCTGACATAGTTTTGAACCTCCTCAATAATATATTTCGGGGTAGAAGCCCCGGCTGTAATACCTACAAGCCCTGAAGTCTTGGGTAATTTACCCTTAATGTCTAAAAGGCTTTGTATAAAGTATGTGTTTTTACAATTTGCCTCGCATATTTCAAACAACTTACGGCTGTTGGAACTTTGCTTATCCCCAATGACTATCATCACTTCAGCCTTCTTTGATAAATCAAAGGCCTCGGATTGCCTGACGCTAGTAGCGTCGCAAATTGTATTCATAACGTTAACATTGTAACTGTTTTTCTTTATTATTTCAACTAATTCTTCAAATTTAATACGATTAAAGGTCGTTTGTGCAACAACGCATATATTTTCATTGCTATTCTTGGAGATTTTCGAAATATCGTTCTTTGTCTCAATTACAGTTGCATCGTTAAAAGACCAGCCCACGATTCCGATTACTTCAGGGTGCTTTGGGTTTCCAACCACCACGATTTTATCTCCGAGGCTGCTTTGTTTTTCAACGATTCTATGTATTCTTTTTACAAAGGGACAGGTCGCATCATACACTTCAAAGCCTGTTGCAAGCAAAGCCTCGTATGTAGCACGCGGAACACCGTGGCATCTTATAATAATCTTCCCCGGAGTACAGTCTTTAAGATCGGATACATCCGAAATAACCCTCACGCCCCTCTTTTCATAATTTTTAACAAGAGTAGCATTATTTAAAATAGGGCCATATGTATAGATAGGTTTGTCGGATTCTTTTAATGATTTTTCAATTTCATCGACGCCGCGATTGGCTCCAAAGCAAAACCCGGCATGCTCGCAGAGAACTACTTCACTCATTTACAGCCTCTTTAAATAATTCAATGATTTTCTCCATTACTTCCTCTTGGGTCATGTCGGAAGAATCTATTCTTTTTGCATCTTCAACGCAGACTAAGGGTGAATTTTCTCTGTGCATATCTCTGAAATCTCTGTCACGCATCTCGGCTTCGATTTTCTCCAAAGGTTCATCCATTCCTTTTTCTTTAAGCTCCAAGACTCTTCTCACCGCACGAACATGAACATCTGCATCCAAATAAACCTTCAAATCAGCATTCGGAAGAACCTTCGAAGCAATATCACGTCCGTCCATAATGACATTTAAATTATTCGCCATCTCCTGCTGAAGCGAAACAAGTTTCTTCCTGACATCTTTGTAGACTGAAATAACGGATGCAGTATCTCCGACCTTCGGAGTACGGATTTCTTTATTGACATCAACCCCGTTTAGTAAAATCACCTGCTCGTCATTTTCATAAGAAAGCTTTATATCGGCTTTTTTGCAAAGAGTCGTCACCTTCTCTTCATCCTGAATATCAACATTTTCATTTAGGCAAAAAAGCGCCAATGCCCTGTACATTGCACCAGTATCGACATATATAAATTTAAGCTTAGAAGCCACCATCTTTGCGATGGTGCTTTTCCCAGCTCCCGCGGGGCCGTCAATTGCTATCTGATAACTCATATTTATCCTCCTGACTCAAACATGAAACTCACTTACACGCGTTCGTATACGAATCGCCAATCAAGTTTTAATGTTTACTTTCAAGCTTGCCTCTGTGTATCTTTGCCGGCCAGGTGTCCCGTAGACCATGCAATTTGTAAATTAAATCCGCCGGTCATTGCATCCACGTCAAGAACCTCTCCGGCAAAATATAGATTCTTAACCTTTTTGGATTCCATTGTCGATGGATTAATTTCCTTAACGTCAACTCCGCCCTTTGTGATAATAGCTTCCGCAAAAGGTCTTAAGCCTACCGGTGATAAAGAAAAATGCTTTAAAAGCCTCAAAAGATTACGACGCTCTTCCTTGGTAATCTCATTTACATGTTTATCGGGATTTATTTCCGATAGACTATCAATAACCGGAATCAATGACTTCGGAAGAAGCTTATCCAGGGAATTTTTAAAGCTTTTATTTATATTTTCCTCAAAATCCTTTAGTAAGCGCTTGTCAAGTGTTTCCTCATCTAGTCCCGGCTTTAAATCAATCTCAATCCTTAAATCTTCAAGCGAAGAAACATCGATAAAAGCACTTGCGGACAAAGAAAGCGGACCGGTTAAACCGAAATGAGCAAAAAGCATCTCTCCGATTTCCGAATATAGCTTCTTTTTACCTTTAAAAAGAGTAAGACGAACGTTCTTAAGCGTTAACCCCTGAAGTTCCTTAATAAAGGTTTCTTTAACTTCGATAGGCACCAAAGAAGGCGAAGGTTCGTTTACTGTTAAACCGGCGCTGCGGGCAAAATCGTATCCATCGCCGGTCGAACCCGTTGACGGATAAGAAAGCCCTCCGGTACAGACAATAATCTTTTTTCCATAAACCTTCTCACCGCTTTTTAAAATAACACCTGTGCAGCAATCATCAGAAACAATAAGTGATTTGACTGCGGTGTTCAGTTTCACATCAACCTTTTTCTTTTTAAGGTAATCGGATAAAGCCCTTATTACGTCTGAAGAATGATCGGATACCGGAAAGACTCTCTCCCCTCTTTCAATCTTCAAAGGACACCCGTTATTATTAAAAAAAGAAAAAACATCGGTGTTATTAAAATCATTCAATGCACTGTACATAAACTTTGAATTGCGGTTTATGTTCTTTAAAATCACATCAAAGGAAGCATAATTGGTAACATTGCAGCGACCCTTGCCTGTTATATAAATCTTCTTTCCGAGCTTTTCGTTTTTTTCAAACAATACAATATCGGAATAATGTTCGGAAGCACTCACACAAGCCATAAGCCCAGCGGCACCGCCTCCTATCACTATGACATCTCTAATCATCGGTATCCTCTTTTTTTAGCGGATAATTTAAAATAGGCTGATCGTTGATGAAGTTAATTTCATCATTCAAATAAACCTGATAATTGTTCCAGGCTTTTTCAAGGTTTTCAAGATTGTCCCTGACTTCATTCGGTCTCTTTAAGCAAAGAGCCACCACCAAGGCATTTATAACACTAAGCGGAGCAACCAATGAATCGACAATGGAGACCATGTCGCTGCGAGCCAAAAGATTGCATGAAGAATACAGATTCAATGGTGAATGAACAGAATCCGTAAGGGTAATAACCTTGGCATTTTTGTCATTTGCAAATTCAAGAGCTTTAAGAGTACGCATCGAATATCTCGGAAAGCTGATTCCGATTATACAGTCCCTGTCATCAATATGAAGCATCTGTTCAAACAGTTCGCTCGTACTGGTTGTTTTTAAAAGGATTACATCAGTGCGAATCATGGATAAATAAAATTGCAAAAATTGAGCCAAGGGTTCGCAGGAACGAAGTCCGACAACATAAATCTTCTTTGCTTCAAGTATGATGTTTACGGCAAGCTCAAAGGCTTCGGCATCAAGATTTGATAGGGTATCCTGTAGCTTTTCCATATCTGAACGAAGCACGGTATTAAGAACATCCGACTGCGAAGAATGTCCGTATTTCGCATCAATCATCGAGACCGAGCTTACTCGCGCCTTATAATAGTTTTCCAAAGCCTTCATGAATTCAGGGAAACCGGAATATCCGACATTTGCCGCAAACCTCACAACCGTAGATTCGCTGACACCAACGGCTTTTGCAAGCTCTGAAGCCGTCATAAAGACACACGATTCATAATGATCTATCACGAATGACGCCAGTCTCTTCTGCCCTTTTGAAAGATGAGAAAAATTTTCATTAATCTTGGAAAGAATATCAAAGGAATTGTCCATTAACTGCTCCAATATCCGCAAAAATTTACCTGACAAATGCCCTGTAGGCATCTTCAAGCTGGTGTTTTGTTTCTTCAAGAGTCAAATCGTAGTCTCCGGTGACGCTCATACAAGCGGCTCCGTGAATCAGCATCCACATCTTCATAAAGATTTCTTCGGGGTGCTTACCTCCGCTTTCCCTGCATGCATTCATCTCATTGATGACGGCATTCGTGCGAGAATTTAATAGACTATAAAGATTCATTCCGTGAGTGTTCTTTGTCATAAAAAGAAATCTAAAAAGATTCGTTTCTTTTTGTGAAAATGAAATATAGGAAATTCCGAGTGTTACAAAAGGAATAACCGATCTTAACTCACAGTTATCGGTAAACTCGTCAAAAAATTTCAGAGTATCCTCATAGACTTCATCAAGACATTCTTCCATATTCCTGTAATTTCTGAAAATGGGTTGGGTGGAACATCCTATAAATTCCGCAAGCTTTCTCGCGGTAACAGACTCCATTCCCGACTGTCTTGCAAGCTTAAAAGCAGATTCACGAATTTCCTGTTTGGAAATGGTTTCTTTTCTTGGCATACATTTTCTCCATTCAATAATAACTATTGTTATTATAGCTGAAAATTATTATGGGGTCAAAAGAATTTTTGACCCCATTTATAAATTACCTATAATTTTTTAATTCAAAAGAAAGCATTGTCATATCGTCAAACTGAGGCGCCTCACCCACAAAGGTATCAATATCGTCTTTCAACCCTTTAATTTTAAAAACAACATCATCGGAAATATGTTGATTTAAATAACTACAAAGACGGGCTTCCCCATATAAGTCCTTTTTAATATCGGTAGCCTCGGTAACCCCGTCGGTATAAAGGAAGAGTCCGTCTCCTTCATTTAACCTGACTTCGTGCAGGCTATAAACTGTACCCTCAATTCCCGCAAGCACGAGCTCCGGAGTACATCTTAAAAATTCAAAGCTTTTGTCGCCTCTTTTTATAAGTGGAGGATTGTGTCCTGCACTTACGTAATTAAGAACACCTGTTTTTAAATCTATCACTCCGAGCCATGAAGAAACAAACAAATCTGCGTCATTTCCTTCACAAAGAAGATTATTAACCTTTCCGAATGCTTCTGCGGGGTCCAAGCCTGACTGAACATGATTCTTTATAAGGCTTTTGGTAATTACCATAAAAAGTGCCGCAGGTATACCCTTACCGGATACATCGGCAACGACTAAGGCAAGCCTGTTCTCATCAAGCATATAGTAATCGTAGAAGTCCCCTCCGACCTCCTTTGCCGGGGTCATAGTTGCAAAAATATCGAATTCCTTATGCTCAGGGAAGGGAGGGAAAATACACGGAAGCATATGTGCCTGGATATCCGATGCAAGCGAAAGTTCGGCATTGATGCGTTCTTTTTCCTTTGTCACGGCTTTAAGATTTTCGATATACTTGTCAATATCTTCAATCATGGAAATATATGAACGTGCAAGGTCCCCTACCTCGTTGCTGTTTGTAGAAAACTGCCTGCAGACATTTACCATTTCATAGCGGTCATCCTTGGAACTGTGATCTAAATAATATCCCTCACTTACCTCGGCAAGCTTTTCAACCGGAAGTGCAATTTTCTTTTCCGTATAATACATAAAGCCGATTGCAAGTGCGAAATAAATATTTAAAAGAAGAGTTTCAAACAAAAACATCTGCCCGAGCAAATTTGTGAAAACCCCGGAAGTATTCAAATAATTAGTAAGATAGACTATTCCCGCCACCACAAAGCATAGAACAATACCGGTAATAATGGTGTTTAAAATCATTCTTTCGTTCATGGAAAAAGTAAGAACTTTTTCATGCGACTTATTCTGTAGCTTGGAAATGTAACGCTGTAGTAAATTTCCAAGCACCAAAATCGGGATTCCAAACAAAAGTCCCGAGTCGAAATTATTAATCAAAAGATAAAGATTGTCCATCGAAATAAAATCAGTGACATTATAGGAATGATTTAAGAAACCCGTACATATCACGATAATTAAGGAATCTATAAAAAGGACAAGTGCAAATTTAAGAATCTTTGAGACGCGATTAAGCCTAAACTCGTCTCCTCCCCTTTCGCTTACAAGACGTTTCCAGAGATAGTAAGGAACCATAGCAAAAATAACCTGGCAAATTGCGTTAAAACATGAATATGAAAGTTCATATCCCGACCAAAAATCGCAAATAAGGCTTCCGATGGCAGAACCGAGCGCTGCGGGGAATCCAAAAAGCATGCCAAAAACCGGAGTCATTGCCGTTACGGGGCGCATATCAGTTAGCTTCGTGACATCAACCCAGATTCTGAAGGGCATAGTCAATACAACAAATAAAATAACATTTAGTATAAATAAACCTATTGCGGAATTTCTTTTATTTACTTCAATCTTCATAAATTCTTTTTCCCAATAAAAAATTTAATGTTTTTAACATTATGCACCAATCTTTTTGCGAATCAGCAGAATGTTCTTTCCATCTTTGTATTCATAGGACACGTAGTCCATCATTTTCTTTACCATCAGTATTCCCAAGCCTCCCTCTCTGCCAAGAAGGGCATCTGGAGAAATATCCGCATCCTTTTTTGCAAGCGGATTAAAAGGAGTACCCTCGTCCTTAAAAACAACGGTAACCTCCGATGCAGACTTGTCGACATCGCAATCTATTACTGCCTCCCCGGTATCCGGATAGTACGCATAGCTTGCGATATTGACAAAAATTTCTTCAACGCAGACCTCGATTGACATAAAATCCTTCTCAGAACAATCAAGAGACTTGATTTCGTGCGCAATAAAGGATTGCACGGTATCTAACAAATCAACGTTTGCTTCTACTGTTATACTTGCCATGCAATCCTCCCGATAAGTAAATAATATTCGCAATATACTTCACTACTTGCTCATATAAAAGCAACACTTCACATTCTCACAACCCTGCGTCGAGCTTTTTAATCCATGTACACTGTATCATTCATACTCTGCCCAACTATACTGAACCATATATTCCTGATTCAAATCCTGTTTTTTCTCCGGCTCATTATAATAATCGCAATTACATTTCTTTACGTTGCAGGCAATGCTGCCTCTCTGCCTCACTAAAATATCTCCGACTCCCGCAGCTTCAAGATCCTGCACCAAAGCGGACATTATCTTCTTCATATAATTCATCTGCTGATCGTCATAAGCCATGTCTTCAAATAAAACTGCTGCAATTTCCTTGGTGGTGCAGGAAGCTCCATTACGATGCACGATATATGCCAAGGCTTCTTTTGAACGATTTCGTCTGAAATGAACTGGAAGCCCCTGTCTGTCAAAGACCTCAAAGTTTCCGTAACATTGAATACGGCACTTAAAGGTATCCTCCTCAACCATGTAGCGCAAATCTTTGAGTTCTTTTTCTACCTTTTTCGCTGTAATAGGCTTCATAAGATATCCGCTCGCATGTAAATGCATTGCATCCACGGCATAGTTATCATAAGCCGTAATAAAAATGATGTTTATCTCAGGCCTTATCTTCTTTAGCTCCTCCGACAATTCAATACCCGTCATCTGAGGCATCTGAATATCGGAGAAAACAACATCTACATAACTTTTCTTTGCTTCTTCAAGGCAGTCAAGCGGATTGTTAAATCCGACCACCTCAGCCTCGGGACAGCTTTCTAAAATTGCCTCAACAAGCATTTCCAAGGCAAGCTTCTCATCGTCAACGGCAAAAATCTTCATAATAAACTCCCGCTATTAATTACCACTTGATACGTCTTTAGCTGATTCCGCAGTAACGTTCTCTCCCTCTACCGTAAACTTAACAATTGTATTTAGCTTACTGTTTTCATTCGTATAAACGGTAAGCTGATAACTGCCTGCTCCTGACTGTTTTGCAAGTGTATTCGCAGTCAAAGTCAGATAACCATTACTGTCAATTGAAGCTCCGTTATCTGAATTAAGTGCCACCGCAACTAATGCGCTGTTATCCGACGAAACTCGTTCAAGCCTGTACGAAAAGCCCAAAGAACTTCCTGTTAACGACGTAAACACACGCAGGTATTGGTCGTTCTCTACCAAAACATTAACGTCTCCGTTAAGGGTATTGTAACTTGAATATTTACTTGCATCAGCATTCGTAACAACAACCGTTGCGGCAAGCACCACATTTGACAACGTAATTCTTGACTCTTCTGCCATACCTTCATACAGTCTTGTATTGATTTCACGACTGATGGTATTTGTGCCCTTTACGGTCTTTGTTTCAATCGTAAGCTTTTCGGGTGTCCAGCCCGCAATATTCGAAGCATCCGTATCGTAAGGTTCAAAGGTAACCGAAGTTAATGATTTAACTCCCGTAAGCATAAACTTAAGTGTCGCAGTTCCGTCCGTCGCAAAGCTGCTTCCGCTTGTCGCTACCTTAGTAATATCGTTAACAGTGTAAACCTGTGAAGCTCCGGATGCGTCCGTGTAGTAAAGCTTCATACGTATAGGTGTGTTCGTACCGCTCTCATAATCCTTGGCAGCAGCGGCTGTCTTTATGGTCATGGTAACTGGTAGCACTACATTCGCAACATCTGTTGATTCGGAAGTTGTTACTACCGGATCTGTTATAGTAACCGCACCGACATTGCTTGCCTGATTAATAGCAATATGGTAGGTGCCGGGGAAGCTATAAAAGCATAAAGGTGCAACATTCTGCGCGGTTTTGGCATCTTCACTTGTATCCTGATAGGTAGCAACAAGTGCTCCCGTCAAATCTGCCTCTACCTGTCCCGAAGGAACCAAAACAATACCGGTAATTTCTTTTACGTACTTTTCGTGGAATACAATATCCACACTTTGGCCATTGTATATTGAATTTATCTCCTGATCTGTCAGGAAGATATATGCGGAGCTGTACTCATTTCCGTTATTCCCGGCATTGGAAATATACTTAATTGCCACTGCAAGGTCACGATTTTCGGCTATCAATTGCATGTTCTTCGTGCTTCCGCCAAAGCCAAGTGTTACAACCTGATATTCTCCCGTAGACTGTCCAGTCGTAGAAGGACTTGCTTTTACAGAAGTATTTGAAGTTCCCGGATCTGCACCTGCATAATACAGATAATAGGTATCTATGATAACTCCCGAACGAACTCTTTGAACCATCGCGTAATCAATAGGCGCATAACAGAGTTTGTCAGAAGACGTCTCAATAATGAGATTATTAAGAACGCTTAGTTCCTTAACATCTAAGCCCTGAAGGTAAAAGATATTCTCAGAGGAAGACGTATCCTTACTCATAACTCGCTCGGATGACCTAACTGTAAGTCCGCTTACATTCGTATATTCCGCTGTCACCTTAAGATCAAAGGTACTCTTGTCATCGGCACCGTCCCTCATATGCACGAAGACATTCAAAGTATCCTTAGTGGAAATCGGTTCCCTTGTTACAACAGATACCCACTTCGAACTGTCCGAATTGGTAAAAATGTAAGGCGTCATATTTACCTTTACACCTTCCTGCCTTGTATTCTTCGGACATACCATCAAATTAATTTCCTCGGAATTACTGCAATAAAAGGTAGTCTTGCCGGTATACATGATTTCATCAGTGTCGCTTACATATCTGGTTCCAAGATTCGATATTCCGGAAACCGATAAATTGGAAATCTGCCAACTGGTGCCGTTCGTACTTGTAGGATAAAAATCAACACGAGTCAGCATCTTAATATCCGAAACTGGAAGTATGAAACGATCGGTATGCTGTGCTCTGAACATATAAGTAGGGTCACTTAATGCCCCGCCGGAAAGTCCGCTTTCATCGTTAATCGGGGTTTTGTCCATATAAGAATACATATATTTGACAATATCAAATGTGGCCGTCTTACTCTCACCCGTAGTGCTGATATACTGAAGTGTAACATCAACCTTACCCTGGAACTGTTCTACGGGTTTACCCTCCTTGTCCAAATAGGAACCTGTAGTCAGACAGAATAAAAGGTTTGTCATGCTGGAGGTATAGTCTACTGGATAAATCTTTGCAAGCTCAGCTTCGTAAATCGATTTCGTACTGCGAAGTCCGTTTTCTTCACCGGGATCGGCATATTCTGTTCCAATCCAGCCGACGGAGCTTACAGTCCATGACTTGCTCGTTGCGGAGCTTGAATTCTGAATTATCTTGATGGAATCAACATTCAACTTATCGTAAACGTAATCTTCACTGTTCTTCATTTCCGGAATGATGTGAACGGCTGTTACATCTCCATAATCTTCATTCATGGTAATGGTGAAGGTTTCCGTCTGTCCCGCTCTGAAGCCATCGGATGTCATCTGCTGGTTTGCAAGCACATACGGACTACTACCGTTTTCAAACTGCAATCGGAAAAAGAACTGGTTCTTACTGCCGCTGTCACCGTCGGAATAGGTTGCTTTGGCATCGCTTGCTACGTTAACTTCAACGGTATAGACATATTTTCCGTCCGTAAAGCCCAAATCATTGAGGGCTTCTTCATAGGAAAGGGCATACTGTTTGCTGCTCCAGTCATATTTTTCAATTTCAACCATACTGTCGGATGTAAAGCCAAATTCCTTTGAAGAACCTTTTTCTACAAGCATGTCCATCGAATCTGCGGAATATGCCTTTACACCTTCATAATCCCTTGAAAAAGAAACATGCGAAGAGGTTGATCCGACACTGCTGTCTTCAAAAGTCCCGACTCTATTAGAAAGACCGTAAAGCTTATAAATGGTCATACCGCTCATCTGCCATTCGTCACTTCCGTCTATCGAAACACGAATTCCGGTAAAATAATCAACATTTGCAAGGCTGATTACAAATCTTAAAACTCCACCCGAAGAAGCGCCCTTTAAATAAGCAAAATCAGATCCGCTTGAAGGCCAGTAACCGTAGTAAACATTCATTAATTCTCTTACATCATAGCCATCGGTTACTCTGGATACTCCGTTTAAATCCATATAACTAAGTTCTACTGTAAGGTTGTCAACAGTACCTGCAAGTGAGGCTCTGTCTGTCTGAAGCTCAATAAGGTACTGATCGTCATAATTTTTATTTAAAGTAAGACTGTCTCCTGTCTCATATTTTGCCATTGAAAGACTGGTTTCAGTCCCTGCATAAGTGATTGCATCACCTGTTGAATTTGATGAAACATGATAATAAAGTGGAGACCCATTAAGGGTTACTTTAAGTAATCCATCCGAAATATCAATCTTTGCAGATGTGCTTGATGCCTTGTAAAGACTCACACCCGCAATTGAAACGGAATCCTTGTCACTTGAAGCTTTCGCAGCACGTTTAGCGGATTTGCTGTCTGCTTTAACGGTTAAACCTGTACCTGTAAGCAAATTCTTTCCACCGCAGGTTAAATAAACAGCAGGCTGTTTTGTAACATTTCCGGATTTATCGGTTGTAGTGTAAAGCTCCTTGAAATCAGGAAGCCATATGGGAAAAACAAGGCTCTCTCCCTGACCGGCAAGTCCCAGAACGGGATTTGAATCATCTACTTTTACTTTTTTGTCAATTGCATAGCCCAGTACATTACTGATTACAGGCACGGTTACACTTTTATGGCAGCCGTAGGTATCAAGATATTCTATTCTGACAGTCATAAGCTCTGCTTCTTTTAAGGAAGTAAAGCCAGCTTTTCCGTCGGAATATTCCGCTGCAAGTGACTCAAGTCCGGCAAGATACTCGTCGGAAAGGTCAATTTTAAGAAGATATTCGCTTCCTAAGTGGTTGTCATAGTCTTCGCTTACAGAGGAAGCAGTAACATTACAGGTCGAATCGCTTCCAAACCTCAGCAATTGAAAATCTGTCCAATTAAGCGTATTGATATAAGAATCGGTTGTTTTAAATACCAATTCACCGCTGAATTCTTCGAAGGTATCTGCTGAAACGTATGAAACACCTTTAGTGCCATAGATGGTGTCTACTCTATAAATCTTAAGTCCCTCACAGGTCCAGGAATCGCTTGTCTTTGTTAAGAAGTCAACCCCTGTTATGAGTTTAACATCATAATCCGGCTTAAAATAAAGCATTCCCTGAGAGTACGAATCAAATAAAGCTTTTGAAGAATTAGTCAGTGTATAGTCCATTACCGAAGTGATGCTTTTACGAATGTCCGCATCTACGTAAGTACTTCCGGAAATAGTCCTGCTTCTTTCTTCTGCCAAATCCGCAAGGATGTAATACGTCCTGTCCGTATTTGAAGTATCTGTGTAATGGATTGCTATATACTGGAATTTTTTAAGATCTGTCCCGTCCGCACCCGTTGAAACAGAAAGCACATATGTATTTTGTAAATTTGCAGCAAAAAGCTTCTGTCCCATGAAAAAGAACGCAAAACAAACGGCAAATATCCCTAATATCCCCGCTATCCTGAAAATCCATATTTTTTTTGAATTTACTGTTTCATTTTTACTTAAAATCATTACTTGTCTCCGGTTCGAAAAAGAAAGTATCCTTAAACGATTTTTAACAATCCGGCAAATCCGGTCATTTCCAATACTTCCATAACCATTTTATTTACATTCTTAAGTTCAAGGCTTCCGCCCTTCTTTGCCATTGCAACGTGAAGTCTCTTTAAGGCACGAAGTCCCGAACTTGATATATAATCAAGCTTCTCTAAATTTAAGATAAGCTTCTGAAATCTCTCGGATAGCTGATTAAAAACTTCCTCTGCTTCGGGAGTAGAATTTGAATCAAGTCTCCCTTCTATAAATAATTCCCCGTTATCTCCGTGATTTACCAGTTTCATATCCATGCCGGTATCCTCCATAAATTTACTTTTGATGATAAATATTTTTTTGAATATACTTTACAAGGTCTTCCAATGAAACATCAACGACTTCTTCACCGTAAGAATCCATAACATCTATCGGAGTGACATCATCCATATCAATAGCAAGCTTTTTAAGCATGCTCATCAAATCAAAGTTTTCGTCGGTTGTATCCAAAGCTTCAACTGTATCATTTGAAGATTCGACCTCATCGTCATCTGAAAAGATTTCATAACCATCGTCATCTTCATCAGCTTCAACTTCAGTTTCGGCGTCATCATACTCATATTCTTCTTCGTATTCTTTTTTATCAATGTCTTTGATTTGCTTAGAGTCATCCTTTGTAACATTAAGATCTTCAGGGAATTCGTTATTGTTTCCACTAAATTTAACGTCACTAAGTTTAACGCTTAAGTCCGTATCATTGTCTTGAGAAGCATCAATTCCCCTCGCCTTTAATTCCTTGGCAAGCTCAATTGCTACCTGCTGTCTGACAGCATCCTGAATCTGCGCCGACAAGGAATCATAGCTAAACTTTTCAAGAAGGTTTGCAAGCACAAGTTCCGTCTGAGAGCTCTCACGACTGTTTGTCGTACTTAAGCTTTCACGTACGTAAGGCGTACTCTCCTCTGTCTTAATATTTTTATGAGGTTCTGTCTTAACCTCCTTGTCAATAAACGTTTCAGGGCTTAAATCCTCTTCTTTTACTTCTTCAAAAGTAACGTTGGATTTAGGCATTTTTGAAGGAGTGCTTAACTCTTCCTTCAAAGCTTCTTCTTCCGTAAGCTCCGTAAAGGTTACATGCTTCCTTGTCGGCACATCCTTAATTTCTTCGGTTACAGGTTTAATCTTTTGATTTTTCTTTGCAATCTCCCTGCTGTCACCGACAAAATCTTCCCAATACTCGCTACCCTTCTCACCTGTAAAATAATTGCTTACAAAGTCGGGATTTTCAAACATATCGACCACATCTTCAGGTACCTCTACACGGAAGCTGGTACGGCTTGAAGAACCCAGTATTGAAAAGGCCTGTCCTCTTTGAGCGGTTGTAATCTGCTCCTGTTCCTGCTCGTTGATGCCTCCGGCCTTTTCATACAAAGTACAAAGATCGGACATATCATTCGGAGCAAGTGCAAAAATAAAACTGTACTGACATGCGTTGATAATAGCAGTTGACTTTCTGGCAATTTCCTCGCTACCGACAAAATCCTTAATGTTCTGAGTAATTACAATCTGCATACCGTTATATTTACGGATACGCTTTGCAAGCTGGAACATAAAGTCAAGAGCTACAGGGAACTTCGTATCGATAAATACGTGTGCCTCGTCGATTGCTACGACAATCTTACGTTTTGTATGGTATCTCAAATTATAATCACGATTTTTGATAATTTCATTGTCTACGTATTTAAGTACCAAAAGCATCTGCGCATTTGCAATTGTACTGTTGCGGTTTGCAAGCAGGCTTTGGAAATTAAACACAATAAAATTCTCATCTGTCGTAATCGAAGAAGGTCCATTCCAGATATTGGCATTTCTGCCGCCGGTAGAAAATTTTGCTACATAGTTCATCAGAATACGCAGGATGGACCTGATGTATTCATTATCGGTCTGCTGGAATTCCTGTAAGACGGCATCGTAAAGATCGTCAAAAATCGGGTAATCCGAGGGTGACAGCTTAGACAAATCCGTTTCGTCCGTAATACCGAAATTGGTATACATACGATCAATCAGACTGTTTAAATACTCCATCGCATCCTTATCACAATCGGGTAAGATCTGGCGGAAAAATTCCTCTAAAAACTGAAGGTGAGTAGCGTAGCTTCCCGTAACCTTATTTTCGCCGTTTCCGTCATCATCCAAAGCTGTAATGATTTGGAAAGGATTGATGCGACCCTGGGTTGCATTTCCAACATTTATAAACTTACCATGAAGATTCCCTGCAAGCTCCGTATACTCGTTTTCCGGATCGAGAATGAAAATTTTGCAATCATCTGCGGCAAGATTTGTAAGTATATCCTTTGTGGCATAGGATTTACCGGAACCGGACTTACCAATAATGACCATATTGGAATTGATTCTTTCGTTGTCACGCTTAAAGAAATCAAGAAAAACGGGGATGCCGTCACTGCTTCCCAATTTCATGCCGCCTTCATCGGAAACATTTGCAAATACCCACGGATAGCTTGCAGCCAAGGAATTACTGGGAATACCGCGTCCGTCATTTGCAAGCGGATCATAAGCACTTATCTGTGAACCGATAAATGCCTGCATCTGCCCAAATTCCATATTGTTAACTCTGAAGCCATGTTCCTGATAAAGACGTCTTACCATCTTCTTCATACCGGTAATATTCGAAAGAATCGATTCCGGTGGCTGGGTAACTGTAGGATTTGACCTTGTTAATGCTATATCGTAAGCAGTAATGTAAATGTTTGTTTCCAGTAAGGATTCGCTTTCTCCCTGCAGAGTAGAAAGTAACTCCGAAAGACTCTCAATGTGATTTTGAAGTTCAATGACTTTAGAGTCCACTCCCGTCGTCATGAGCTGACCCCTTAATTCCTGTAAGGATCTGTCAAGATTCTTGACGGCCTTTGCATGCTCCATAGGACGGCACTTAACCACAACCTTTGTGGCAGGCATAGACATAACCGTTGCAAGCCAAGCATCTTCTACAATGCTTGGATAATTAACAATACGGAGATTGTGAGTCATGATATTATTGATTTCAACCGTACGTGGATTAAACTTTAAAGTCTCCGGCATTGCCCAATTGGCATATTTTTCCGGCTCGATATCGTTAATTTCATGCTCGTCAAAATCAATTGCATCGGTGTAACGCAAGAAAACCGCAAGTTCTTTATCATTAAGTCTCTTACATTCGATTTCTCCGCCAGCTAAAGCATCAATGGCTGTCGAAAGCTGCATATCAAGCTGACGCTTATCGCTTTCAAATAATACAAGATAATAAAACGGTGCAACAACCTTTTCGGTATCGCAAAGCTTCTGTAATTCCTCGATGCGATCATAAAGGATTTCGACCCTTGCCTTCATCTCCTCTTCAGAAAGAACGCCATTGCGGAAAGATTCCTTTAATGCACTTAAACGTTCGTATTCCTTATTAAGGTAATTGTCATAAATGATGGGACGTTCTATCTTTACAATATTTGCAGAAAATTCTCCGTGAAGATTTCTTAACACTCTTCCGAGTCCGTTAACAATTGAATTGTCACGTCTTATTTGAGAAAAAAACCTAAACTCAACCGGAGGAATCTCAAGAACCGCGCCGTAATACTTACCGTCATATTCGATATATCCGTCCTTTATGGCCGTATAAGGCATTACCTTGGAAACGGTTCCAAGACTCTTGGAATAACTCCTGTTATAGGCAAAATGCTTTAGTATCTGCAAAAGATAACGGTAATTCGGAACCGTATCCATACGCACTAAAAGGGCCACAAAAACAATAATAATAGCGGTAATGATATAGAACTTTCCGGGCAATGACGAAATCAGCACAAACAAAACAAGCAAGATTCCTATGCCTGCCACCAACATATCCCAAAGGCTTATGCCTTTGAATAATTCTATCTGTACTTTTGTCTTTCCGGGTATCAGTCTCATGTTCTGTCCTTTAAAAAAAGTTTAATTAAAAATATTACTTAAGATCAACCTTTGGAGGAACCTTGCTTGGTGCACTTAAAGGATCCCTTGTATTCCTGTAATAATTCATATCCTTTACAGGTTCGGCTTCCGGCTGAACCATCGTGGGCTGTGCCACTACAGGCTGTACTATGGCAGGCTGTGCTACTGCAGGCTGAACATTATCCGCATGGTTATTTTGCCCCCAGGATGATGCATCAGTCATTTCAGAGCCTTCGAAAGGATTTATTGCCTTTCTTTGTGCCTCCGCAGCCTTGTTCTTCTGATAATTACTATATTTGTCTTTTAAAGCGCCTATACCGCTGCCAATCATACTGCCGGCAGCTGCAACACCCTTGCCTGTATAGTAAGCGCCTTTAGCAACGGCTTTTCCGCCCTTATATCCGACTTTTCCGACATTATAAGCTCCCTTTCCCACTCCCTTAGCGGTCGACCATGCTCCTGAAGGAAGACCCTTTGCAATCGAATTGACACCATGCATGAACTTGCCTGCAGTACCTCTCATGTCGCCGGCATTTATAGCCTGCCAACCGGCGTTATCGCCCAAAATACCGGTAATAAGTCCCTGTGCCTTCTCTTCAACTTCAAGTGCACCTACGATAAGAATAATCTTGCCGAAGATGTTAAGCAGGATATTATCAAACAGTACTAGATCATTACTTAAGATAATCGGGATCAAAAGCATCATGATTCTCATCGAAATAATCGTTCCGAATACACCAAAGCTTTGTATGATCATTGCGGTAACCCACTGGCGAAGCTTGTTGCCGCCGTCTAAAGGAGATGCCGCAATCAAAGGCGGTGAAATCAGATATAAAAGTACCATGTTGAATATTCTTGAAATACATGTAAATATGATGACCAGCAGATCCTTGACCATAATCCATCCGACTATAAACAAAAGTAAATAGTCCGTGGATAATCCTATATCAAAGTCCGCAATAACGGTATCATAATCATATATACTCTTATCACCTGTATAATAAGGGCCTCGCAAAGCATCCGTGAAGCTTGCATTTTCATTAAACGCATCATTATTTGCAGCTCTCATGGTACAGGATAAGAACAGAATCTTTGCAAGCGATACCGATTCCGTGCCCGCAACAGTTGTTCTTTCATAGCTTGATATAGGCCTAAAGTTCTTATCAGTCTGCATTACGGAAACAGTATGCTCAAGTGCTGCCTGAAGATTTTCATTATATGTATTCAAAGGAAGGTCCTTTGATAAATCTGCCGTATAAACAATCTTTTCAAGTTCGGACTGCCAGCTTGAATGTTTTATGACGTCATCGTCATAATAGACGTCAAAAACACCCTGATCGTATAGCCACTGTAAATCTTCTCTGAAATCATTGAAACAGCTGTTAACATTATAACGGCTCGTCCATGCCGGATTAAGGGAATAATTTCCAATTGTATTTAACACCCTCGCCATTGCCGCATATTCTTCGTCGGTATAAGTTATTGTTCTTTCTTCGCCTAAATCATCCGCATTATTGAATATATACATTACCTGCTGAATCATTACGTTTGTAGTATTCAAAAGTGCAAGCATGAAGGCGGTCATAAGACCGATAATAGCTATACTCTTTACGCAGTTTCCGACTATCAGTCCCATAGAAGTCTGCATCTTGCCTTCAAGGTCAAACATTTTCTTTATAACGGCAATGATTGTAAACGCAAAGCACAGTACGAAGCCGATTAATGCCATCGCCCAGTAAACCTTGCTGACAGCACTGTTGCCAAAGAAAATATTTATAAGATACTGCTTTTCTCCGTCATAAGTAACCTTGACAAGACCAGCCATAACTTCGAACATGCTGTATAAAATATCTATAATCCAGCAAACTGCTTCCGAAATCCAGTACAGCAGGCGGAAAATCGTGTTGTTTAGAATGTATTGTAAGCCATCGGACATTGTTTCTTCTGCCCAGTTTGATATAAAAGACATTTAACCTGCCTGCCTCCTTTCTGTGCATCTATGCTTCATCAATCTGATAACTCCTTATCTTACACGCAATCTCTTTCTTTCAAACATCATATACACAACTATACCGATTATCAGTGCTACGATAATAAAAATAACCGCAAAAGCACTATTGTTTAAGTAAACTTCAATCGTGAAAGAGTACGTATTTTCATTTCCCGCAGCATCTGAAACGGTAATCACGTAATTGCCGCTCTCTGTGAGCTCATCACGGTAACTGTGACTCTTACCGTCCATTAGAATTTCTATCGTCGCACCATTCTCAAGATCCGAAATATCAACCGGTCCTTTGGCAACTCCGTTGTTTACGGCTTCAAGCAAAAGTGTAGGTGCTGTATGATCAATTGTGACATCCAGTGTATACGTAGTCTGAGTCTGTCTTAATTCATAAACTATGTGATACTCTCCTTCTTTTTGAAGATTTATGTCGCTTGTCAGGTTAATATCGCTGTCATTAAAGGTAATCTTCGTGGCACGAAAGCTCTCCGGCAAATTATATTCATCAATCATTCCCGTAAGCTTGGGGATAATCGTAAAGGAAAGAATCGACTGGGCAATTCCGTCGTTGTCATTATACTGCACCACATAATAACCGGTATCTTCAAATCGACCGGTATCCGACTGCGAAAGCCTCTCACCGTCTTTAAAAACTATCAATGCTGAATTGTTGGCGGAAGACACCGTGACACTTTCGGTTACAACCATTCCGTCACATACGCTCGATTCAACCGTACCGATTTTGGTATCGTACAAAAACAATTTTCTTGAAGTATCATAATATACCGAATTTCCGATTGAAACCACGTCTCCCGAAGTCGAAATGATGCTTGTACTATTTGGATTTTCGTAACTTGAAATTACGGTAACATCCGAATCTTCTTCATCCTGAGTGCCAAAGCCTGCTCCGATATGTCCCTCGGGAGCGCCTTCCTCTGCCGCATGAATGCTTAACGGTGTAAAAAGAAAAAGAAAACCTGCCAAAACAATTATGAAATTTATGCTTTTATGTGTTTCTTTTTTCACCCTTATTCTTCTCCCAAAACAATCGAATTTCTTCTTGAAAGATCATAATAAACTTCATCGGCCCTAAACATATGATTTCTGATTTCATCCATGTCCATCATTCCAATCTTGTATAATGAACACTTATAACTGGGTGTATACTTTGTCCTCAAAGGATAGTTACCGAAGGTGACTATAATCGCATTACCGGTCGACTCGGCATTGTTAAGCTTCTGAAGCTCCGAAGGATATATTAACGGTCTTGTCTGAGTCTGCGTTGAAAGTCCCACATCGCCCATCTTTGAACCTGCCTGAGTGCTCATGGAAGTGGTACGTACCGTCATGTTGCCGCAAAGTTCACTGAACTCCTTACACGTACCTATATCGTTTGATCCAATGAACATCTTCATACCGCAGTTTGACTTAATGATGTCCGCAACCTTTTCTCCGTAGACATTGTTTAACTGGCTGTAGCTCTGAACGACCATATTAAACCAAATCTTACGTGAACGTCCTACGGTAATCATCTTATCAAATTTTTCAATCTTAGGCATATTTCCGAATTCATCAAGGATGAAGTAAACATTTCTCGGAAGCGACAAATCCTCACGACCACTTGCAACCTTAATAAGAGCCTTATACATGCAAAGTATAAATACAGCAGCAAGTCCGTGTCTTGTGTCCTTTTCATCGGGAATCTTTAAGAACAAGGCCGTAGGGTGCTCTGCGAAAGTATAAGGATCAATATCGGTAGCACTTGTCAGACTGCAAAGTCCGCGGTCGTTAAACATATTCAGCTTATCAAATGCAATTGACATATAGCTTGACAGTGTTGCATCTGCAGCAGAAAGAACCTGTCTCGACATTGTTACTGCCTGAGAAAGAGGACTTCTTCCTTCGAAATATTCCTTTAGGGTTTTAAATTCATCCTCACTGTTTGATATTGCCTTGTTAATGTTAAAGAAATTAAACTTATCCTTCGTCATGTTTAAGTCGGGATTTTCGCTGTCTTCAAGCATTGCTAAGCAGGTGGCCATGATAATGGATCTGGCACCCTTTTCCCAAACAGGATCTTTATCACTTTCAATAGGGCAAATAACGCTTATAAGGTCATTTAAGTCCTCATACATTTCATCGTAAATCTTCTGCTTTGAAACGGTGACATCATCCTGACAATGTGTAATATCCGCGTATGCCTTGCCATGCCACTCACACCAAAGTGTTCCTGGAGCTGCAGGCCCATCGACCTGTTTTAAATCAGGATAATCTTCCATACTGTCTTTATGAGCTTTAATTCCCTTGCCGGCATCAACATATTCCTGATACATATCCCAAATTGATTCAAGGGGATTCCATCTGCTTGATGAATAAGTGTCACGTAAATCAAGAAGCTTCACATCATAGCCTCTTTCTTTAAGGAATCCTGAATGAAGGCTGAAAAGCTCACCCTTTGGGTCCGTCATAATCATACTGCTACCGCAATTAGTCGCAGCAATTAACTGAATCATGGGATTTATAAAGGTTGTTGTCTTACCGGAACCGGTAGCACCTATTACAAGGGAGTGAACGCCTGACATAAAATTGCATTCAAGCTGTCCCTTTTTATTAAATACTGCACGAACAGGTACACCGTCTTTCTTTACATCCTGAATATTCTTGTATGTAAAAGAGGGAAAATATTTGTCTCTTTCTTCATCCGTTAAAAATCTGCTGTTCTCTAAAGGGCTGTCTTCGACCTGTGAATTTTTGCCTTTCTTCAAAAAGCCCTTCAAGCCCTTTGCCGAGCTTCCGGAGCGTCCGCTTCCGACCCAAAATACCGCCCACACGAAGATCATAAAGGCAAAGCCCGCAAGATAGGTATATCCGCTCATAAAATATTCGGGATGCCATTCAAAGGATTCTCCGTTAAGCATCGAGCCGATGTTTGATAAAAGCACACGGAGCAAATAGCCCATAAAAGTCGTACCGACTATAAGGAAAATAATGTTAAACACTATTTTCCCGATATTTATGTTTTTAACCTGATCTGATACCTTGTCTTTAAACTTATCTGTAATCTTTCCCATTTAAAAATTACCTTACTTGTTATAATAAAGCTTGCCTTTTTCTTCGTTTGTAATCATTTCACTGCCGCTTATCTTCTGATGAATTACGGTAGAGCCTCTGTTAATCAGTTTAGAACTTCCGGTTATATTAAGACTTGTATCTGAGATGTTTCCAAGTGCAGCATTTGTAAGACTCGGAAGCTTACTAACACCTGAAATACATTTGTCGCTGATTTCATTAACTTTTGCATATTTGAAATTCTTGGGCAAAATACTGTAGCCAAACAGAGATGTTCCTTTATCTTCGGTAATGAACGTACCGTCAGTCAAGGTGAAATTGCCGCCGCAGAGGAAAATACCACGGTTTAATACAGACGAGCCTTTCTTTATAGTCATGTCTTCGCCGCTCATAAATCTTCCGCCGTCCATGATCAGTATATCTCCGCCCTCACATATCAAAGACCCACCGTCTGAGTATACCGGTTGTAAGCTTCCACCGTTCATCACTGTCAAGGTGCCATAATTCTTAATGGTGCCCTGATTAAAAAATATACTTTCTACTATAGCTGCACCGCCCTTTTCAATAGTCAGGGTACAGTCTGCCTGCAGTGCAACTCCTCCATCAACACTGATTCTTACAGTCTGACCTGCTCCAACCTTTACATCCTTTGTAATTGCAGTGATGTCTGTAATGTTTCCGATATACATGGCATATTCGGTATAATCATCGTTGTCTCCGGTTGTGTCACTGTAAAGAAGTCCGTCAGAATTTAACCACAGAGCAGGGTCTTCTCGAAGCGAAATATTATCGAATATCGAAACAAAATATGCGTATTTTCCGTATACATTGTCTAAATATGAATAATCAGCTTGCGACTTTGTATGGCTCTTTAATAAAACCGTCCAAGCCGTTTTCCTGTTTCCGTTAATTTCAAGCTTGCGGTCATCGTCAACGCTTAAGAAACCGCTTTTATCATTAACAAAAGAAATATAACACTTTGCGCTATCGTCATTGTCACCGTCAAGGCTGCCGGCATACTGCACGTATCCGTAATCAGTGGGTGCTTCGGCGGTAAGCTCCACAAAGCCTACGCTTTTTTTTACAGCTTCATTTACGTTTTTTGCTTCTGTAAGCTTAAGCGTAGATCCACTCTTCTTTTCCGAATTGTAGACGAGGTACGTCTTATTTCCTTTGATTGCATATAGCCTCATCGGAGTCAGAGATGTGCAAGCCTTAAGCTGATCTTTGGAAGTCACTCTAGTCCACTCCGTCAAGCAAAGCTTTCCCATATTCTGTTCAAGTTTTTTCTGTGCGGAATTTTCAGAGGCCAAGGTTGTTTGAATAATCCCGGTCAAACAAAGCCCCAATGTCAAAACTCCCGCTATAAGAGTAAGTAGGCGTTTCCTGTTCATATGTTTCTCCGAATTAACTAAAGAATAGCCGGGATACTAATCTTAATATCCCCGCCATTCATAGTTTAGCTATTGGTATTATTTAACGGTTATATTGCTGCTGGTACTGTCTGTAACCCACTGCTGAAGGGGATCCATAGCTAAGTTCATGACAACAATCAATACGAAAATAAGTACAAATCCGATGATTGCATTCTTTAAATGTGACTTTGCCTTTTCACGATCCTGAGGTTCCTCGGCCTTTGCAAACTTTACACCGAGCAGTACACAGTAAAGAGTTCCGACTGCAGCCACCAATGCAAGCAATGGCTTTAAGAAGCTGTTGATTAATGAAACTACAGGATTGACAACATTTGAAAAATCAACTGCCAAAGCCGGAATTCCGGTTACAATGAACAAAGCTCCCACCGCAAGTATTGCACCGCATACATAGCCTTCCCTATTATTTAATTTCTTCATATTTTCCTCCTGAGAATAGATTTGTTCGTTGTTTATAAAATGATAATAACAGATTGAGGGTGACAAAAGGGGGACAAATAAAAATCAATAAAAAAATTTACCGCCATGTTGTCACTTCAAATCACAAAAAGTCATTTATGGTATACTAAACAATGAAAACAATGTCAATACCAACATATTAAAGCTCACTTGCCTTGCTATGAGGCACTAACACTTCGCTTTTTGGAATCAAAACCCTTGCAATCGTTCCGCCTTCCTTCGGAATTTCATAAGAAAGGGTTGCATTCATCTGATCCTTCAAACGTTCCTTGATATTATCAACGCCGACATGGGTTTTATCACTTTTAGGATAATTGACTCCATCAAAGCCTATACCATTATCCTGCACACAAATTTCATAAAAATTATCTTTTTCCTCAGTCCTGATTTCAACATGACCGGACTGTTTGATGCCATGCTTCACTGCATTTTCAACAAGTGGCTGAATACTCAAAATCGGAACGTAAAATGAATCGATTTTGATATCGTAGCTTATCTTAAGCTGATCCCCGAATCTAATTTCCTCCAGCATGAGATAATTTTCGATATTTTCAAGCTCTATAGAAAAGGGAATCGGTTCGGGATTTTTAAGCCCATTTATTTTTGCCCTTAAAAATTCCGCAAAGGAAATTGTAGCATCCCGTGCAACCCTTGGTTCTTTTTCGCAAAGCTGCGCAATGGCCGTCAGCGAATTAAAAATAAAATGCGGCTGAATCTGGCTCATCATAATTTCCTGCTTTTGTCTGTTTAACTTCCGTTCCTGCTCTAACAGCTTATTGGCAAGCTTTTCATTTTCCCTTGCCCTGTCTATCTGCCATGAACCAAAGACCATCAGCATCGATATTGCAATTGCGATATTTAATAACGAAACACCATATAAAAATATCTGTATAAATGCTGCAGCCAAAGGCAATATCATATAGGAAAGCATTGAAAGAAGCATATCAGTGCTGAAACACTTCCTATGATAAAACATCATATATGCCGCCAAAATCATTCCGACAATAGCAATCACCTGAGAAATATAATAATTTCCGGTTCTGTGGTATAGGTTGTTTTCGTCAAAATAATATAAAAAATCCGTGAACTGGCTTACGATTACGAGTACTCCGCCGACAGCACATACACAGTATATTGCGTGACTCCAAATTCTGATTGGAAAGTCCGTATCTTCCTTTACAACGTAAAGCTGATAAGTGGTAAACTCAGCTAAAATGGCATAACTTGTAAGAAACACAAACATATTGCTGATGCGAACCATACATGCTCCGAAATTTCCGGGATAACCTCTGTACACCCAGGCAAGTGCATCCATTATCAGAAGCATGGCAACTGTAATTTCCATTACAACAATTATCAAGTCGGCTTTATTCCCCTTGTGTCTGCCAAGCCAGATAGCTATCGCCGCAACCAGACAAAATACAAATCCCCACAGTTCCAAGGCAACATGCAGTATTGCAGTTGTAGTCATAGTCATAATAACTTATTTCCTTTCAGAACCGTGTCAAAGAGCTTTCGCCTTGGAGGTATTTTCCTTCATCTTATTTGAATTTTCTTTAGCGGGCTTTCTTTGTTTGGTGTCTGAATGTTTTGCAACAAGTACTGGAATATTCTTCATAACCCTCGTCGTAAGGCTGTCTAAAGAATACCAGTTATCCTCCGTCACATAATTGTATACGTTTTCCGGAGTGATTTCTTTAAAAGCTTTTTTCAAGGGGGTGGTCATTTTAATAATTTTATCGAATTCATCAAATGACAAGCCTTCCGCAACGGCATTAATTTTCGCATAGAATCTGTCTGAAGCGGTCTTCAAAGCTTTGGGTTTGTCCTTATTTCCATCCGGATATACTTTTCTTTGTGCTCTTACAATAATAGCCTTTGCAACCATATGGGAAATAAGATCTTCTGCCATTCTCTTTTCATTACCGGTGTACGGCTTTTTGAAATCATTTGAATTTCCGAGCTTTAAGGCTGCAAACCAGTTTTCTTCTTCACCCGAAGGATTAAACACATTATTCAACCCATTCTGTATTATTTCGGTAGAATCGGTACTTACCTTTATGTGTAAGCTTGTAAATTTCTTACCTCTTCTGTAAAATTCAATACTTGAGGCAGCAGAATCTGTATCCTTTAATGCATTCTCAGACAAATTGGAATTACCATTTGCATTTTCCCTTTCAAGAGACGAAATACTCTTAAAATATTTAAGCTCCTTAAGCGATTCAAGCTGTTTTCTTGTAAAATCCCTTACAGCCTTTGCTGCTTCCATACGCTTGGCTTCTCTTTTATTTTTAGCCAAATCACCCTTATTCTTCAAATAACGGTTGGTGTTTTTTAAAAGCAGGTTTGCCGCTTCGGTAAGCTTCTCGACATCCTTTTCAAAATTTTTATCTTCAGGATTCAATTTAACCTTAAGGGAAGCATACTCCTTCATGCTCTTCTTCATATCGTCATATTCGTTTGAACCGCTAAAAAGATAAAAAGGATCTGCATCCTTCACCTGTTTAAAAATCCTATCCGGCAAGGTGTCATTGTTCTTATTAATGTCCTTAACGGTATTTAAAACATTTCGCTTGGCATTTTTAAAAGGCAAATAATATGCGGCCGCATCTATATCATTTGTGAAGGTACGGAAAGGTTCCTCCATTCTTTCCGCATTCTTGCACTGATTGTGGATATCTTCATATTCCATATTTTGAAGCAATGCTTCGATGTTAAAATATTTATAATACGGACTGCAAATAAAATCACTCTGCTTTAAAATTCTCTCGGAAAGTGATTCAAATTCGCTTACGTGACGGCAAAGCTTTAAATCTTCATCCGTAAATGATATTTCCTCTGAATTTATAAATGAGTCCAGGGATTTTGAAAAACAGGATGAAAGGGCTTGAAGAAAAATAAATCTTGGACTAAGTCTCTTAAAGTCATTATTCTCTTCAGGCATTTCTATATTTTCGGGAGTCTCATTCTTAAACTCTTCCGAAATTTTTGCAAGCATCTTGCCTCTTGCTATTGCCCTTGACTTCTTTTGCTCATTTGAAGCTTCCAATGCAGGGTCAATTGCCATAGTGCGTTCAAACTCATCGGCAAGCTCTTTTCTGCCGGTTTTCTCAAGGAAAAAGCGAACCACACCGGCAATTTCAGAAATTCCATTTGGCATGTTGGGAACCTTACGTCCGAGATTCTGAGTGCTTGCCGCGATACGATGGCTAAGCAGGAAGTTTGAAAAAGCATCCCGCTCCGTTTGCTTTTGTGCATCACGAATAAGATATTTGTGAAATCTAATCGGTAATGAATGTTCTAATTCTTCAAAAGATACCTTCGATGAAAGATTTTCCAACACACGCAAACGAAAAAGATTAGGAGTTTCAGCTTCAAAACCTGCTTCCTTATGAAATTCATTGCCTGCTTCTTCAATCTTTTTGCGCATTGATAAGGCATTTTGGTAATCCTTGGGTTGCATATCTTCCTCCTGGCTAAGTCTAAAATAATACTTTACAATAATAAATACCTACGAATTGCTTCGCATTTTTTTAACACAATACGATGACAAAATGATTATAACTTATTTCCGCTCTCTTTTTTAGGGGCTTTTTCAACATTTTTATTATTATGATTACTATTGTTAGATTGCTTTGTGTTGTTTTTCTGATAATTTTTCTTTAAAGCATCAAGTTCACCCTTTACATCACGTCGGGGACCATGATTGATTTGCACATTTTTTTCCGCAGGCTCAGCCTTTATAGCCTTGTCTGCCTCAAGTGAAGCATTAAGATACGGACAAACTCTTTTTAATGTGACCATCATATCTTGTGCAAAGAGTAAGCGCTCCTTACCTGAATCAGATCTAAAATAGTTAAGAAAAGCAAATTTTCTGTCCTTTTTGGCAATATAATTCTGGCACTTCTCATATGCTTTAAGACACGCAGGAAAAACCTTTTCTTCTGCTTCCTTTGATGTATCGAATACTCCAAGTGCATCGCGTGCACTCTCAACTGCCTTAATCATCTCATCAAATTCATCGGTATTGGCAGAACCGTGTTTCTTTGGAATTGAATTAATACGTTCAAGTTTGAGCTCCAATTCTACGCTGTTAACGACTCTATCCTTTATATCTCTTGATTCATTCCGAAGTTTTTCTGTAACAAGTTTTATTTTTTGACTTCTTTCATTCTCGATCTTTTCTTTTGCATATTCCCGATTTCGAGCATCTTTATATTCGTACTCGGACTTCATGCCATTAAGTACGTGCTCATCATAGTCACGCTTTCCAAGCTCCTCTCGTTCAAGATCTCTTCTTTTCTGTCCGTCCTTTAAGCTTTCAGCGATTGCATTCTTTTTAACCTCTAAATCGCTTTTAAGATTTTCCGTATTTTTCTGGTATTCTTCAAAGGCGGCATCGAGTTCTTTTTCCAAATTTGCATACTCTTCATTATACTTTTTTAATTTTGCTTCGGTCTCTTCCTTTTCGCCAATCAAAGCTTCAAGCTGTTGATTAAATTCCTGCAAATCCTCATGCAAGGTTTGAATCTTGGCGTCTCTTGCATCTTTGTCTTTATTTGAAAGCATACTGTATCCGTCAAGCTGATCGTCCATATCACTATGGACTTTTTTTATCTTGTCATTGTTTATCTTGATTTTCTCTTCGGAAGATTCAAATTCGTTTTCTAACTGTTCCATTTCATCCGAGAGCTTTTGCAGCTTTAAATTGATATCTTTTTCTTTTTCCCGAAACTTCGCACCCTCTTCATCTACTAATCCAATATACTTGGAAGACAAAGCAAAGATTATATCATCTATCTGCCTTTTATGATTTATGTTTTCTTTGTACAAATCATATTTGGTATCCTCAACATGAAACTCATATGCTCTTTTGGCTCTGTCCAATACTCCGTCCATGTTAGCCTTAAAATCTCTGTCTAACTTTATAAATGCTTCATCAAGTTCCTTATTAGATGTTTCGTTAATTTCCCTTGTCGCTTCTTCAATTCTTTCTTTTGTCCAATCGTTAAGAAACATTACCTTAACTTTTTTCTGCAAATCAATTTCTTCCACTGTCAACATATTTAACTTTGCTTTTGGCATCTTTCCGTTCTCCTCATAAAAAGACTTTGTTCAATGAAGTCATTATAAGATTAAAATAGAGACAAAAGGTGTACAAAAAAGGATCGGTCAAAAAACCGATCCTTCAATGAATATACGATTAATTTTTATGATCCCGGATTGTTACGCACTTTGCGACTCCGTAATCCTTTATACAGGGTATGCACCGTTCTTTGTATCGGCAATTGCAGCATCAACCTTTGTCTGCTGAGCTTCACGATACTTAAAGAACTCTGTAGCAACCTGAGGGAACAATGCATAGGACAAAACGTCTTCGTCCTGCTGCTTGTACTGCTTCATTTCGGCTTCGATAGAAGCAAGTTCGGGCTCAGTATGGCCTGTAGCTTCTGCGGAACGCTGTGTATGACGCTCCTCACCTGGAATAACCTTGTCGATTACTTCCTGATTCATAGGCTTAACGGTCTGCCCGTAGTTTCCTCTTAAGAGATCCTTGAACTCACCGGTAGCCATCTTGTATCTCTCACCCATGAGTACATTGAAAATAGCCTGTGTTCCGACAATCTGTGATGAAGGTGTAACAAGCGGAGGCTCACCGCAATCCTTACGTACTCTCGGAATTTCCTCAAGTACATCACGATATCTGTTCTCTGCATGCTGTTCTTTAAGCTGTGATACCATGTTCGAAAGCATTCCGCCGGGTACCTGATAAAGAAGGGTCTTAATGTTAACACCGAGAACCTTTGTGGACATAAGTCCGCTCTTTAAGCACTCTTCACGGTAAGGTGTAAAGTAATCAGCGATTTCAGCAAGAAGGTTCTGATCGTAGCCTGTGTCGTAAGGAGTACCCTTAAAGGTTTCAACCATAACTTCCGTTGCAGGCTGTGAAGTACCCATAGCAAAAGGTGAAATTGCACAGTCGATAACGTCTACGCCTGCTTCCACTGCCTTTAAGTAGGTCATTGAGGCAACACCCGAAGTGTAGTGTGTATGAAGCTGGATAGGAAGCTTTGTGCTTTCCTTTAAGGTCTTGATAAGCTCTGCAGCCTTGTAAGGAACGAGCAAGCCTGCCATATCCTTAATGCAGATGGAATCTGCACCCATCTCTTCAATCTTTCTTGCCATGTCTGCCCAATACTCAAGGGTATAAGCATCACCAAGTGTATATGAAAGAGCGATCTGAGATTCGCCGCGTCCTTCTCTTGCCTTGATCTCATTGGTAGCCTTAACAGCTGCCTCGAGGTTTCTGATATCGTTTAAGCAGTCAAAAATTCTGATGACATCGATACCGTTTGCAATTGACTTTTCAACGAATGCATAAACAACATCATCTGCATAAGGACGATATCCTAAGATATTCTGCCCTCTGAAAAGCATCTGAGTCTTTGTATTCTTAAGACCGTCTCTGATCTTACGAAGTCTGTCCCAGGGATCTTCCTTTAAGAAACGAAGGGAAGCATCGAAGGTTGCTCCGCCCCAGCACTCGATTGAGTGGTAGCCGACCTTATCCATCTTATCCAATATAGGAAGCATAATCTCGGTAGGCATTCTTGTAGCAATCAATGACTGATGTGCATCACGAAGAACGGTTTCGGTTATGCCGATTGGTTTTTTAATAACTTCTGCCATTTTAATCTCCTTTATAATTTAGAATATTCCGAATATTGCCATAAATACGCCGGCAACTACTGCCGTACCGATAACACCTGCAACGTTGGGCCCCATAGCATGCATGAGTAAGAAGTTCGTGGGATCTGCTTCCGCGCCGACCTTCTGAGATACTCTGGCTGCCATAGGAACTGCAGAAACGCCTGCGGAACCAATAAGCGGGTTAACCTTTCCGTGAGTGACCACACACATAAGCTTACCGAACAGTACACCTGCGGCTGTACCGAAGGCAAATGCGATAAGTCCCAGAGCAACAATCTTTAAGGTATCGAGATTTAAGAATGCTTCTGCACTTGTCGTAGCGCCTACTGAGGTACCGAGCAAAATAACAACGATATACATCATTGCATTTGAAGCAGTTTCTGTAAGCTGTCTTACAACACCGGATTCCTTGAAGAGGTTACCAAGCATCAGCATACCCACCAAGGGAGCAGTCGTAGGAAGAATCATACATACAACGATTGTAACAACGATAGGGAATAAAATCTTCTCAATCTTTGATACAGGACGAAGCTGTGCCATCTTAATCTTACGTTCTTTTTCGGTTGTAAGAAGCTTCATAATAGGAGGCTGGATAATAGGAACCAGCGACATATACGAATATGCGGCAACTGCTATGGGTCCTAGCAGATTGGTCTGTCCAAGCTTACCTGCGAGGAAGATTGAAGTAGGACCGTCAGCGCCGCCGATAATTGAAATAGCAGCAGCTGCCTTGTCATTAAAGCCCATTGCAATAGCTCCGAAGTAAGCTGCGAAAATACCGAACTGTGCAGCTGCACCGAGTAAGAAGCTCTTGGGATTTGCAATTAAAGGTCCGAAATCTGTCATGGCACCTACGCCCATGAAGATAAGGGACGGAAGAATCGAATATTCATCCAGTACATAGAAGTAATATAATAATCCGCCTGCCGTTCCGTCACTCTTGGGAGCTGCGATAATATCGGGATAGATATTAACAAGCAGCATACCAAAGGCTATGGGAAGCAGCAAAAGGGGCTCGAATTCCTTGGCGATTGCAAGATAAAGGAAAATACATGCAACCACAATCATAAGGTAATTTCCCCAGGTCAGGTTAAAAAACGCTGTCTGATGTACCAGGTTGTTTAAAGTATCAGCTATATAAGACATACTGTCTCCTCCTGGAATTTTTTTGGAAACTTAAATTACTTTAAGGTTGCAAGTAAAGCGCCTGCGTCGATAGAATCACCAACGTTTGCGTTTATGGAAGCAACAACACCGTCTTCGGGAGCAACTACGGGAATCTCCATCTTCATGGCTTCGATAGTTACTACGCTTTCGCCCTTCTTAACGGATTCTCCGACCTGCTTGTCAATCTTGAATACCTTACCTGCTGCGCCTGCTTCAACTTTGATAGTGCCTGCTGCGCCTACGTTAGCTGCAGCCTTAGGAGCTGCGGGTGCTGCCTTGGGTGCTGCGGGTGCTGCCTTAGGTGCTGCGGGTGCTGCCTTAGCTACTACTCCTGCACCTTCTTCTACTGTAACGTCATATGCTGTACCGTTAACGGTAATTGTATAATTTTTCATTATTAACTCCTCCTGTTTGCTTTCTTTATGCTTCTTACTACGAAGCCGTCTGTTGATGAAGTTCCTTCGTATGCACTGATTGCGGCTGTAATTACGGCAATAAGTTCCGTATCATCTGCAAGTTCAGCGTTTTCAACCGGTGCTGTTGCTGCTACAGGTGCAGCCTCTGCGGGTTTAACTTCCGTCTTTGTCTTTTTACTTCCGAAAATAGGTTCAAAAGCCTGAACCAGATAGCTGATTACAATGAGCATTACAAAGGTTGTGCCCATACCCAAAACGGTATTTAATGCGGCATTGCCCATGTTGCCTCCGGCCTCCGAAAGCTTCTGTGCAAGTGTCGTGTTTGCAATACAATCTGCTTCCTGTAATCTTGTAAATATGTCCTTAGAATATGTGAATTCAATTTCACCGTCACAATTCTCTCCATAAAGAGGAAGTGTAACAACGATCTCATCTCCGCTTATGGTGCTTGAAAAATCACCTGTCCCGGTAATTCCGCCCATTCTTTTAACGGCTTCATTGTAAGTGGTAAGCAATCCGTTGAATGCACCAAGCTCAGCCTTTGCGGGAACGTTGAAATTCTGATACATGAACTCATAGTAAATTTCGGCAAGCTCTTCTTTATTGTAACTGCCGGTAAGTTCGCTTGCATAATCCGAAGGAATCACCGATACAAGCTGATATGTATAGCTTGCATACATCTCGCAGGTAGACATAAGACTTGTCTCTACCTCGGTGGTTTCCGTAACGCTTCCGCATGCGCCGAGTGTAAGCGCACAGGTGATGGCACATACTAAGGAAAGTAATTTCTTTTTCATATGATCAATCACCTTTCTAAATTGTTCCGTGCTTTTTGGCCGGACGATCTTCCATCTTTGTATAGAGCATCTCGAATGCGCCTATTACATACTTACGTGTGTCCTTAGGCTCAACAATCTGATCGACATATCCTCTCTTTGCTGCGGATACAACGTTATTTTGTAATGCAGCATATTCAGCGGCCTTCTCATCGATAACGGCTGCATCTGCGTCCGCATACATAATCTTTGCAGCAAGCTTTGCATCCATTGTTCCGATTTCGGCATTAGGCCATGCAATCGTGATATCGCAGCCGATTGCCTTTGAGTTCATAACGGTATATGCACTTCCGTAAGCCTTGCCTACGATAACATTTACCTTGGGAACCGTTGCATTTGCGAAAGCATAGGTAAGCTTTGCGGCAGCCTTTGCCATCTTCTTCTCGGCATCAACTGTAGCCATAAAGCCCTTAGCATTTGTAACGGAAAGAACGGGAATTGAAAATGCATCGCAGAAATTGATGAAGTCTGCGGCCTTTTCACAGCAGCCGGGACAAAGAACACCATCAAACTTCTTTGAAACCTTTCCATCCTCACCGTACATTTCGGTTCTGTTTGCGACAACACCGACCGTTGCACCGTTCAAACGGATAAAGCCGGTAACCATAGCCTCTGCATAAGAAGCCTTAACTTCTACGAAATTATTGTCATCGGCAATCTGGGATACAAGGATAGCAGTGTCGCCTGCGCAGCCTTCAAGACCTTCGCACGCTCTGTTTAAATCGTCCGTAACGTCTGTAACCTCTGCTTCAGTTTCATTGTTCTTGGGAAGCATTGAAACAAGTGAGCGAATCTCCGAAAGGATGTAACCTTCTTCGCCGATGCCGTCACACTCGCCTGCCTTTGCAACATACTCAGCTGATGCGGTATCGCACTTTGCAGTGTAATTTCCGTCAAGTGCATTGGGAGCACTTACGAAAAGCTTTGCATTCTTTTCTTCCATGTAGGTGAAATCGGACATTGCATTTGCGATTGCAAGACCGCCGCCGCAATTTCCGAAGATAGCGGAAATCTGGGGAATGACGCCTGAAGCAAGTGTCTGCTTGGCGTAGATAGATGCCATGGCATCAAGAGCATCGGTTGATTCCTGCAAACGTAATCCAGCGGAATCAAAAAGTCCGATAATGGGTGCGCCCATCTTTAAAGCTAAATCATAAAGATTGGCAATTTTTTTCGCATGCATTTCGCCGACTGTTCCGTTTAGTACGGATGCATCCTGGCTGTAAACGTATACGAGGCTGCCGTCAATCAATCCGTAACCGGTGATAACACCGTCGGAAGGAGTATCGGCCTGTTTCAGATCAAAATCCGTGCTTCTCTTTGTGACTAAAGCACCGATCTCAACGAAACTGTTTTCATCGAGGAGAGAGAGGATTCTCTGTCCTGCCTTTGAAGAAGTACTCATTGGGTTTAACCTCCGTTTTATAATTAAATTCACTTATTTACATACGAAATGAAGTATAACAAAAGTACGTTAAAAAGTAAACAATTTTGAAAGTGATTTTTAACAAAAAATAAAGGAAAAGCAAAGAATTTTGTGTATCATTGTATGCAATTTTATGATTATATTTTACCTGTAAAATTAAAGTCAAACTCATAACCGCATACTCGTATTTCTAAGGTTTTAAACACAAAAAAAGGAGCATTTATATGCTCCTTAAATCTTTAAAGTCTTATTAACTTCCTCTTCCGCTTCGGCTTTAAACTCTTCCACATGAAGAGTATCGATTTCAGGCAGTTCCTTTAAGCTTGAAACTCCAAAGCACCTTAAAAACTCTTCTGTTGTTCCGAAAAGAAGCGGTTTGCCGGGTGCGTCCTTTCTGCCAAGTTCTTCAATCAGTTCATATTCAAGAAGCTTATTAACCGCATAATCGGAGCTTACGCCTCTGATACTCTCAATCTCGAGTCTGGTAATCGGCTGCTTATAAGCAATGATACTGAGTGTTTCTATGATAGACTCGGAAAGAGCAATCTTTCTCGGAGCCTTTGCAAGCTTTATAAGGTAATCGTACGCGAAAGGCTTTGTCGCAAGCTGATATGAATCCTCAAGCTTTAATAAAGTAATTCCGCTCTCAGTGCTTTCATATTTCTTTGAAAGCTCCTCTAACAGGCCTTTTGTCGTGTCGGCGTCCTCTTCTATTGTTTCGGACAGCTTTGAAAGCTCAACAGAATCTCCCATTGCAAAAAGAATGGCTTCCAAAACTGCTTTTTTGTTTTCTTTATCCACTTGATGCTCCTATGCGGCATGCGCAGTAATTTTAATATCATCAAAAATATTATCCTGAACTATCGTAATCTTTCCCGTCTTAATAAGCTCAAGAACGATTAAAAATGTCACGATAAGCTCAACCTTAGAGGTCTGTTTCTCCAAAAGATCCCTAAAGGAAATCTTTTTATGTGCATTCACGTAAGCCTCCACATATAAGGCTTTCTGCTCCATGTCAATTTCATCCTTCTCAATATTACCGTATTGAGAACGAATTGGGTCAATCTTGTCTTCATTCTTTTGAAGCACAAAATTGAAAATTTCCTGAAGCTTGCTTAAATTGATGTCCTTAAGAAGTACATCGTAGTCTATCGGAGCCTTAAAGCTTTTTACCTCATCGGGCAGGGTCTCGGTCTTATAAAAAGAAACCCCGTTTTCAATCTGCATATCCTTGAGCTCGTAAGCCATGTATTTGTACATCTTGTATTCCAAAAGCTTTTCGACAAGCTCAGCTCTCGGATCTTCTTCCTCTCCGTCTTCATTGACCTCTTTGGGTAGAAGCATCCTGCACTTGATATCCACAAGTGTCGCAGCCATGACCAAAAACTCGCTCATGACATTCATGTCTTCGCGTTCCATTGCCTGAATATATTCAAGATACTGATTGGTAATTTCAACAATCGGAATGTCGTATATATCAACCTTATTCTTTTCTATCAGATGAAGCAGTAAGTCGAGCGGTCCCTCAAATGCCTGCAGTTTAACAGATATAGCCATTATCTTGTGCCTTTCGTAAATCAAATCACAAAATATTGTAGCCTATCTTTATAATCATTTCAACAGGATTTTATTCTTTTCTTAAATGAATCATCAAAACTTCAGCAGGATTGAACAGCCTTAAAAAGACAAAATGCGAACCGAGCCCTCTGTTTACAAGCATTTTGCTAAAATTTTCGCAAAACTCCCCTCCGTCGTACTTCGGAAAAAAGGTAACCTTTGGAGAAAGAAGACCCCCTATGACAGGAAGCCTTATAATTCCTCCGTGAATGTGACCGGAAAGAGTAAGATCTGAGCCCCATGCAGAATAGCTTTTAAAATAATCGGGATTATGTGCAAGCAAAACAGAAAATCTTTCTTTATCACATTTCCCAATACAGCTATCAATGTAATCATTAGGTAAGCTTATCTTTTTAAACCTTGCATAATATTTTAAGCCAATTGTCAGTGCATAGATATCAATATCATCAAAAGTTATCTTTTCATTGTCGTATATTTTCACACCGGCGTTTAAAAGTTCCCTCTCATAAGCTCCAAAGGAAGCATTGTGTTTTTTTGCCTTCGATTCATGATTTCCGTATGAATAAAAAACGGGACTTTTCTCCGAAAGACTCTTTACAAGCTTTAATGCGGGTCCAAAATCCGATTTGTTTGCCGTAATCATATCTCCGGAAATAAAAATTCCCTCATAATTTAAATCCTGTAGGGCTTTATACAATCTTGAATTATCTTTACCGTATTCCTTTAAATGCTGGTCGCTTAGGAACAGAAAGTCATGATTTTCTTTTAATTTGTCAGATTTAACGGTATATTCGCGCACGACAAAACGGTTGGAATCGATGATTCCAACTGTCAAAAGAAAGATTATTATGATAAACAAAATTATAAGAATAAGTTTCATAAATAAAATTAAGCTTCGTTTTCTAAGCTTAAGTGCCGAGCATAGTCACTTGCGACATATTTTGCTTCGCACGAGCGTGCATCCTCGCGGAGTGTTTCTTACTCCTACGAATTACATTTAAAAAAAAAGAAAAAACCCTGACTTCTTTAGCCAGGGTTCAAGGTTTTAAAGATTAGTTGTATTTACGCTTTCTAGCTGCTTCAGACTTCTTCTTACGCTTAACGCTGGGCTTCTCGTAATGCTCACGCTTGCGGATTTCCTGCTGGATTCCGGCCTTTGCACAACTTCTCTTGAAGCGACGTAATGCGCTATCTAAAGATTCGCCTTCTTTAACGATAATGTTTGACATTCAATTTCCCTCCCTTCAGTCCCATTAAGTACATGACTGAACAGGTTATTAGTGTGCTTTCACACACAAATATACTTATAACAGAAAATACTTTTCGCGTCAACAAAAATTTCTTATTTAATCTGGGCTTCAAGTACAGATACTGCTTTTTCAAGTGCGGCGTCAATTCCTAAAGGATTCTTTCCGCCGGCAGTTGCCATGTTGGGACGTCCGCCGCCGCCACCGCCTACCAGGACTGAAATCTCCTTAATAAGATTTCCGGCATGTACGCCCTTCTTGATGGCATCATCAGTAGCCTTCACGCAAAGGTTTACGCGTCCGTCAGTCTCGGAAGCAAGGACTATGACTCCTCCGCCGATCTTGTTTGAAAGTTCATCGGACAAATCGCGAAGTGCATTCATATCGGAGCCCGAAATTGCAGCTTTCAAAAGTTTAACACCCTTAACTTCACAAACATTATTTAAAACGTCTCCCAAAGCATCCTTTGCGGCCTTGCTCTTTAATGATTCAATCTCTGCATTTAATGACTTAACCTCAGAAAGAAGCAAAGTAAGCTTTTCATTCAAGCCCGAAGGCTTAGTCTTCAAGAGCTTTGCAGCCTCATTTAACTCATTTTCAAGGTTTCTGTAATAATTTAAAACATTTAAATCGGTAATTGCCTCGATACGTCTGACACCTGCCGCAACTCCCGATTCAGAAAGGATCTTAAAGCTCCTGATTACGCCCGTATTCGATACATGAGTACCGCCGCAAAGTTCCTTTGAGAAGTCGCCCATTGAAACAACGCGTACCGTGTCTCCGTACTTTTCTCCAAACAGTGCCATTGCGCCTGTTTTCTTTGCTTCATCAATTGACATTACGTTCGTAACAACAGGAATGTTTTCCGAAATCTTTTCGTTTACGATATCCTCTACCCTAGTGATTTCTTCTTTTGTAAGAGGCTTTGAATGTGAAAAGTCAAAACGTGTTCTTGATGCATCCTGGTAAGAGCCCTGCTGTTCCACATGGTCGCCAAGTACTTCCCTCAAAGCTGCCTGCAAAAGGTGAGTAGCCGAATGGTTCTTGCTCGTTGACATTCTGTTAGCCTTGTCAACTATCATCTTAATCTTATCGCCCTTATTAAGGCTGCCCTTTGTAACCGTTCCGATATGTCCGATTCTTCCTTCGGGTAGCTTAACGGTTTCGGAAACCTTAAACTCTGCATTAGCGGTTAAAATAATACCTAAGTCGCCCTTTTGTCCGCCCATAGTTGCATAGAAAGGCGTGTTAGTAGAAACTAACGTTCCATGGCTGCCTTCATGTAAACTGTCAACCATTCTTTCTTCATCGGCAAGAGCTGCAATCTCATCTTCAATTTCAAGCTTATCGTAGCCCACAAACGCAGATTTAACATCATTTCCGAGGCTTTCGAACAAGTCCTCGTCTTTGGATTTCTGGGAAAAAGAAGAATTCTCTCTGGCCTTGGCCTTCTGCTCCTCCATTGCAAGCCTAAAGCCCTCCTCGGAAACGCTTATACCCTCTTCCATAGCCATTTCTTCCGTAAGCTCATAAGGGAAGCCAAAGGTATCGTAAAGGTAAAATGCCTCAGAACCGGGAATTTCCTTTAAGCCCTCTTTTTTCTTGGCATCAAGAATTTTTACAAATTCCTTCATGCCGTTTTCAATGGTAGATTCAAACCTCTCAATTTCTTTTTGAAGCTCTGAAAGTACGAATTCCCTGTTTGTCTTAAGATTCGGATAAGCTTCGACATAAACATCATCCATATACATGGCTGCAATGTTCAAATAATCCTCGGTCTTAAGATTAAGCAAACGTCCGTGACGAACCGCACGTCTGATAAGACGTCTTAATACATAGCCTGCACCTGCATTTGAAGGGCGAAGCTTTGCTTCATCTCCAATAAGCATAACCGCAGTACGGATATGATCTGCGATGATACGCATGGACCTTGTAAGCTTTTCATCGGATTCGTACTTGACTCCGGACTTTTCCTCAATATAAGAAATTACCGAAGAGAATAAGTCCGTCTTGTAAACATCGTCAACTCCGTTTAGGAAAGCAAGGTTTCTCTCAAGTCCCCAGCCTGTGTCGACATTTTTCTTTTCAAGAGGGGTCAAATGACCGTCCTCATGCTTTTCATACTGCATGAAAACGTCATTTCCGACTTCCGTATATTTACCACAGCTACATCCCGGCTTACAATCAGGGCCGCACGGCGGAACATCCTTTATAAAGAACATTTCAGAATCCGGGCCGCAGGGACCGTATTCAAGTCCCCACCAGTTGTCCTCAGCGGGAAGATAAAAAACATTTTCTTTTTTTATCCCGGAAGCGATTCTGAATTTTGCGCCCTCCTCGTCTCTGGGAGCATTCTCGTCACCTGCAAAAACGGTTGCGGCAATCTGGTCCTGAGCAAAGCCGAAGCCTTCCGTTAAAAGCTCATAGCTCCACTTGCAACGCTCTTCCTTGAAATAGTCGCCAAGTGACCAGCTTCCCATCATTTCAAAGAAGGTAAGGTGGCTCTTGTCGCCTATTCCGTCAATATCATTCGTGCGGACGCATCCCTGTACATTGCAAAGTCTTGTGCCCTTTTGATGTTTCTTTCCAAGAAGGTAAGGCATCAAAGGCTGCATTCCGGCAACATTAAACATTGCACCGGTAGAGCCGTCGGACACAAGCGATACTGCGCCGATATTGACATGGCCTCTTTCCTCATAGAATTTTATCCACATATTTCTGAGTTCTTTAGATGTATACTGTTTCATTTATAAGCTCCGTTTAGAAAGTAAACTTATCTTCAAAATATTTATTAAGATCTGCGATTGCGACACGTTCCTGCTCCATGGTATCACGGAAACGAACGGTTACGCAGTTGTCGTTTTCGGAATCGAAATCGTAGGTAATGCAGAAAGGAGTTCCGATTTCATCCTGTCTTCTGTATCTCTTTCCAATATTACCTCTGTCATCGAATTCACAGTTGTATTTCTTTGAAAGCTCCGCATAAATCTTCTCGGCACCCTCATTTAATTTCTTTGACAAAGGAAGAATACCAATCTTTACGGGTGCTAAAGCCGGATGGAAATGAAGAACCGTTCTCATATCGGGCTTCTCTTCCGTTCCGATATTTTCTTCATCATAGGCTGCACAAAGAAATGCCAATACTACTCTGTCCGCACCAAGCGAAGGCTCTACTACGTAAGGAACGTACTTTTCATTCGTCTCATCGTCAAAGTACGACATATCCTCACCCGAAGTATTCTGATGCTGTGTAAGATCGTAATCCGTTCTGTCGGCAATACCCCAAAGCTCGCCCCAACCGAAGGGGAACAAGAATTCGATATCGGTTGTGCCCTTTGAGTAGAAGCATAACTCTTCAGGAGCATGATCTCTTAAGCGCATTTCGCTTTCCTTGATGCCCAAAGAAAGAAGCCAGTCACGGCAGAAGGCTCTCCAATACTGAAACCATTCAAGGTCAGTTCCGGGCTTGCAGAAGAATTCAAGCTCCATCTGTTCAAACTCTCTGGTACGGAAAGTAAAATTACCCGGAGTAATCTCATTTCTGAAGGATTTACCAATCTGTCCGATTCCGAAAGGAACTTTCTTTCTCGATGTACGCTGTACGTTTTTAAAGTTTACAAAAATACCCTGTGCGGTTTCGGGTCTTAAATAAACGGTATTCTTGGCATCTTCGGTAACACCCTGGAAGGTCTTAAACATCAAGTTAAACTGTCTGATATCGGTAAAATTGTGCTTACCGCAGGTAGGACAGGGAACATTATTTGACTCGATAAATTCCTTCATCTCTGCCTGTGAAAAAGCATCTATGGGCTTTGAAAGCGTCATGCCCTTCTCTGCGGCAAAGTCCTCGATAAGCTTGTCCGCTCTGAAGCGTTCGTGGCATTCCTTACAGTCCATTAAGGGATCCGAAAAACCGCCCAAATGTCCCGAAGCCACCCATGTCTGGGGATTCATTAAAATCGCACAGTCAACGCCTACGTTGTAAGGATTTTCCTGTACAAACTTCTGCCACCATGCCCTCTTAACGTTATTCTTAAGCTCAACACCTAAGTTTCCGTAATCCCAGGTATTTGCAAGGCCTCCATATATTTCGGAACCAGGATAAACAAAACCTCTTGCCTTGGCGAGAGCCACAATCTTGTCCATTGTCTTTTCCATAAGAATCTCTCCTTAATAAATATCTAAATATGCCGGATGTCTCCAACAAAAATAAGACATCCGACTCATTATATTACTATTATTCTAAAAGGGTCAAGCAAAACCGCAAGAGCTAAACGTCACACCTTTTCATATACTCAAATCTCCCAAATTAAGAAAGCATTGTATCAAGGAGATCGAGACTTTTAAGCTTTTTATCTACAAGCTTCTTTCTTTCGATATCAGCCAGGTTCTTAAGCTCTTCAAACACTTCCGCTTCGGGTTCAAAATTAAACAGCTTTTCTATCGAAGACTCGTTAATATGCCTTACCACGTTTAAAAGCTTATTTGAAAACTTTCCGAGGCTCTCGGCCGGTATGAGTTCACCTTCGATTGAAAAAAGTTTTATTTCAAAAACCCTTCTTACAAAGTCGTTTTTAAGTTTCTGGCTTTTAAGTCCCTGCAAGGCTCTGTACAGCAAGAGGATCAGCATCGATTCGTCGTTGTTTTCAACTGCATAGTAGTCCGCAAGCTCCAAAAAATACATTGCCATATATGCTGCGTCAAGATCCGTCCTTAAGAATTCAAAGTAATTTAAAATTTCTGCATTCTGAACATTATAGGAGGTTCTCCCGACATACAATTCAAAGGTTCCGTAAGCAAACATGTCCGTAGTGCCAAGAAACCTGCTTCCCTGCCGTCTTGCGCTTTTTACAAAGGCGGTAATCTTTCCTCGCTCCCTCGTAAGAAGTGTAATCCGCCTGTCATATTCGCCCTGCGGATATACACCTATAACTATTCCGTTTACCTTTAAAAATTCCTGCATAACAGCTTCTAAATCCAATGAACTCTTAGTACTAAATTTCTAATGCTTTTTTACTTCAAAATCATTCTTGTCATAGCCGAAATTTTTAAGAAGAAACTCCGAATCCCGCCACTCCTTCTTGACCTTTACAAAAAGCTTTAGATTTACCTGTCTCTCCAAAAGCTTCTCTATTTCATATCGGGCATTGATCCCTATCTTTTTAAGCATTGAACCGCCCTTTCCGATAATGATACCCTTGTGAGACTCTCTCTCGCAGACTATCGTTGCTTCAATCAAAACGACCCGTCCCGACATATCAAAGGTATCTATCATAACGGCTATTCCGTGAGGAATCTCTTCATCAAGAGCATGGAGGGCTTTTTCTCTGATCATTTCGGCTGCTATCTGTCTGATGGGCTGATCCGTTACGGTATCCTCATCATAAAAGGGGACACCATAAGGCAAATATTTCATGATGCAGCTTACAAGCTCATCGCAGTTTGTCCCTTCTATTGCGGAAACCGGAACAATTTCATCAAAGCCTTCAAATTTTGAGCATTCCGAAATGTAATTTACCAAAGTCTCCCTGTCTACAGCATCTACTTTGTTTATGACAAGGAGCTTTGGCTTATTTATTCCTTTAAGCGCATCAATATTGTCCCTGTCGGAATTTCCTATAGGCTTGTTTGCTTCAAGCATATAAATCAGCACATCCGCATCCTTAACGGACGAACTTGCGGCGCTCATCATATAGGTTCCGAGCTTGTTCTTTGCCTTTATAAGCCCGGGTGTATCCAAAAAAACAATCTGCCCCTCATCCGAAGTATAAACCGTCATTATGCGGTTTCTGGTGGTCTGCGGCTTGTTCGACGTAATCGAAATCTTCTGCCCAATTATCTGATTCATCAATGTGGACTTTCCCGCATTAGGGCGACCGACAATTGTCACAAAGCCTGCTTTAAATTTATCATTCATTCTTTTTTGCGTTTTCCTGTGCGGTATTTTTAGCCTCGTTCATAAGCCTTTCCGCTCTTTCCTGTGTCTTTTTAAGATTTGACTTTTTCTTTTTCTTTGAAATTCCTTTAATGATGAAAACAATTATGACAATAATAACTGCAAAAATAACAAGCGTCGGAAGTGCATTTGCAAGCCAAATCACAAAATCCTTGAGGCCGTCAAAGGCTGACTCAAGACCATCCTTAAATGAGCTTCCAAGTTCGGAAATAAATCCTTCGGGTTCGGGCTCGGTTAATTCCTTCACCTCATTTATGTACAAATAAACCGTCGAATAATCAACGAGGTTGTCATAGGTGCGAAGTGTCGATTCAAGGCTTTCGATATTGTAGCGAACATCGGAAAGGCGTGATTCAATTGAAATCATATCCTCTACGGTTTCGCATTTTTCAAGCATTTCAAGCAAGCGCTCTTCCTCGATTTCGTAGGTTTCCTTGCGGCTTTCATGGTCCACATACTGAAGGGTAACATCCTCAACGGAAAGACTCTTACTCGTGATATTGGCTGCCTCTCCCACAAAGTTCACAAACTCTTCAAGCTTATCGGAAGGAATTCTCACCGTCATATTTGAAGTTCTGTTTGATGTATATGAACTGTAGCTGCTTCCGTTGTAGGTATCGATATTCTGAAGGTATCCGCCGAGGCTTGAAATCTTTGAATTTACGGTAATTAAAAGTTCATCAAAGTTCTTTGTCTCAAGATTGATATTGTAAGTCTTGATAAGCTTTCTCGTTTCGGAATCCTGAATCGTAAATTCGGATGAAGATTCCTCAGTGCTTGAATCGTAGGTCCCTGACGCGGAAGCATAGCCTGTTTCACTTTCCTCTACTGCCCAATCGGTGTCGTAATATTGCGATGAATTCTTGGAATCCAGATAGTAGCCGGTATCCGCAGAAACCTCAGCCAAACTGTAATCATAAGACGATGCACCGCAGGCGGATAAAGAAACTGCCAGGAAACTGCCTAATAAAATTAACCCAAATCTTTTCATAAATCCCCTCCTATAATAATTTGTAATATTTACACAATAGCAGGTTCAATATTCTTAAACATTTCACCTTCTTTTGAAAGAAGATCGTTTCCTGCAAAGGTTGAATAAAATTCCGTAGACAATACAGCCTCGAAATACTTTGCCAGACTCCTTAAATCTTCAAGACTTGTATTTAAAAGTTCTTCCCTTTCCTTAGCCCTAAATTCGTTTGTAATGCCGCTTCTGTAATTGGTAATTGTACGAGTCGCAATCAGCTTAGGTGTCATGCAGGTATCAAGCTCACCGATAGCCGAAATTATGTATCTTTCAATCTCACCCTTTCTTAGATCAAGGTTTTTAATATAATTCGGAATATTCCTGTAGGCTTCGATTGTCTTCTTAATGCCCGGATCCCTATATGAAAAAATAGAGGTATCTCCGGTCGGAATTATCGATGCAACGCATCCGTAAGCCCCGCCCTGAAGTCTTACCGTATTCCACAAATAGTCCGAATTAAGAATATTCTTAAGCACGAGCAAGCTTCCCGTATAAGGAAGATTTCCAGTCTTTTTAAAGTTACCCGAAATGACATTGTAAGCTACCATGGATGAGGCGCTGTAAGCCTTAAGCTCCTTGTCTGCCTGAATATAAGGGAATTTTTCTTTATCCGTTCCCGTATACAGAGCATCAATGAAGTCCGGAAGCTCCTTGTTTAAAAGTTCCCTGCCCTCATCGTCCGAACAGACAAACACCTGCAAATTTTCCTTCGTAAGGACGTGCCTTAAAGCCTCTTCCATGTCCTTTGAAAGCTTGTCAAAGCATTCGTCGAAATTCTTAAGAATGTTGCATATGGACCTGTACCTGTCTACCCCGCCGAATCTGCTTCTTAACACATATGCTCCGCTCGACAGCCTGCTGGCGGCCTCCAAGGCAAGCACGTATCCCGCCTGACCTATAGTGCTTTCAAGCGAAAGTTTTGTAGTCTCCAAGCTCTTTCTGATACGATCCTTATCCGTAAGCTTTGAATTTAAAAGCACTTCCTTTAATAGCTTTAAAAAGTCCGGGATATCCTTGTAAAGCACCTTCGACTTTATATCAAAATTGATACCGTAATCGTCAATGTCCAAATTTTTCACATAGACATTGGCCATGTAGGTGGTGCTTCCGGACTTGATGTTCATTTCGTTGACCAAATCATTATATTTGTAGCTTTTTGTATCCAGCTCTCCGAACAATAGCTTTAAGATCGAGAAAGGCTCATGAAGTCTTTCGGGAAGTGCGGACATGTCAAAAGAAAGAGTCACATACAGAATTCCGTTTCCATTAATCTTTGTATAAATTTCGGGAACCGGTCCGTCTAAAAGCGTATACTCACACTTATCCCCTTCTTTATTTACATCGGAAAGCTTCAAAGTAGGAATCGTTGCTTTCGCTTCGTCACTGTCGGGTGCATCCTGATACTCCTTAAGTGCCTTAGTCTCATTTACGATTTTAAGAAGCTCTTCTTTAGGAAGGCTTTCCTTAAGTTTCTTTAAGTCTTCTTCAAGATGCTTTGCTTTATCCGTATCCAAATCAACGTGCGGCTTCATTACCAAAACAGTCTTGTGCTCGTTTTCAAGGATTCGTTCCTTAAGCACCTTTTCAAAAAGTCCCGAACCGATACCGCTCCTTAACTTGTCGAACATGTCATTAAGCTTTAAATCAGAGAAAATGTTCTCATCCGAATATGTCCACCTGTCAAAGACCATCATGCCGTAGGCAATTCCCTTGGGAAAGCGTCCGAAATCCGCTTCCCTGTAGTTAAACTCGGCATTTGTGATTGAGGCTTCCAAAGCCTTTTTGTCAAAGCCTTCAGAAATCACTTCCCTAATCGTATCCTCGACAATACTTACAAATTTATCCCTGTCCTCAGGCTTACATTCTTCGGCAATAATCGAAAAATATTTTTGTGAAGTATCCGTCGAAAAATCGGAATAAGCATCCTTACATATACCGGAATCGATAAGGTTTTCTTTAAGCTTTGCTCCGTTAACCCCGCACAGGGCATAATTAATTGAATTTATAACCTCCGTCATCATTGCATCGGTATAATCCGAGCAGCAGACATTGTAGGAAAGATAGGTACCCGCATCTTCCTCATCCTTTGATACGGAATATTCTTTTTCTATAAACCTTCTTTCATCAAATGCCGTCTGAAGCTTTACCTCAGAATCAGGTGAAATCTTTTCAAACTTTGAAAAATACTCCCTGTCGAAGAATTCGAGCTTCTCTTCAAAGTCAACATCCCCGTACAAATAAACTCGTGCATTTGACGGATGATACAATCTCCTGTGAAACGCGCAGAAATCCTCATACTTAAGAGTTGGGATTACGTCCGGATCGCCGCCCGATTCAACGCCGTACTGTGTATCGGGAAAGAGTGAAAACATTATGTATGAAGAAAGAAGAGAATCGGCAGATGAATAAGCGCCCTTCATCTCATTGTATACAACGCCGTTTATGGTAATTTCCGAATCCAAATCCGGCAATTCGTAATGCCAGCCTTCCTGCATGAAAATTTTCTTTTCTTTTAAAACTCTCGGAAAAAAAACGGCATCCATATAGACGCCTACAAGGTTCTGAAAGTCCTTGTCGTTGCAGCTTGCGACCGGAAAAAGCGTCCTGTCGGGATAGGTAAAGGCATTCATAAAAGTATTAAGTGAGCCCTTTCCGACCTCTGTCATCGCATCCTTAACAGGGTACTTGTCTGAACCGCACAAAACTGTATGCTCTAAGATATGCGGAACACCCGTAGCATCGTTTTGAGGTGTTCTGAAGCCTATTATGAAGCTCTTATTTTTATCGTCGTTTGAAATAACAGTAACCTTCGCACCCGTCTTATTGTGTTCATAGACATAGGCTACGGATGCAATGTCTTTAAGCTCTTCCTTTAAGACCAGTGTATAGTTTTTTATTTCTTTTTCATTTAAATGCATTTATTTTAATTCCTCCGGAATTTCAATTTCTTCGATCTTGTTTGCCGTAAGCTTCAAAGCCTCAATGATGTACTTACGGCTAAGCTTGCTCTCAAGTGCAAGCTCGTCTACCGTAACCTTCCTGCGATAAGCCTCGGAAAGCTCCTTTGCCGCCTTTGAAACCTTTTCAACCTTTTTTAAAAGCTTTTCGTCAAAGCTTGTTTCATCCATATTGTCGGCAATCAGATCCTGCATGGCATCCATTACCTTGCTTGACAAAAGAGACTCGGCATCGGAAGCATTTTCGCAACTGCCTATCAAATCAATAGCCGAAATCAGCGCGAGATTTCCCTCTCCGATCAAATCCTCAAGGAGCACTCCCTGTCCCGCATAAAGTCTTGAGATATCGACCACATTCTTAAGTGAATCATTGATAATCTTTAGCTTTGAATCCTCATCGCCTGCCATTGCGGAAAGTAAATACCCTTCCCTTTCGCCCTTACTGAGTTCTTCAATTTCCTTTAACTCCTCAAGATAGAAATCAAGGTAATTTTTTTCATCTTCAGTAATCAGCTCATCAAGCTCAAGCTTTTTATTAAGCCCTATCTTCTTTTCATTAAGAAAGCTCTTAATGATGTCAAGCTTTTCTTTATCATCCTTTACCTCGGGAAAAATATTATACAGCTGATCTTCAAAAATCACATTTTCCTGATCGTATGCAAGGCACGTAATCTCATTTATTTTATTTAAAAATAATTCCTGTTCGTTCATTTATTCACCTATTCCACATGTTTATGAGTAAAGAGATGGTCGCTGCAATATTCGTAGCTTCCGTTGCATTTAGAGCAGAATCTGAAGGACAAATCCGGATATTCTGTACTCGTGCGTCCGCAAATTGCACACTTGTGAACCGAAAATCCTGTACTTTCCTTTCGCATCCTGTTATCGTACTGCTTTCTTCTCTTAGTTTGCTTAAACCTGCTCAACGGATCCCTGCCCATTCTTTTTCTTTCAATAATGAAAAATAAAATGAAGTTTAAGAAGGAAGCTCCCATTATCATGCGGGCAAAGACATCGCTATTGATAAATTCATAGAGATAGTAAATTCCATAAGCAATTCCTAACCATTTAACCTTTATCGGGATAATGAACATTAAAAGCACCTGGTTATTCGGAAACGTCGCCGCGAAGGCAAAGAATACGGACATACACATGTAATAGGAAGTCACGTATCCCATCGAAATGACGCTGCAAAGATTCTCAAGTCCGTAAAGTGTGACTGTGTCAGCATACCGTCCGGGGAAAAAAGCTAAATAAAGGTAAATCAGAAATGCTGAAATTATCGTAAAAAGCATCCCCGAAAACACATAAACATTATAGAGCCAATCACCCCAAACGTTTTCAAGGGACTTTCCTATCGAATAATAAAACATAAAGGTAATGATGATCAGGATATTAAACGAACTGCTTTGCGGGATAAAGAGCCACGTCACAAGGCGCCAAATCTGCCCGTGATGAATGATCTGATACGGATCAAGTGTCAGATAATAAAGGATTCCCGATGCCCCGTTTATAAGCGAAGCCACATACCCAGTCGCATAAAGTACCAAAAGTATTAACGTCAGATTCTTAACGGCATACTTTCCAAATTTTCTTTCAAGTTTACTCATTTATCAAAAGTCCTTTCAAGTCATCTAATCTTACCATAAGGAAAATTAAACGTAAACGTACAGTAATTGTTAAAAATATCTTTACATTTCTTTATTTTTGCATAATTGAATTTTAAAAAAAGTATTCATATAATTAACAAAGTATGTTTAGACGTATATAAATGAGGTAACTGATGGAAGAAAAGTATTATTCGCTCGGAATTGACATAGGCTCCACAACCGTCAAGGTTGCATTAATGGATAAAGAAAAAAACATCCTCTTTTCCGACTATGAAAGACATTTTGCAAATATAAAAGAAACCCTTCACGACCTTTTAAAAAAGGCCTGTGAGGTGACCGGCGATATAAAAATACATCCGATGATAACAGGTTCGGGCGGACTGACCCTTGCCAATCACTTGGGTATCCCATTTATTCAGGAAGTTGTTGCCGTATCAACAGCCTTAGAGGAAATGACTTCAGGCTGTGACGTGGCAATCGAGCTTGGCGGTGAGGATGCAAAGATCATCTATTTTGAAGGGGGCACTGCAGAACAGCGTATGAACGGTATCTGTGCAGGTGGGACCGGCTCCTTTATCGACCAAATGGCGAGCCTTATTCAGACCGATGCCGAAGGACTAAACGAATACGCAAAGGGGTACAAGTCTTTATATACCATTGCCGCAAGATGCGGTGTATTTGCAAAGAGTGATATTCAGCCCCTTATCAACGACGGAGCCACCAGAGAAGACCTCTCCGCTTCCATCCTGCAGGCTGTTGTAAATCAGACCATTTCCGGTCTTGCCTGTGGTAAGCCTATCCGTGGTCGTGTTGCCTTTTTAGGTGGTCCTCTTCACTTCTTAAGTGAATTAAAGAAAGCCTTTATCAGAACCCTGAAGCTTGATGATGAGCATGTTGTCGATTGTGACAATTCTCATCTTTTTGCTGCCATGGGTTCTGCTCTTAACTCGGATAAAGAAACCTCCTACCAGATCAGTGAATTAATCAACAAGCTTTCCGGAAACATAAAGCTTGAATTCGAAGTTGCCAGAATGGCTCCTCTTTTCGAGGATGAAAATGCCTACAGTGACTTTAGAACCCGTCATAATAAGGCTATTGTCACTAAGGGCGATTTGTCGACCTATCACGGAAACTGCTACCTTGGCATTGATGCAGGCAGCACCACTACCAAGATTGCGATTGCCGGTGAAAATGGCGAGCTTCTTTATTCTTTCTACTCAAACAACAACGGTTCTCCCTTGGTAACTGCAATAGAAGCCTTAAAAGAAATCTATAAGATCATGCCTTCGGACTGCAAAATCGTTCGCTCCTGTTCAACCGGTTACGGTGAAGAGCTTATGAAGTCGGCCTTTAAGCTTGACGACGGTGAGGTTGAAACAGTTGCTCACTACTATGCCGCTGCTTTCTTTTCTCCCGATGTCGACTGTATCCTCGATATCGGCGGCCAGGACATGAAATGCATCAAAATAAAGAACCAGACCGTCGATTCGGTTCTGTTAAACGAAGCCTGTTCGTCGGGTTGCGGATCCTTCATAGAGACCTTTGCTAAATCACTTAACTATTCGGTCAAGGACTTTGCCAAGGAAGCCCTTTTTGCAAAGAATCCCATAGACCTTGGTACCCGCTGTACGGTTTTCATGAATTCCAAGGTAAAGCAGGCGCAGAAAGAAGGGGCTCCCGTTTCCGATATTTCCGCTGGTCTTGCCTACTCAGTTATAAAGAACGCTCTTTTCAAGGTAATCAAGGTTTCCGATGCCTCAGCGCTTGGCAAAAAAATCGTGGTTCAGGGCGGAACCTTCTACAACGACGCCGTATTAAGAGCCTTTGAGAAGATTGCGGACTGTCATGTCACAAGACCCGATATTGCAGGTATCATGGGTGCTTTCGGTTGCGCACTTATTGCACGTGAAAGATATGTTTCGGGCGATATTTCGACCATGCTTTCCTATGACGAAATCTGTGCCCTCACCTTCGAAACCAGCATGGCAAAGTGCGGAAGGTGCACGAATAACTGCCGTCTGACCATCAACAGATTTAACGACGGACGTCGCTATATCTCAGGGAACAGATGCGAACGCGGTGTCGGCGGTATAAAGAACAAGGACAATCTCCCGAACCTTTACGACTACAAGCTTAAGAGATACTTTGATTACACTCCTTTGGAAAAGGAAAAGGCCGTAAGAGGAACCGTCGGAATTCCGAGAGTTCTCAATATGTATGAAAACTATCCCTTCTGGTATACCTTCTTTACAAAGCTTAATTACTCGGTAATACTCTCTCCCACCTCGTCACATAAGATTTACGAAATGGGGATTGAGTCCATACCCAGTGAGTCCGAATGTTACCCTGCAAAGCTTGCACACGGTCATATCATGTGGCTCATTGATCAAAAGCCTGATTTTATATTCTACCCTTCCGTATTTTACGAAAGAAATGAGTTTGAGGAAGCCGGCAACTGCTACAACTGCCCTATCGTAACCTCATACTCCGAAAATATTAAAAATAATGTTGAGGAAATTACCTCAGGCAAGGTTAAATTTAGAAATCCCTTCATGTCCTTTAAATCAGAGGAAACAATTTCTTCTTCCCTCATATTGGAATTTCCAGATATTCCAAAGGATGAAATCATTTCAGCAGTACATGATGCCTTTACTGAATTAAGCAATGCCCGTACCGATATTGAGCGTAAGGGCGAGGAAGTAGTAAAGTGGCTTGATGAAACAGGCAGGAAAGGTATTGTTTTGGCAGGACGTCCTTACCATATCGACCCCGAAATCAATCACGGTATACCGGAGATGATTAACTCCTACGGAATTGCCGTATTGACAGAGGACAGTGTTTCTCACCTTGCAAAGCCTGACAGACCCTTAATCGTTTCAGACCAGTGGATGTACCATTCAAGGCTTTATGCGGCAGCAAGCTTTGTAAAAACACGCGACAATATCGAGCTTATCCAGCTTAACTCCTTCGGCTGCGGTGTCGATGCCGTCACAACAGATCAGGTTAACGATATTCTTTCAGATTCCGGTAAGATTTATACCTGTTTGAAGATTGATGAAGTTAATAATCTGGGTGCTGCAAGAATCCGTATCCGCTCTCTGATTTCGGCAGTCAGAGTACGTGATATGAAGCATACAAAAAGAACCATTAAATCAAGCGCATACAATCGTAAGCTATTTACGGAAGACATGCGCAAAGAATATACGATTCTTTGTCCTCAGATGTCTCCGATACACTTTAGCATGCTTGAGGTTGCATTCAACAACGCCGGATACAAGCTTGTCATTCCGGATATTCCGACAAAAACTGCTATCGATTACGGTTTGAAATATGTAAACAACGATGCCTGCTACCCTTCCCTTCTCATTACGGGACAGTTAATGGCGGCACTTACTTCCGGAAAATACGACGTAAACAGGACCGCTTTGATAATCACTCAGACCGGTGGCGGATGCAGAGCTACGAACTACATTGCATTTATAAGACGTGCTCTCAGAAAAGAAGGTCTTGAAAATGTACCGGTTATCAGCTTAAATCTTTCGGGCTTCGAACCGAATCCCGGCTTTAAGCTTGATATGCACTTGCTTGTAAGAGGTGTGATGGCTGTTTTCTTCGGCGATATCTTCATGAGAGTTTTGTATGCAACAAGACCTTATGAAAAGGTAAAGGGCTCAGCAGACAAGCTTCACAAGGAATGGGAAGATAAATGCAATGCCTTCCTGTCAAGAAGGTTTTGTTCAATAATCACCTTTAAGAAAATGTGTGCAGATATTGTAAGGGATTTTGACAACCTTGAAAGAAAGGATATTGTAAAGCCAAAGGTAGGAATCGTTGGCGAAATCTTAGTCAAATTCTCTCCCACGGCAAACAATCACCTCGTTGAACTTCTTGAAGCGGAAGGTGCCGAGGCCGTAATGCCTGACCTTATGGACTTCATCCTTTACTGCTTTAAGAATCAGGAATTTAAAGCAAAATACTTAGGTACCAGTAAGAAAACTGCAAGAAATACGCGTCTTGGAATCAAGGCGATCGAATGGATCAGAAATTCATATTCAAAGGCCTGTGCAAAGAGCAAGCACTTTAACAAGCCCGCAAATATTGATGAGCTTGCCTCCTTAGCCGAAGGCATCGTTTCTATCGGCAATCAGACAGGTGAAGGTTGGTTCTTAACCGGTGAAATGATAGAGCTTATCAACAACGGTGTCAAAAACATCGTTTGCTGCCAGCCTTTCGGTTGTCTTCCGAATCATATCGTCGGCAAGGGCGTAATCAAGAAATTAAGAAGCACCTACAAGGGCTCGAATATCGTGGCAATCGACTACGACCCAGGTGCAAGCGAAGTAAACCAGCTTAATCGAATCAAGTTGATGCTTGCAAGTGCACAAAAGAACATAAATAAATAAAAAAAGAATCCTGCTTTGCAGGATTCTTTTTTTGTAGCTGTCGCTTTAAGCGGCATCTTTAACCTATAGAATTTCGGCAATCTCCAGTACCAGCTTTTCCGTCTTCTCCCAACCAAGACAGGCATCTGTGATGGACTTTCCGTATATTCCCTCTCCAATCTTCTGATTCCCGTCTTCAATATAGCTTTCAACCATGAAGCCCTTCAGAAGTTTCTTTATATCTGCATTGTGACGTGCTGAATGGAGCACTTCTTTAATGATACGTGGCTGCTCAAAGGGATTCTTTCCTGAATTTGCATGATTGGCATCTACCACCAGACCGGGATTTAAATACTCTTCCTCATTGTAAAACTCACAAAGCCTTACAAGATCCTCATAATGATAGTTGGGCTGTGAAGTTCCCTGCTTGTTCGAATATCCTCTCAAAATTGCATGAGCCACGGGATTGCCGTGTGAATGAGCCTCCCAGCCTCTGTAAATAAAGGTGTGTCCGTGCTGGGCTGCCTTAATGGCATTCATCATGACCGAATATACTCCCGATGTGGGATTCTTCATGCCGACAGGAACCTCGATTCCGCTTGCAGTAAGCCTATGCTCCTGATTTTCAACACTTCTTGCCCCGACAGCCACATAGCCAAGCAAATCATCCAGATACTTGTAGCTGTCCGGATAAAGCATTTCATCCGCGCAGGCGAAGCCTGTTTCCTCAACGGCTCTCATATGCATGCGTCTTGTCGCAATTATTCCCTGGAACATATCGGGCTTTGCATTAGGGTCCGGCTGATGAAGAAGACCCTTATATCCTTCTCCCGTTGTGCGAGGTTTATTCGTGTAAACTCTCGGAATAATTAAAATCTTCTCTTCGACCTTGTCGGATAATTTTTTTAATCTGCAAAGATAATCAAGGACACTGTCCTCTCTGTCTGCCGAGCAGGGACCGATGATTAAGACAAGCCTGTCAGACTTTCCCTCAAAAACGTTCATTATCTCCAGGCGCTTCTTGCTTACATCTTCGCTTACCTTCATGGTAACGGGAAACATTTCCTTTACTTCCATGGGAATTGCAAGCTTTCTTTCAAAATCCATATTCATAGCAAAATACCTCTTTTATTTGTCAAACCAGCCTCTTCGTAAGGTGGATAATCTCATTTTTTCTTTTAAGCCTTCAAGGTCGTCTTTTTCGAGAAGCTCCTTCATTGTGGTAATTTCACCTATAAAGTCATTCATCTCGGAAATCAGTACGTCCTTATTCATCAGGAACAGCTCAGACCACATATTTTCATTGATACGCGCAATTCTGGTTAAATCCCTGAAGGAGTCACCCGTATAATCGACCAAATGCTGATTGTCCTTACAGGTCATAAGCGAAACCGCAATTACGTGCGTGAGCTGAGACACATAGCCTATCATCTCGTCATGCTCTTTCGGAGAAAGAACGGAAATCTTACGACAGCCTAAGATTCTTCCAAGGCTCGAACACCACTCTATTGCCTCTTCGGTATTATTTTCAGTAGGTGTTACTATATAGTTTGCATTGTAGAATATCGTCGGGTCTGACGATTCAACTCCGTAAACTTCACGGCCTGCCATGGGATGAGCCGCAATATACTCGACATCCTTCCTCAAAACCGACTGAATATCATAAACCACGCAGGATTTTACGCCCGTAACATCGGTAATAAAAATACCCGGTTTGAAATATTTTTGATTATCGATAATCCATTTTTTAAAGACTTCAGGGTAAAGAGCAAAAATAACGGTATCCGCTTTACCGATAAGCTTTGGATCTGCAATATTGCTTCCCTCATCGATAATATTATTTTTTAAAGCGTATTCAATGCCTTCGGCTCTTGTGTCGATTGCACTTACATGATAGCCAAACTTTTTAAAGGCCTTTGCATAGCTTCCGCCCATAAGACCCAGTCCGACAATAAGGATATCATTTTTATTTATCCATTCCATTAAAATTTACTCCTATTCCGAGACTTTTTATATCATTAAAGAAATTTGGATAGCTCTTCTTCACTGCCTCCGCCTCATTTATTATTCCGCCTGTAAGAGTCAGCAAAAGTGTAAGGCTCATGACAATCCTGTGATCATTGTGCCCACAAAGTATTTCCTCAGGTTTCTTTAATTCCGATTTGACAATCGTAATCGAATTTTGTGTACTTTCACTTTTTACGCCAAACTTTGAAAGCTCCTCGCACATCACCCTGCCTCGATCGCTTTCCTTAAGCTTAAGACGTTTTGTTCCCTTAAACGTTCCTCCATTTAAGGCAGCCGCTACCGCAAAAAGAACGGGACCCAAGTCAGGACAATCCGTTATATCAATCTTAGCATTTTCATTTTTCAAAGCTTCAAAGCAATCCTTGTAAACCCTGTCTCCCTGAAGCGTATCCCTGTTAAGTCCCAAGATACAGACATCACCTCCAAGGTAATTAAAGGCCTCCAAAAATGCCGCATTCGATTCGTCACCCTCAACGGTAATATTTGAAGCTTTATACTCTCCCGGCATCACCTTCAAGGTATTATCATCTTCAAAAAATGCTTCTGCATTAAATGCCTTAAGAGCCTGAAGTGTCAGGTAAATATATGACCTGCTCTCAATCGGAGGAATTATCTTAATTTTACCTCCGCCAAGCAAGGGAAGCACAAACAAAAGTGCCGTAATAAACTGACTGCTGATATTTCCCTTAACCTCAAAGCTGTTATTTTTAAGCTTACCGTTTACATAGATGTGATCTTCTTTCTTTTTAAACTCGATACCCTCAGAAGTGCAAATATCTTCAAAAATTTCGAAAGGTCTCTTTCTTAAGGTTTCACTTCCGTAAAATTTTGAAGGAACTCCCAGCAAAAAAGCCAGCCCCATAAAGAAACGCATCGTGCTTCCGGATTCTCTGCAGTAAAAAGAAAAAGAAGCTTTCTTTACCTTCCCGTCAATACCGGTAATCGTAAGAGTTGATCCGTCTCTTTTAATTGTGGCTCCAAGTTCTTTTGCACAATCCAATGTTGCGAGGATGTCCTCTGAATAATCTATATTTGAAATGACACTTGTCCCCTTTGAAAGAGATGCGCAGATAATATATCTGTGCGAAAGACTTTTTGACGGTGGTGTCATAATTTCTCCGTGTGCTTTTGATATATCAATGATTGCTTCCACTTGGCATTTCTCCTAAATATTCACAAATAAAGTCAATGGCTTCAAAACCTTTACGGCATCCTGTTTCCTTAAGTTCATATTGATACTTGCCTAAGGACTTCTGTATTTTCTTTGAATAGCTGTGCGAAAGTTTTTCGCCAGTTAAATCGTATTCCAGCTATCTATCTTCTAGAAAATATTCTGTTCCGAAGTATGTTGAAAGCATATCATATACACAAAGAGCGGCAATGGAATCAACCACAATTCTTGCTCTGTGAATAATTGCCGGATCGTGACGGCCCTTGATTTCAAGAGAGGCGTTGGTCATTGAATTGATATCAACGCTGTCCTGCTTCTTATAAATCGACGGTGTGGGCTTAACGGCACATTTAAAGATAATGGGCATACCGTTTGAAATTCCTCCGTTAATTCCGCCGTTATTGTTGGTGGTCGTAATGACCTGTCCTTCAGATACTCTGAAGGGATCATTATATTCACTTCCGAAACCTGAAACCTTGTTAAAAGCATCACCAAATTCAACACCCTTAATACCCGGAATTGAAAACAGTGCATGCGAAAGCAAACCCTCTATACTGTCAAACCAGGGTTCACCTATACCCGCAGGCATATTCAGAATGACACTTTCAAGCACCCCTCCGACACTGTCCTTGCATTCCGAAGCCTTTAAAATTGTATCCTGCATAATACCTGCCTTATGTACGTCAAGAACAGGAAAGCTTAAATCGGATAGTGTCTTTATATCGGCCTCATAATCATCAAATGGCCTGTCAGAAATCCCGGCAAGGGATGAAATATGCGTCCCGATTAATATATTCTTTTTCCTTAATGCAGGAATAACTATCGCACCGGCCGCTACCAGGGCAGCCGTAACTCGGCCACTAAAGTGCCCGCCTCCGTGATAGTCCTCAAAGCCTTTATATTTGCAAAACGCCGTGTAATCCGCATGTCCTGGGCGAGCAATTCTGACAGCAGCTTCATAATCCTTTGAATGCTGTGCTGTATTCTGAATTAAAACAGTAAGCGGAGTGCCTGTCGTAAATCCGTTATAAGCACCGCTCGCTATTATAAACTCATCCGCCTCGATCCTTGCAGTTGAAATCTTCCCAGACGGGCGCCTTAAAGAAAGCTGATGCCTTATAAAATCATCTTCTATTTTAATCCCCGGAGCAAGTCCGTCAAGAACTATTCCTATGTATGGACCGTGACTTTCACCAAAAATCGTCATTTGCATGTTGTTTCCGAAAGTGTTCTTCATATCTCCTCCAGCCGTTTGGTCTTTCAAACGTAAGATCCTCTAAGGAAAGGCTTCTTTAAAGTCTTTCTTTCAGTTCGTCAAGTGTCATTTCCCTGATTTCGTACTTTCCTGCTTCTTCAACGAAAATTGTTGAAATCGTATCCCCATTTGACTTCTTATCATGGGAAATTGCATTCAGGGCTTTTTCCTTGTCAAAATCAAACTCTGTGGGAAGGTTCAGCATCTTAAGGACTTTTGTAAGCCTCTCCTTTACAGGTTCTGAACACATCCTAAGCATTCCAAGTGCCACGCTTTCTCCGTGAAGTAATTTCTCTCCCGAAGAAACTTCAATTCCATGACCAAGGGTATGTCCAAAATTCAGAACTTTTCTTAAGCCTTTTTCTTTTTCGTCAGCTTCTACCACTTTTCTTTTTATGTCAAGGGATTTATAGATAAGCTTTGATAAATCGTTAAAATCGACACCCTTTTCAAAGCCTGCAAAAAGTTCACCGTCAAAGGTTAAGGACATTTTCACTGCCTCCGCAAGACCGTTTGAAATCTGACGTTTAGGAAGCGTCTTAAACACGTCCGGATCGATAAGAACTTTCTTTGGCTGATAAAAGGCTCCGATGATGTTCTTTACACCCTGAAAATTAACGGCAGTCTTGCCACCGATTGATGAATCAACAGAAGCTAAGACAGTAGTCGGAACATTGTAAAAATCTATTCCTCTCATATAGGAGGCTGCAACAAAGCCCGCAAGATCCCCGACAACACCGCCGCCGATGGCAACTATGCAGTCTTTACGGGTAAAATCATTGTCTAAAAGTTCACCGAGTAAAGCTTCATAGGTACTAAGCTCCTTAGAACCCTCTCCCATGTTGACGGTCTTGACAATGCCCTGTTTACACTGTGAGGCTACCTTCTCTGCATACTCCTTTGGCACACCCGAATCGGTAACTATCATTACCCTTCTGTCAAGGTTAAGTTCACTTCCTGCTCTATTTAAAGCACCTTTTTCAATGATGATATCGTAAGGTGACGTTTTTAAATCTACACTTAGCTTCATGCTTCCTCCGCCTAAATCCTTGTTTCGGGTTTATAGGTGCCTATTACCTTGACCGATTCGCAGACAACAGAAAGAGCCTTAAGCATCTCGGCACCGTTGTCAGTATTAATCTTACCTTCAATCTCCGTATAGAAATAATATGTCCAGTTCTTGTCTTTATTAGGACGGCTTTTTATGACACGCATGTTATATCCGTAAGCACCTATTGTCGAAACTGCTTTTGCAAGCGAACCTGCATCATTTTTAACGGTAAACATTAGGATGAAAGCATTAAAATCACTGTTTACCTTCATCTGATTCTTACTCTTTGAAAAAACTGCAAAACGCGTGGTATTCTGATCGCTCTTATTGATGTCGTGATCTAAAATCGTAAGCCCGTAAAGCTCGGCCGTTTCCTTGCTTGCAATGGCGCCGACATGTATGTCACCGTTATCAGCTATTTCTTTGGCCGCTCTTGCCGTATTGTCCGACTGAACAGTATTGTAATGATGTTCATAAATAAACTCATTGCACTGCTCCAAAGCCTGCGGATGGCTTACAACCGTTGTAATAGTTTCAAGTGAGCTTCCCTTAACGCCGAGAAGGCATTGGGAAACACTAAGCTCATAGACACCGTTTATATAAAGGCTTCCGTTAAGCATTAAATCGGTTACCTGACCGACCTCTCCCGCATAGCTGTTTTCAATAGGGAGAACGCAAAGCTCACAGTCTCCTCTTTCAACCGATTCATAGGCTTCTTTAAAATTCTTACAGGAAATTTTATGAGCATCCGGAATAATCTTTTCACAGGAAATTGCTGCAAAAGAACCTTCAATTCCGCTGTATGCGACTCTGACTCCGCTTATAAGCTTGTGCTGATACTTCTTTGAAACCTCCAGTAAACCGGCAAAAAATTCTCTGTAATAAGGCTCTATATCGGGATTACTCAGATATCCCACATTTCTCTCCATCAGTATTTTTTCCCTGTTCTTGTCAAGCACAGGAAGACCGTGAGATTTTTTATATTCCGAAACGGTCTTTGAACACTGCAGTGTTCAAAGACCGTTTCGGAATAT
>CAVCUM010000002.1:0-221315 GCA_963605385.1 Lachnospiraceae bacterium
GTTTATCAACATTCCTTACTGCACCGGCGACTGGCATATTGGCACAAATGACTTTTCGTATACCGATAAAGAGGGTAATTCGCAGATTCTGTATCATCATGGGTATACCAATTTCAAACTGATGATGGATATGCTGATGCCTTATCTCGGGAATCCCGATGCGGTGCTTGTAACGGGATGGTCGGGCGGAGGCTTTGGCGCGTCATTCCTTGCGGAAGAGATATTCAAGGACTATTTTCCGGAGACAGATAATCGAACTGTTCTGGTGGATGCGGCGTTTCTGCTGAAGGACGACTGGAAAGAAATCGCTGACAATGTGTGGGGAACTCCTGCTCATATTGCCGAGCGTTTTATCGGAGATAACCTCGTGCTGGACTCCCTTCGGTCACTTTCTGCAAATGTTCCGGATGCTAAGATACTCTTTCTGTGTTCGGTTCGGGACTCTGCGCTTACACAGTATCAGAATTATCTGAACGGCGAGGCATTTGAGGCGACAGAAGAAACAGGAAAAGTATTTGAGAACAATCTGAAAGTCATGGTCGATGAACTGCTTACCTTGCCAAACAGCTCCGCATTTATCTGGAACGATAAGGAAGGTGACACAGAGCTGACTGGTCATACTGTTACTATGATTCAGTTTGTGGATGCCGAATACGGCGGTGTCAAAGTCTCAAACTGGCTGATGGATGCCATAGGCGGGAATTTGACCAGCCATGGGATTGACTTATTCTTCGGTAGCAACTGATACAAAAGGGTAATCAGCTTCACCATTCTGCTCTTCCATCGGTCTATTCACCCATGAAGCGAATGCGTATGTGGCATAAATTCCAAAAACTGCAACCGCACAAGGCCGTTGTTTTAATATCATTCATTACATTCTCAGTAACAATTCCTTTTTAAGAACCTTCCCGTCCTTTATATAAACTCTTGGCACTCTCTTGCTAACCGCACAGGTTAGCTCGTAAGGAATCGTCCCCGAAATTTCCGAAAGCTCCTCGATTCTGTTATTGGATCCGAATATCTCGATTTCTGATCCGACGTCGACATTTTGCTTGTCAGTTAAGTCAATCATACACATATCCATACAGATTTTCCCAAGTTGACGTGCCTTACCTTCCTCCGTATAGAGACTGCACTTATTGGAAAGGCTTCGAAAGAAACCGTCCGCATAACCGTAAGGAAGAACTCCGACTCTGGTCTTCTTATCCGTCTTAAAAATTCCACCGTAACTGATATATGTATCTTTAGGATAAACCTTAACCGTACTTACGTTAGTCTTAAGTGTCATAACAGGCTTAAGATTAAGCCTGTGCGCGTATTCCCCGTAACCGTAAAGTAAGAGTCCGGGACGCACCATTTCCAGGTGTGTCTCCTTAAACCTAACCGTTGCACCGGTGTTGGCACAGTGCTTTATTAAGAATTTAATCCCTGCCTTTTTTTCAACCGCATCACAGACTCTTTTAAAAAGCTCGAACTGGTGCTTTGTATATGCATCTTCCCTTTTACCTTCTTCATCGGCAACGGCAAAATGTGTAAATATGCCTTCGGTGAGTAATCCCGGAAGCTTAACTGCCTCACAAATTCCGTCTACGCCCGTACCAAAGTATTCTTCGTCGCAAAGAAAGCCAAGTCTTGACATACCCGTATCGACTTTAATGTGAACCTTCAGTGTCCCTTTATGCTTAAGAGCTTCCTCGGAATATTCTAACGCCTTTGCCTTACAGGTCACAGCCTGGGTGATGTTGTAATCAATGAGCTTACCCACCTGTTCCCTGGGCGTGTGTCCCAGAATAAGAATCGGCATCTTAATACCATTCTCTCTAAGCTCCGTTGCCTCATCGATACTGCTAACGGCAAGATAGTCGGCTCCTGCTTCTTCCAAAGCCCTGGATACTTCAACCGCACCGTGTCCATAGGAGTCGGCCTTAACAACTCCCAAAAATTTAACGTTACCGCCGATGTATTCCCTGATTGTCCTGTAATTGTAGATTAATGAATCCAGGTTTATCTCCGCCCAGGTTCTTCTTAAGGTTGATTCCATAAAAACCTTCTTTTTATTTATTGCCGTAATAAACAAGCTGGCTGACTATCTCGGGATAAAGAAACTCATGATTGGCCCTGTCATAAATAGTAAACTCTTCGCCGGAACCGGACATATTGTTATTGTCCCACCAAATGCAGCTCATGCCGTAGGAACGTGCATTTGCGACATAATATGCCGCCTGCGTCACTCTGTCCGAAAGATTATCCCTGTCAACCGATCCGAACTCACCTATCACAACACCGATACCGTTAGATATATACTTTGAATAAAGTCTTGCCATAAAGGATGTAATTTCATTTGTCTGCTCGGAATTGTACATGCTAAAGGACGAAACTGCCTGCGATGCATCCTGATTTAATGCAAAATTGTAAGGAGTGTAAGAATGAACAGAGACCAGGATTCTGTTTTCCTTTGTGCCGTATGTGTCTGTCGGAAGCTTGTAGGTATCCTTTAATGCATACTCAGGCGAAGCACAATATCCGGGGCACATGATATATCTTGAGGAATTGTATTCGCCCTCGGTAGTCCTGATGGTATCGACAATGACCTGGTTTAACTCATTTATACAATTAATTGAATCAAGACCGGTCTGTGAAGTATCGCTTACCCACCACTCTTCTGAAGTATCCTTGAGTCTTGGCTCGTTTAAGGTTTCAAAGACAAGATTTTCGTCGTAATCTCCGAAAACAGTTGCAATCTGAGTCCAAATCCTAGTCACGTACTTCTTGGAATTTTCAAGTGTAGCACTCGATGGATACATATACTCGGTTTCATTGTCGTGGTGAATATTGATGATTACCTTAAGGTCTTCTTCAAATGCCCAGTCAACAACCTCTTTTACCCTGTTCATCCAATCCGAACTGATATTAAACTCGGAATCAACATGGTTGTGCCATGATACGGGAATTCTGATTGTTGTAAACCCAGCTTCCCTTATGTCCGTTATCATCTGCTTGTCAGTCTTACTATTCTGCCAATAGGTCTCGTAATTAAGGTCCGATGTATTGTTTCCCTTTGCGTCGTTTGCATCAAAGGTATTTCCCAAAATCCAACCTGCGCCGAGGCTTTCCACAAAATCCAGAGCTTCCGATTCAGGAAGTGTCTTTTTATCTACATTTACGGTTACTATATCCATTGGTATTTCCTCTTCTTTGTCGAAGCTTTCTGTGGAAGCTTGAATTTCGGATACACTTGCGGTTTCTTTTGATGTGGAAACGGTACTTTCTTCATTTGTCTTTTCGGATGTCTTGCTTTCAGTTTCTGAAATTGAAGTTTCCGCAGTTGACGTCTGCCCAGTGTCTCCGCAGCCTGTAAAAGTAAGAGCGCATGACAGTATAACGCACGTTATTTTACCTATTGTTTTCCTTAATGTTCTCATAAATTCCCCTATAATTTTCATATCTGATTTTTGAAATGGTACCCTTTTTTACCGCATCCTTTACCGCACAGTCCGGTTCCTTTATATGCCTGCAATCTAAGAACCTGCACGTGCCTTCGTATTCCTTGAACTCGTTGTAAAAATATTTGAGAGTTTCTTTTTCCGCCCCGAATATATCAAGTGAAGTAAATCCCGGGGTATCCATTATATATGTGTCGCTGCCTGCCTTCATAAGCTCCGCATGCCTGGTGGTATGCTTACCTCTTTCGGTCTTACGGCTTATTTCGCCGGTCTCCATCACCAAAGAACCGACAATCAGATTGATAAAGGTTGACTTTCCCACCCCGCTCGGACCTGCAACGACAGAGGTCTTCCCGCTTAAAAGCTGCTTTATCTCATCTATACCCTTATTTTCCCTCGCGCTTATAAAGAAAACCGGGTAGCCCGCATCCGAATATGCCTCCTTCACCTCTGCCTTAAATCCGTCATCCGAGATGTCGTCCTTATTGAACACTATAATCGACGGAATATCCATGCTCTCCATATATATGAGAAAGCGATCGAGTAAATTCAGGTTCGGTTCCGGACTTTTTAATGCAAAAATAACAAGTGCCTGATCGACGTTTGCGGATGCGGGGCGTATCATTTCGGTCTTTCTTGGAAGGATTTTTACTACATTTCCTATGAGCTTTCCTTCATCCACAATATCTATCTCGACATTGTCTCCGACAAGAGGCTTTAAGTTACAATTTCTAAAAGAACCCTTGGCTTTACACTCAAAGGTTCCTTTGTCGGTATCCACATAATAAAATCCTGCAATGCCCTTTACTATCTTTCCGGTCATTAACTCTATTCCTGATCCTGAATTTCAAAATTTACATTTCGGGTAATCGACCGTTTCTCTGTCTCGCCCGGCTTGACGACAACCTCTTCACCGTTTTCACCGGTCTCGGTTACGGGATCTGTGGTCACCTCATAGGTAAGAGTAATAATTCCCGAATTGGTACCGCTGATATTCCAAAGATTGACGGTTACGGGGAAGGAAGTCGTCTCTGTCGAGTAAAGTTCCTGACCGTTCATTCCTGTAATTACAATCTTAACGCTCGTACCACTCTCATATTCGGCATCCTCAGTTGCGGAGGGTGCGCTGATTACGGAATTGTATCTGTAAAGAACAAGTGGCTCCGGTTCTTTTCCCTTACTGATTTGAAGCTCTATTTCGCTGCCCTTGGGTACTTCGGAACCGGATGAAATATTCTGGTAGCATACATACCCTTCGGTGTAAATATTATTGTATACCTGAGTAGTATTTGAAACAGTAAGCCCTGCCTCGGTAAGCTTGAGCACGGCATCAGCCTCGGCCTCTCCGAGTACTGAAGGTACCGTCACACTATCAACTGCTACACCCTGACTTACAACTATCGTGACGGTTGATTCTTCCGGGGCCTTGGTATTTCCCTCGGGTGACTGTGAAATTACATAGCCTTCCTCAACGGTATCCGAGTATTCCTGCTTGATATCTACCTTTAAGTCAACATCCATTATTGCCTTGTTGGCGGCATTAAGTGAATAGCCTACGACATTCGGGACATTGACGGTTGTGGTTCCTGCACTTACGGTAAGAGTCACCGTTGAACCTACCTTAATTTCCGTTCCCTCGGTTACACTTGACTCCATGACTATTCCGGCTTCATACTTGTCGGTTTCCTCATATGCAAGCTTTACCTTAAGTCCCAGAGCTTCCAGCTTTTTGACAGCATCCTCATAGGTACTTCCCACGACCTTGGGTGCGGACACGGCCTTAGCCTCTTCCGATACGGATTCCGAAACAGAAACACTCTCCGTACTTTCAACAGTATCCTTTTTAAATAAGCCGACCGTCTTTCCGATCAATAAAACTGCAATAATACATATGATGACGCCCACAACGATGGCAAGGATTGTGGTAATCTTCTCCATCTTGTTGTCGTATTCTTCTTCATCATCAGTGCTGTTTGGATTAACCTTCGGAAGGTCTCCCGTAAACTCCTTTGAAGCCTTGATGTTTTTCTTTAATGACTCCATCTCGGAGGCGGTGATGGTACGTGTTTCCGAAAGTTCATCATCCTCATTTATATGTACAAAATCCTCATCGGGAGTGATAAGACTCTTTCTTAGATCGTCTACTAACTCTCCCATGGTCTGATATCGTCTGTCAGGGCTTTTCTGTGTACACTTTAGCACGATTTGCTCGACACTTACGGGGATATCATCGACATACTCCCTCGGTGAAGGCATCTCTTCCTGAATCTGTTTGATGGCAATGGCTACCGTAGTATCCCCGTTAAAAGGAACTCTTCCGGTAAGCATCTCAAAAAGAGTTATTCCAAGAGAATAGATATCACTCTTCTCATCCGAATAACCACCTCTTGCCTGCTCTGGAGAAGTATAATGCACGGAGCCCATCACATTTGACGTAATGGTATTGCTGGTCGCTGCCTTTGCTATTCCAAAGTCTGTTACCTTGACCTTGCCTTCTTTTGAAATAATGACATTCTGAGGCTTGATGTCTCTGTGAATGATATGATTGTTGTGAGCGGCTTCGATACCCATACCGATCTGAATAGCGATGGTAACGGCCTCCCTCACTGAGAGTCTTGCTTTTTTCTCAATATACTTTTTGAGGGTAAAGCCCTCTACAAGCTCCATTACGATATAATTAATGCCGCTTTCTTCACCTACATCATAAACATTTACGATATTGGGATGCATAAGACCCGCTGCGGCCTGAGCTTCAACCTTAAACTTAGAAACAAAATTGGCATTCTCCGAAAACTCGGATTTTAAAACCTTAATCGCAACCAACCGGTTTAGCTTGTGATCTTTACCTTTATATACATCAGACATTCCGCCGGTACCGATTTTTTCAAGTACCTCGTATCTGTCTCCTATCATCATTCCGATTTTAACCATTTTTACCTCTGAAAAATCCTTATTGTGCGAAGGGATCAATTACAATAACAGCCTCATTATCCTTGCCGCCATTCTCGTTGGCTACCTTTATCAGTTCCTCAACCTTTCCCGCCAAATCCCTCTTCTTCTTTAAAATAAGAAGCATCTCGTCGTCCTCTATCATATTGGAAAGACCATCCGAACACATAAGTATCAGTTCTCCAGGATTCAGTCTTACCGTAAAGAAATCGGGCGAAATATCCTTTTCGGCGCCGATTGCCCTCGTTATTATATTTTTCTGAGGATGGTTTCTTGCAAGATCGCGGCTTAAGGAACCAACCTTAATCATTTCCTCCACATAGGAATGATCTATTGTAATCTGCCTGATACTGTCTCCGGCAATGTACAGTCTTGAATCACCGACATTGGCAACATGAAGTATATCGCCTATTATCGTTGCGATCACGATGGTCGTGCCCATTCCGTTTAGCATTTCCGTTTCGGAAGCCTTGTTTAATACAGTCTCATTGGCCAAAGAAATGGCTTTAGCAAATATATCCCTCGGATTCTTGGCTTGTGATAAGGCTACCGAATTTTTTACGACCTCGCAGGCAAGGCTCGACGCATAATCGCCTCCGTTGTAGCCTCCCATACCGTCTGCCACAATAAACAGATTGGGGAGATTCCCTATCGGATTCTCACTCGTAAAGATAAAATCCTGATTCATTGTTCTCTTTTTTCCGATATCTGTTAAGGAAAAAGTCTTAATCACTAACTTAAATCTCCTTTATGCGAGTCCATAACCTTCTTTCGAAGCTGACCGCAGGCACCGTCTATATCCCGGCCCATTTCCCTTCTAATAGTAACATTTATTCGGCTTTTTTCAAGAATGTTTTTAAAGGCAAGGACACTCGCATGCTCCGTCTCCTTAAAAGAACGTTCTTTTATGGGATTCACAGGAATCAGGTTTACATGTGCCGAAAGCGGTCCTGCAAGCTTTATAAGACCCTCCGCGTCATCGCGTCCGTCATTTACACCCCTTACCAAAGAATATTCAAAGGTAATACGACGACCGGTCTTTTCAAAGTAATACCTGCAAGCTTCCATCAGTTCGGAAATCGTATATTTATTTGCAATCGGCATAAGAGTACGTCTTTTTTCATCCGTTACGCTGTGCAAAGAAAGCGCAAGAGTAATCGTAAGACCCTCATCCGCAAGACGTCTCATATTTTCGACAATTCCACAGGTCGAAACAGTTATATTTCTCTGGCTGATGTTTAATCCGTTTTCATCGGTAAGAAGCCTTATAAATCTGACTATATTGTCGTAATTGTCCATGGGCTCGCCGGTTCCCATTATGACAACATTCGAAACTCTCTCACCGGTCAAAGCCTGTATTCTGTATACCTCGTCAAGCATCTCCGAAGGAAGTAAGTTTCTCGTAAGTCCGTCAAGTGTCGAAGCGCAGAACCTGCATCCCATCCTGCAGCCCACCTGTGAGGATATGCAAACGGAATTCCCGTGATGATATTTCATAAGGACACTTTCAACATAGTTCCCGTCACTAAGCCTGAATAAATACTTTTGCGTGCCGTCTATTTTTGAAGTCTGAATTTGTTCGGGAGTGCAAAAAGAAATAAAAAAGTTTTCATTTAATTTTTCAATCAAATCCTTGGACAGATTGGTGCATTCCTTAAAATCAGTGATAAACTTTTTATGAAGCCAGTCATAAATCTGACCTGCTCTGAATTTCTTAAATCCCGATTCAACAATCCAGTCTTCCAACTCGGTTTTATATAATGATTTAATGTCGCGTTTATCCATGGTAAAGCCTTATCGATCCTTTACAAACCTTGCGATGAAAAATCCGTCAGTTCCTTCTTCCGTAGGAAGTAACTGTAGATAAAAATCCGATTCCCTTTCTTTTTCAAAAGCAGTCGGAAGAAAAGGTTTTAACGAATCTCCCCTGAAAGGCAGATTGTTAAGTATAAATTTAACCATCTTCTCATTTTCCGCTTTATGAATAGTGCAGGTAGAGTAAATCAGAACTCCCCCCGGCTTCAAATAGTTGCAAACGTTTAACAGAATCTTCTTTTGAAGATTGCAGATATCCTTCATTGCTTCATTTGAAATGTTGTATTTGATATCGCTCTTTCTTGCCATTACACCAAGTCCCGAGCAGGGAACATCGCAAATCAGAATGTCTGCTTTTTCCTTAAGCTCTTCATGATATTCGGAAGCATCCGCTACCGCCGGAAAAACATTCGTAAGCCTGCATCTTGAAACATTTTCACGTATCAGCTGCACCTTACTTTCCGAAACGTCAAAGCTTAGTACCTCACCCTTCCCCCGCATTTTAGATGCCGTAAACATCGACTTTCCGCCAGGTGCTGCGCAGACATCAATAACTGTAAGATTGCTTTTTTCATGGGCTCCGGTCGCCATTGCCGCCATCATCGAGCTTTCGTCCTGGATAAAAAAGAAACCTTCTTTAAACCCGTAAACGCTTTCAATTCCCTCAAAGCCTTCCAGGTAAAAAGCATCCGCCACATATTTTGCGGGTTTATATGAAAGCTTACCCTCATCCCACTTTTTAAGAATTGCGGGAGTTTTTTCCTTATCAATAATCTTTACCGTAGTGGGTCTTACCCTTAATAGGCCCCGTAAGATGCCCTCGGCATCGCCCTGCTCCTTTTTAAACATTTTAACTATCCACTCGGGGCAGGAATATTTTACCGATAGTCTGAGACTCTCATCCTGTATACTCTCAAAGTCAAGAAGGCTTTCTTTATCCTTTGAAACCTTTCTTAGGACCGCGTTTACAAAAGGAACAAACTGATCGTAATGTTTCTTTTTGCAGAGTTTGCAGGCTTCATCTACTACGGCATTATCAGGCACCCTTTCCATATAAAGAATCTGATATGCACTCATACGGAGTAAATTTCTGACAGTCACCTTACACTTTTCCATGGGCTTAGTCGAAACGCTGTCAAGGATATAATCCAAAGTCAGTCTGTAAGAAATCGTGCCTTCCGATAGGCGCTTAAAAAAAGCCTTGTCTCTATAATCAAGATAATCGTAATTTAACAAAACATCCCGTATATAGAGGTGGCTTTTTTTATGTTCCGTATCAAGTGTAATTAAAGTATCAAGTGTTATTTCACGAATATTTTCATTCACGGCCAAATTTGTCTCCGGTTGAAAGATGCACGCCTCTTGCAAAGTCAGCACCCTTCATTCGTTTCTTGCCCTCGGGGCAAACTTCTTTGAGTTCAAGGAATCCGTCTCCGGTTACTGCATAGAGGTTATTCTTGGTAACAACCGCCGTTCCCGGAACATTTGTAAATTCGACATTTGCTGGCAGCCCCGACATAACCTTTGTTTCAAATATTTTCAGAAGCTTTCCGTCAAAATACGTATATGCCGTAGGCCAGTTCTTAAAGCCTCTTACAAGACAGTCAATGTTAAATGCCGATTTATTAAAATCAATAAATCCTTCTTCCTTTTTAAGAGGCGATGCATAGGTTGCCTTCATCTCATCCTGAGGAGTTCTTACCGCAGTGCCATTTTCGATATCGCACAAAGCCTTTAAAAGTGCACGGCTTCCGTATTCCGCCATCTTTTCGTATACGGAATCCTCTGTATCAAAGCTATTAATAGCAAACTCTTCTTCAAGTATGATATCCCCGGTATCCATGCCCTTATCCATCTGCATAATTGTCACACCGGTCGTCTTTTCCCCGTTTGCAATTGCTCTCTGAATCGGAGCTGCTCCCCTGTACTTAGGAAGTAACGATCCGTGCACGTTTATAGAACCGTACCTTGGAATATCAAGTATTTCCTGAGAAAGAATCTGTCCGTAAGCTGCAACTACAAATGCATCGCAAGGAAGTTCTTTAAGCTTTTCAACCCATTCGGGTCTCTTAATGCGTTCGGGCTGAAAAATTAAAAGTCCCTTTTCAAGAGCCAATTCCTTAACTTCGGAAATGCTTAAGCTCTTTCCTCTGCCCTTGGGCTTGTCCGGTTGTGTGATAACGGCCGTTATTTCATGCCCTGCATCGATAAGTGCCTGTAAAATCGTTGCTGAAAACTTCGGCGTACCCATAAATACAATCTTCATCAAATGCCTCCAAGTAAAGAATATAACTCAGTCACGGCCGTCCAAGGAATGAATTAAGTATAAAGACACAATTTGCACGGATTTAAAGAGTTAAATGTATGTTAAGTCAGTCTCAAATCTTAAGTCGTTGACTTGTAAGCCTTTCTAACAATCAATCTTCTTTTTCAAGCTCCGAATTGTCGACTAAGTCACCTTCCACCTTCTCGACATACATATGTCCGTCAAGATGCTCTACCTCATGGCAGATTGCCCTTGCCAAAAGCTCTTCGCCCTCGAGTACAAAGGGCTGCATATTTTCGTCTAAGGCCTTAACCTTTACATGGTTGGGTCTCTTTACAATGCCGCTTTTGCCCGGAAGCGAAAGACATCCTTCATAGCCCTCCTGCTCTCCGCTTGTCTCTAAAATTTCCGGATTGATGAGGACTATTAAATCCTCTCCAGTGGTATCGATTACCACTATTCTTTTTAAAACACCCACCTGACAGGCCGCAAGTCCGACTCCGTTTGCCTCATACATGGTCTCAATCATATCCTCAATCAAAAACCTTGTACGAGGTGTCATTGCCACTACTTCCTTGCAAACCTTTGTAAGACACGGGTCTCCCATCTCACGTATTTTTCTTAATGCCATACCTGCCTCCTAAATCACAATGAATTTTGCGGATCAAAATCAAAGAACACGCTTTCCTTAAACTGCTTTCTTTCCGAAAGCATGCTTTCAAGAAAATCCTTTATCTCCACAAGCTTATCATAATCGCTGTTCTTTATATAAAAACCAAATCTGTATATATCCTTAAGCTTTGCTATTGAAGCTGGTGCAGGTCCTATTACCAAAACCTTAAACTCGCTTCTCACCGCACTTACCATGCTCTCGGACAGCTTACTTACGTTTTCCTCATTTGCGCCCGTGACCAGCACATGAAGCATATGGGCAACCGGCGGATAATCCATTAAATCCCTATAGCCGATTTCCTCTTCGTAAAAGCCCTCATAATCCTGATTGACGGCATGTGTGATTGCGTAATGCTCAGGCTTGTACGTCTGAATTACTACGCTTCCGGGCTTTTCTCCCCTGCCTGCCCTTCCCGCTGCCTGGGTAAGTAGCTGGAAGGTTTTTTCGGGCGATCTGAAGTCTGCCTGAAAAAGCGACATATCAGCCGCAAGTACACCGACTAAGGTTACATTCTTAAAATCATGTCCCTTTACAATCATCTGAGTGCCGATCAGGATATCCGCCTCATGATCCATAAAAGACGAAATGATTCTTTCATAACTTTCTTTTTGGGATGTTGTATCTGCATCCATTCTCAGTGTTCTTACACCAGGATAAAGCATTTTAACGGTCTCCTCGACCTGTTCCGTGCCTGCTCTGAAGCCCGAAATATACTTGGAACCGCACTCTGGGCAAACCTTCACTGACGGAACCCTGTAACCGCAGTAATGGCATACCATACTGTTATCTCTGTGCAGGGATAAAGAAACATCGCAATGGGGACATTTTACTACAAACCCACAGGCTCTGCAACTTACGAAGCCCGCAACCCCGCGTCGGTTAAGGAAGAGCATGATCTGCTCGTTTTTATCAAGTCTGTCCCTGATAAGCTCATCCAATATTCGTGAAATTATCGTGCGATTACCTGCTCTAAGTTCCTGTCTTAAATCCGCCACGAAAACTTTCGGAAGCTGATTGCCCGTAAGTCTTTTTGTAAGCGTGAATAGCTCGTATTCTCCGGTTTCGCATTTGTAATAGGAATCTATTGAGGGAGTTGCAGAGCCCAGGATGACCGATGCGTTATTCATGGACGCAAGCTTTATGGCAACCTCACGCGCATGAAATTTGGGCATATTCTCGCTCTTGTAGCTGCCCTCGTGCTCTTCGTCTATTACAATAAGGCCAAGCTTCCCAAATGGAACGAAAAGTGCTGACCTCGGACCTATTACAATATCAATGAGTCCTTCCTCTGCCTGGCAGGTAATGTCGTATTTCTCCCCTTGGGATAAAGAAGAGTTCATGACTGAAACTCTGTCTCCGAAACGCTTGTAAAAACGCATAAGGGTCTGATAGGTAAGTGAGATTTCGGGTATCAGCATTATAACCTGACGCCCCATCGCCACCACATGCTCTATTATCTGCATGTAGACTTCTGTTTTTCCGCTTCCCGTAATTCCGTGAATCAGGTAAGTCTTATTAATCCCAGCATCAAAATCACTTATAACTGTGTCTGTAACCTTACGCTGCTCATCACTTAAATTCAACTTATCGTCTCTTTCAAACGTTTGACTCTGAGATCCTCTGAAAACCCTTGTTTCCGTAATCGAAATGACATTTTCTTTGACAAGAGACTCATAAACGGACGAACTTATGTGAAGCTTTTCATCAAGAATTTTTTTAGGTATCTGTTCTTCATCCAATAATGCATAAAGAAGCCTTAATTTGGCCTTTGAATTCTTTCTGACCTTTTCCTCGATATAAACATTAATCTCTTCCGGAGAAAGCAGCCTGCAGACAACTTTCTTTGTACTTTCCCTGACCTTTACCTTGACCGGGAGAACGGTCTTTAAAGCCTGAATCATCGTGGACCCGTAGTTGCGCTTAAGCCAGTATGCAAGCTCAATACGCTTGTCGGAAATGCTCAAATCTTTATCAGAAACCGAAGCTATCTCCTTAAGCATATTCTTTGGGAGATCGGACTTTTGACTTAAGCCGACCACAATTCCTTTTTTTAGGGCATTACCCTTTCCAAACGGAACCGCAACGCTTGTACCTACAGACACACTTTGCCTAAGTGCCTTAGGAACTATATATGTAAAGGGTCTGTCGACACTTTCATGTGAAATATTTATTATTACCTGAGCAAATTCAAAGCTATCCATTTAGTCTCCCAAAATCTATATGTCTAATTCTACCATAGGAGGCAAAAATTGACTTAAATTTTTAACAGCTTGTTCACAGATTATACACATTCATCCTGTATTCTTTTCTCAAGATAGTTGATGAACTCACTATCTCCCCCCTCATAGTAGCAAGAGCTCCGGTGACCCCGGAGTTCTTGTTTTTCCTGCTTCTTTACCTGTAATTTGTCATCTGCAGCTGAACGCTTTCCACCCCGTTATAGACGTTTACCTCAATCCTGTAGCACACGCCCAGAACTACTTTGACAGTCTTTCCGCTATGAAATTCATTCGCTGTTTTTTCGTCGTAAATTTCACTGATATAGCCTTCAAGTGCATCAAGGTTTCCGAAATATATTAAATCGTACCCTCTTCCATGTTCATCAAGGACCCTGTACTTTCCGACGTTTCTGTTTGTTCCTATTCTGTTTCCTTTAATAAAGGTAAGACTGTTTACAGCAAAAAGCGGCTTCTCGTTTCCCGTTCCGAAGGGCTCAAGCTCCTGAATCAGTTTGGCAAGCTCCAGGGAAGCATAGTTGAGCGGAAGAGCCATATCAATCTTTACAATCTTACAGAAATCATCTTCCGAAAGCGATGCGTTTTCGTTTATAGCCTTTATAAAGTCATTAAGGTTTTCTTCATCCAGCGAAATTCCGGCAGCCAGCTTGTGTCCTCCGAATTTCTTTAAGTACTTACTTACCTTTGGATTACTCAAGCCTTCGAACATATTGTAGGCTTCGATACTTCTTCCGCTTCCCTTTAAGCCGCCCTCGGTTTTTGTCACCACAAAGGCAGGATGGTTGAAGTGTTCCTTTATTTTTCCCGCAATTATACCGGCAAGGCTTTCATGGCAATTCGGCAGGAAAGAAACAATGACGTTCGGAAGTTTATCCGCCGTCTCAAGCATTTGTAATGCATTTTCCGTTTCCTTAGCCGTTTCGTTCTTTCTCGTTTCATTTAAGGCCACAAGTTCTAATGCCTTTTCTCTGGCTCTCTTAGGATTTGTTTCAAGGAAAAGCTCCATCGCCTTCTTGGCACTGTCAAGTCTTCCCGCAGCGTTTATGGAAGGTCCGATTACGAATCCAAAATGATAAGGAGTTAAGATTCTGCCCTCCATATCGGTAGCCTTGATAAGTTCCGAAAGCCCGAGGTTCTTACTGAATATCATAAGTCTTGAAGCTTCCTTAACAAGGAATCTGTTTTCATCTTTTAGTTCCATCACATCGCAGACAGTTGCAAGACCTACGAATTCCAACAATTCTTCGCGCAGCTTTAAAAACGGCTCGGATTTACTTACCCCTTCGCTGATTGCAAGTGCCAGTATCGTCTGAAAAGCGACGTAAGCTCCGCAAATACCCTTAAAAGGATATTGGGAATCCTGAGTATGAGGGTCTATAAGCGCATCGGCATCCGGAAGTATATATTCTTTCTTTTCGTCCTTCATTTCGTACGGCACCTCATGATGATCCGTTATAATCATCGTCATATTAAGACTGTGCGCATACTCTGTCTGCTTTAAAGCCGCAATACCGTTATCGCAGGTGATAATTGTATCCGCACCTGCGTTATACGCATCAAGAATCAGACGGTCGTTTATGCCGTAGCCGTCCAGTATTCTATGTGGAATATCGTAATCACAGACTCCGCCAAAATAAGCAATTCCCCTATAAAGGATGTATGAGCTTGCGACTCCGTCGACATCGTAATCCCCTATAATACGTATTTTCTTCTTTTCATTAATTTTTCTTTTTAAAACAGAGACGACCTGTTCCATACCGTCAAGTAGGAACGGGTCGTTTAAGCTTGAAACCGAAGGAGAAAGATATTCGTATATCTCCTCCTTCGTAATATAGTCTCTGTTTCTTAAAATACGTAAGATAATGGGTGAAATACCATATTCCTTGGAAAGACTCTTATAGTCGCCGGGCTTGGTTATTTCTATCCATTTTTCCATTTATCAGGCACCTTTCTTTAAGCTCTTTTTCTTAAATATGTACCACAGTGCACCGGCTAAGCATACCGAAGAATATGTGCCGCAAAGGATACCTACTATAAGCGGAAGTGCAAATTCCTTGATGGAGCTTACGCCGAAGATGTAAAGTGCCAGGATCATGATGAAGGTTGTAAGTGATGTAAATAAGCTTCTTGAAAGCGTTACGGATACGGCTTCGTTTACTACATCCTTTAAATCCGTCTTCTTGTCCGATTCCGATAATGTTTCCCTTATACGGTCAAAAACAACGATTGTTGCGTTAATCGAATATCCGACAAGTGTAAGCATGCAGGCTACAAAGGTTGAGCCTACGCTTATATATGCAACCGCGTAAAAAGAAAGAGTTATAAGTACGTCATGCACCAAACAGAGTACAGAAGCCGCACCGAAGCGGATATCCTTAAATCTGAACCAGATGTAAATAAGCATGCAGATGCAGGCAACTATTACCGCTATAATGGTCTCCCTCTGTGACTCGCTGCTGATGGTCGAGGAAATTGTCTCAGTCTGAATGGTCTCAACATCTACGCCGTAGTTCTCACTGAAGTAATCGTTCATCTCATCACGTTTGTCAGCATCAAGGGCTATCGTCTTAAAGATTACTTCATTTGAGCCCTGTACCTTGGTCGTTACAACATTTACGTCGTCAACGATCTTCTCAATATCGGATACCATCAGCTCGTTAATTTCATCAAGTGAATAATCCTTGTCAAACGGTACTGTCGTCTGAGTACCTCCGAGGAAATCAAGGCTGAAGTTAAGTGAATATCCTCTGCTCAATGAATTTGAATTGACAAAGAGCATGAATACAAATCCGATAACTATCACAATTCCCGAAGCAGACATGAAAATACCCTTCTTCGAAAGGAAATCGATTGTCTTTTTCTTCTTTGCGACACCATAGAATTTGGGATTTGTAATTCCCACTGCGACAAAGGACTTAAGTAAGAGCTTTGTAATGGTAACTGCCGTAAACATTGAAAGACAGATACCAAGTGCAAGTGTCTGCGCAAAGCTCTGAATGGACCCCGAACCCATTATCCAAAGCACACCTGCCGCAATAAGGGTTGTAATATTGCCGTCTAAGATTGCACTCATCGCCTTTGAATAAGCGCTCTTGATGGCAGAATCAACGGTCTTTCCCGTTGCAAGCTCTTCACGAAGTCTTGCAAAGATGATAACGTTTGCGTCCACCGCCATACCTATCGAAAGAATAACACCTGCTATGCTTGGAAGTGTAAGGGTGATTCCAAAACCGTTGATCAAAAGAATTTCAAGTACGGTATAAAGGCAAAGTGCAATGCTTGCCGTAACGCCAAGTACATAGTAAACGGCAATCATGAAGACTACCACGAGTGCAAAGCCTACCGCACCTGCTATCAGACTTGACTTGATGGCACCCTGTCCGAGTGATGCACCCACAACGTTTGAGCGAAGTTCCTCAAGCTCAAGACTGAGTCCTCCGATTCGGATCGTACTTGCAACCTTCTCTGCCTCTTCATAGGTAAAGGAACCTGAAATCTGAGCTATTCCGTCCGTAATTACGGAAGAAACAGAAGGTACAGTTACGAAAGAACCGTCATAGTAAATTGCTATTGTATCCTTACCGCTGTTGTATGCCCTTTCGGTTGCTTCCTTAAAGGCTTCCTTACCGTTCTCGGTAAGTGTTAACTGAACTATGATTTCGGAGCTTCCCATCGAATCGGTAACAGAGCCCGCCTTTGCGTCCTGAACATCCGTACCCTCTAAGGCAACGGTTCCGTCCGCCTTGATTTCATCAAGTGAACGGTTAAGCACATAGCTTCCGACAGACGAATCATATGAATAGTTTTCAACGCCGTCATTGCCGTAATGTTCTATAAAATACAGTGTTCCGGGACGTCCCAACTCCTGAAGAATTGCATTTGCGTCATAAACTCCGGGGATTTCGATACTGATTCTGTTGCTGCCTTCCTTGTATACCAGGGCTTCGGTACTGTAGTTGTAAACTCTTGCCTGAAGCTTGCTTACGGTATCGTCCATATCCTGGTCCGAAGGCTCTTCGTCGCCCACTACCTGATAGGTGATTGAAACACCGCCGGCAAGGTCAAGTCCCAAGCTTATATCCGAGGCGGAACCTGATTTATCTTCCCCAAATCCGAATATGTCAACATAGCCGATGAAAATCGTAAACAGGACTATGATGACAATACTCAGTATGCCCTTTTTCTTACTCATTACGTAATATCTCCTTTATTCCTCTATATTTGCATCTTCCTCTTTCGGAAGAGTCAAAAGCACTTTATCGATACGGTTGTTTTTAATTCCCTTAACCTGAAGTGTTGCTCCATTTTCAAGGGTAACCTTTTCCGAATCCTCAGGAAGCCTGTCAAGCTGATCCAGAATAAGACCGCCTATACTGTCGTAATTTTCCGACTCAAGACCCGTACCCAGGGCATCATTGATATCCTCAAGCTTTACCTTGGCTTCGATTAAATATGAACCGTCCTCAAGCTTCACTATCTGCTCGGTTTCGTCCTCATCGTACTCATCTCTTATCTGTCCGACAAGCTCCTCCAAAAGGTCCTCAAGTGTAATCATACCGACGGTTTCACCGTATTCGTTGTTTACAAAGGCGACGTTCTTCATGGAAGTGCGCATTTCCATCAATAAGTCGTTTGTCTTCTTAAATTCATAGGTAAAATAAGCTTCTCTTAAGAATTTTGAAACTGCAAAGGCATTCTGGTCCTTTACCAGGATTAAATCCTTTACATTGATAAAGCCTATTATGTTGTCCGTTTCTTTACGATATACCGGAAGCCTTGTGTACATAGACTCCCTGAATACCTTCATGACCTCTCTGTAGGAAGCAGTCTCCTCTATTACTGTCATATCGATTCTCGGAATCATGATATCCTTTGCAACGGAATCGCTGAAGTCAAATACGTTGTTGATAATCTGATGCTCATCCGACTCGATAACACCATCTTCCTTTGAAAAGTCCACATAGGAACGAAGCTCCGACTCTGTAATCGTAACATCATCTGTCTTATTCTGTCCCAATATGAACAATATAAAGCCTGCCATCTTTTCAATTACAAAGACAATAGGAAAAAGAACAACTATTAAAACATTTAAAATAGGCGCAAATGCAAGTGCAAGGTCGTCTGACTTTCTCCTTGCAAGAGTCTTTGGCGTAATCTCACCGAAAATCAAAATAACAACTGTAAGTATTCCTGTGGCAATCGAAATATAGGCATTGCCCCAAATATCCATCGCAACAACTGTGGTGAGAGACGAAGCGCTCAAGTTAACGATATTGTTGCTGATAAGGATTGTGGTAATAACCTTATCGTACTTATCTATAAGCTTTGACAGAGTCTTTACGTGCTTGCGCCCCTCTTCCTCCATCGTACGAAGCTTCACCTTAGTGATCTGTGAAACAGCGGTCTCGGCAGAAGAACAAAAAGCCGATAAAATAACCAAAACAACAATAACAATAATCTTAAATAGACTGTCCGGGTCCAAAAATAACTCCTTTCAAATCAGTGCAGGTCTTTCAATTTCCGTTATAACCGGTTCCCTGCAGCATGAAACAACGGCTCTGTAGCCGACTCCAACATCAATTTCAATAGCATAAGCCAATTTCACGTTTCTGTCAAAAATTTTAATTTTTCTTGAATTTCGTTCGTATGTAATATTCTTAAACTCACATGAAATGCCACAGCCTGAAAGCTTTGAATAGCTTTCCTTTATCGCCCATACGAGGTTGAAATCATCCCTTATATCGGGATTTTTATTGATTTCCTCTTCCTGACATATCCTTTTTATTAAAGAATCGCTTGCTTTGACTTCTTTTTGTATGTCACACCCGATTTCGGTATCCGAAGTACAAAGAAAAATTTTATCTCCCGAATGCGACAGATTGAAAAAGAAATCCTTTCGATTCCCTATATAAGGCTTTCCGTTTTCTTTATAGCAGATATCCTTTAAGGGCACCTTATATTCGTTTAATGCCTTATAAAGAACTACTCCCGTACAAAGAAGATTTAATCTTATTTTCTCATTTTGCGACTTTTCAATCCTCTTCAAACGGTTCGGTTCAATGAGTAAAGCATATTTCTTAAATAGACTTTCAAAATCGGCACCGCTCACATCCGCAATGTAGGCCTTAAGAAAAGGTTCCATAAGCTAACCTATATGGGATTATTGTAAAATTCCTTAAAGGAAGTGTAGCCTTCTTTTTCAAGCTGCTCCTTTTGGAACTTTTTATTCTTGTTCATCTTTGTGACAAGAATTGTCTTGCCCTTTTTACGTTCCTCTCCGGCTTCCTTAAGAATTTCCGATAAACGCTCGCCAGTCATCCCCTTTTCGATGAGATAGGCTTCCTTTCCACCCTTACCGGGAATTTCAAAGCCGCTCTCCAGGAGTAAGAGCACGATTCTTTCAAAACCGATAGAGAAACCGCAGGCAGGAACGTTTACTCCCGTAAAGTTGCCTACCATCTTATCGTACCTTCCGCCGCCACCGCAGGAACCGCCAAATTCGGGGATTGCGATTTCAAATATTGTACCGGTATAGTAACCCATGCCCCTGACTAAGGTCGGATCGAACACCATCCTAAAATCGGCCGTCTTTACGCTCTCAACGGTTTCAATGATTTCTGTAAGATTTAAAATAACGTCGTCATCAATAAAATCCCCGAGAATTTCCTTTAAGTGCTTAAGTCCTTCAAGGTCGCCAGTTAAGCCTTCAAAGAGGCTTAAATACTTATCTATGCCGTCTTTATTAAACTCTTCCCTTAAAAGCTCTTCCCTTACGCCGTCAAGGCCAATCTTGTCAAGCTTGTCAAGAATGATGCAGACCGTGTCGAAGCTTTCTTCCGGAAAGCCTGCAAAATTCGCCATAGCCCTTAGTAACCGTCTTTCGTTTATACGAATTTCAAAATTCTTAAAGCCGATCCTTCCAAGTGTCGTGGTCGTTGCGAGTATCAGTTCGATTTCCGCCATGTTTGAAGGCTCGCCCAAAATGTCGATATCGCACTGCATGAACTGACGGTATCTTCCTCTCTGAGGTCTGTCGGCTCTCCAGACGTTTCCCATCTGAAGTGCCTTAAAGGGGCTTGGAAGATTGTTTGAATTATTTGAGTAAAATCTTACAAGCGGAACCGTTAAGTCGTATCTCAAGCCCATATCGGTCAAATCGCTCTCGCTCTTTGCCGTTTCAAGATTGAGTTTCTCTCCTCGTTTAAGTACCTTGAAAATAAGCTTTTCATTCTCACCTCCCTGCTTGGAACAGAGATTTTCGATGCTTTCAAGACAGGGGGTTTCGATTGCCGTAAAACCGAACGTGCGATACGTATCCTTAATCACCCCTTGCACATAATCGCGAATTTCCATTTCCTTAGGCATTATTTCCTTCATGCCGGTAACCGGCTTTTTTACAAGTGCCATTCTTTTTCCTTTCTATTCAAGAGTGAAAAGAGCTTCCTTTCGCCTTATCATCTCATCAATTTCGTTTATATATAAAGAAACGTCCTTTACATTTCCGTCACGGTAAAGCTTTCCGTCTTTGCCTATCACCTTTGAAACGCTTCCGGGACCGAGCGCCACTATTGGTTCAACCTCCTCCATGATCAGGATGTTGTATATTCCCTCAAGCCCTTCCTTTGAAAAACCCGTGTTTTCAAAGTTGCCCGCCATATTTTTCTGCCTGTAAAGGTAGTAAGGATTCATGGACATCTGCCGTGCCCCATCGCTTGCTATCTTCATGGTTGCATCGGTGTTTATCATGTCCGTATAGCCTTTTTCAAGGATACGCTCAAAAAGTCTCGAGCCACGTTTCACGGCAAGTGAGTGCACCGTCAGGGAATCTGGTGAAAGCCTTGCGATTTCATCGATCGTGTGCCTAACCTCCACATCACCCTCTCCGGGAAGCCCAAGGATAATATCCATATTTATATTGTTAAAGCCTGTTTCACGAGCTAAGTTAAACGCATTTATTACATCTGAAACGGAATGCCTTCTCCCGATAAAATCAAGTGTTTTCTGATTCATCGTCTGCGGATTTACGCTTATCCTCGTTACCCCGTGCGCCTTTAAAACCTTAAGCTTGTCAGGGGTAATCGAATCGGCTCTTCCGGCTTCAACCGTATACTCTAAAAGCTTACTTAAATCAAAGCTTTTGTCTATATGGGTTAAAAGCCTGTCAAGCTCTGCTGCCGTAAGGGTAGTCGGTGTGCCACCGCCTATATATACGGTATCCAAAATCTTATCCTTCTTGGCTTTAGATACAAAGGAAATTTCTTTTTCAAGTGCCGAAAGGTAGTCAGAAACCCTGTCTTTCCACTTGCAAATCGGCTCCGAAGTAAACGAGCAATACAGGCATGTGGTCGGACAGAACGGAATACCTATGTACAGAGAATAGCCTTTTTCGTGTAAGGGCTCTAAAATTCTAAGCTCCCTTTTTGCGATATCAATCGATAAAGAACACTTTTCGTCACTTACAAGGTAGGTCTCCTTCATATAATTCTTTACAAAGTCATCATCCTTACCTTCTTCAATCAGCTTCCTTGCTATCTTAGTGGGTCTTATCCCCGTTAAATCTCCCCACGCAAGAGTCTTACCCGTAAGGGAACTTAACGCTGTATAAAGAAGTCTTTTTAAAGCATTCTTTCTTTCTGTGCGAGTTAAATCTTCAAAAACTTCGACGCTCTTAAGAAGATTTTTGCCTGAGTCCGATACAGTAAAGCTACGCCCCAGGGAAATATAAAAATCAAAATCCTCTCCCTCATCCGTAAGAACCTTAACGTCTTCGGTCTGGTAAAATGCCTTTACAAGAGAGTGTATGTCATATTCAAATTCGGATTTGTCTACATAAACCTTTATCATCTAATTAATGAAAGTATTGTACTTTCTTTCGTTTCCTATTGTGGTCGGTGCCCCGTGACCAGGATACACCTTTGTCTCGTCCGGAAGCACCATTAAGCGTTCCTTTATGGAAGAAAGAAGTGCGCTCTCGCTTCCCGTCGGAAAGTCACATCTTCCGACACTCTCTTCAAAAAGCGTATCTCCCGATATCAGAATTCCCGCTTCCCTAAAGTAGTAGCAAACGCTTCCCTTTGTATGTCCCGGTGTAAAAATAACCTCGAAGCTCAAATCTCCGATTGTAACCTGTTCTTTATCCTGAAAAAGCACGTCCGGAACAATGCTTTCAGGCCGCCTTACTCTTTCGGAAGCATTGATTGTAGGGTCCTTTAAAAGTTCCGCCTCATTTGCTCCCGCGTAAACCTTTGCTGAAGTTTTTGCCTTAAATTCCTTTACTCCGAGGATATGATCGAAGTGTCCGTGCGTAAGCAAAATACCGGTTACATTAAGCTTTTGCCTACTAACCTCCATAAATATGCTTTCCGCCCTGTCTCCGGGGTCAACGACTATTGTGTCAAGACCTCCTTCTCTGTGTATAAAGTAACAGTTTGTCTGGAAAAGTCCGACACGCATGCTTGAAATTACGATATTGCTCACTAACCTCTTGTCCTTTCCACATCCATTACGCTTTCTATATTTCTGATCTTCTCAACAACCCTTTTTAACTCTTCCTTGCCCTCTACTTCAAAAGCAGTATTCATGGTAACGATTCCCTGCTTGTTTACCCTTGTGTTAAGAGAAAGAATGCTTATGTTTCTTTCCGTCAGTGCTTTTGAAATATCCGCAATAAGACCCGTTCTGTTGTTTGCAAAAATTCGTATCTCGGCAGGATATTTGCCCTTATTTTCAACGGTTTCCTCCTGCCATTCGGCATCTATCAAGCGTACTCTGTCTATTTCCGGAAGAGAAATAACGTTTATACAGTCCGTTCTGTGTACGGAAATGCCTCTGCCTCTCGTAACAAAGCCTACAATTTCATCTCCCGGCACAGGTGAACAGCACTTTGAAAAACGCACCGCAACATCATCAATACCCTTTACTATAATACCGCTCTTCCCGACATGTTCCTTCGGATGCGACTTCGCCGTCTCATTGACATTTTCAAGGATTTCTTCATCGGTCATGTTCTTTTTTTGCTCTGCCTCGTAAAGCTCGAGCATCTTTCCTATGACCTGACCTTCCTTTAAACTGCCGTGTCCGATGGCTGCAAGTACGGCATTCCAATCGTGAAAGCCGTATTTACGCGTGATGTAATCGGTATATTCGGGCATCAGTATGTCCGGAGGATTTATTCCCCTCGGTTTACAGTACGCAAGGAAAGCATCCTTACCGCGGTTGATATTTTCTTCCTTGTACTCAGCCTTGAACCATTGGTTTATCTTGTTCTTTGCCTGAGTGGACTTTACTATATTGAGCCAGTCCCTGCTGGGTCCCTTTGAATTCTGGCTCGTAATGATTTCGACTCTGTCGCCGTTTTGTATCTGATAATCAATATTGACTAACTGCCCGTTTACTCTCGCTCCGACCATCTTGTTCCCGACAGCCGAGTGAATCGAGTATGCAAAGTCAACCGGTGTGCTTCCTGCCGGGAGGTTCTTTACCTCACCCGTGGGTGTAAAGCAGTAAACCGCATCATTGAACAAATCAAGGTCCGACTTTAGGACGTCAAGGAATTCCTTATTGTCGGACATTTCTTTCTGCCATTCGAGAATCTGACGAAGCCAGGCAAGCTTTTCCTCTTCGCCTCCTATGACCTTCTTTCCGTCGGATGCTTCTTTGTACTTCCAATGTGCTGCGATACCATATTCCGCTTCTTTGTGCATTTCCTCGGTACGAATCTGTATCTCAAAGGGTTGTCCGGAAGATCCGATAAGAGTCGTATGAAGCGACTGATAGTTATTTGGCTTCGGCATTGCAATATAATCTTTGAAACGCCCGGGGATAGGTTTGTATATCTCGTGGATGGCGCCCAAAGCCGCATAGCAGTCGCGAACGCTTTTAACGATTATTCTGACCGCAAACAAATCATATATCTGGTCGATGGTCTTGTTCTGGTTGACCATCTTCTTGTAAATGCTGAAGAAATGCTTGACTCTGCCATCAATCGTTGCCTCGATTCCCGCCTTTTTGATATGGTAGGATACTTCATTTACTATCCGCTGGATATACTTCTCTCTTTCACTCTTTCTGACCGCTATAAGCCTTGTAAGCTCCTTGTAGGCCTCAGGCTCAAGGTATTTGAGTGAAAGGTCGTCAAGCTCTACCTTAATCTTTGAAATTCCGAGTCTGTCGGCAATCGGCGAGTAGATGTCAAGAGTCTCTCTGGCAATACGCTGCTGCTTTTCAGGCGGCATATGTCCAAGCGTACGCATATTGTGAAGACGGTCCGCAAGCTTTATAAGAATGACCCTTATGTCCTTTGCCATTGCTAAGAACATTTTCCGCAAGTTTTCCGCCTGAATTTCGAGTTTTTCTTTATCCCGGCTGACGTTTTCAGAAGGCTCCGTCATATGAAAGGATTTAAGTTTGGTAACTCCGTCGACAAGGAGCGCCACGTCCGGGCCAAACTCAGCCTCAATTTCTTCCTTGGTGAAGATGGTATCCTCCACCACATCATGCAGGATTCCGGCACAGATGGTTTCTTTGTCCATTTCAAGGTCTGCCAGAATTATTGCCACATACAGCGGATGGATGATGTAAGGCTCGCCCGACTTTCTGACCTGTCCAGTGTGAGCCTCGTTTGCTATTCTGTAAGCCTTCTCTATCATGGAAATATCATCGCTCGGATGATATTTGCGGACACGACTGATAAGGTCCTTGAAAAGCTCTTCGGGACTTATAAATTCGCCGAGAGACTCAATACGGCCGTCATCAAACACAAGGTCAAAATCTTCCTCGTAATCTGTATTCAGTTGTCCTTCCAAAGACTTTTCAATCTCCTCACTCATAAAGAAAGCTTCCTTTAAATATAAAAACTCGCCTGCGAGTCTTTTGCGCCGGATTCAATCCGCACGCATAAATTACTTGCCCGGATAAATAATTGCGGAATAAAGCGGTACTTCGCCCAAAAGCTTACGGCCTTCAAGACCGGCAAGCTCCATCAGTTCACAAACTCCCACTACCTGTCCGCCCAGGGATTCGATAAGTTCTATCATAGCCATGGTCGTCCCGCCGGTTGCGATTAAATCGTCAACTATCAAAACCTTCTGTCCGGGCTTGATTGCATCCTTGTGGATTTCTATCGTTGCGGTACCGTACTCAAGAGCATATTCCTTCGAGACTGTCTCGCGGGGAAGCTTGCCCTTCTTTCTAATCATTACAAAAGGCTTATGATTGATATAGGCAAGAGGAGTTCCAAGCGCAAAGCCTCTTGATTCGGGACCGACTATCACGTCATAATCCAAATCCTTTATCAGCTCCTGCATCGTATCTACCGCAAGATGCAGACCGTCGGCATCCTGCAAAACGCTTGTAACATCTCTGAACACAATGCCGGGCTTCGGAAAATCCGGTATGCTTCTCACGTAATCTTTAAGTTCTTTCATTGTAAGCCTCCAAAACATTCAATAAGTTTCATTATATATTCCTTCTATTTTTAAGTAAAGATTTATTTCTAATGGTTTATTTAATGGCTTTGTGCTATTCTGATATGGATTGTTTGGCTCAGCCGGCAACAAGCTCCGACTAAGTCAAACACGCTTCTTTAATGCACACGGATTTAACCAAAAGACTTAAATCCGGTGAAAGACCCGTAAGCGAATCTTTATTGGAGGCAGGTATGAAATCACTTTTAAAATTTCTTTCTCCTTATAAGAAGGAATGTATTATAGCTCCTTCTTTTAAAATGCTTGAGGCACTCTTTGAGCTCTTCGTGCCGCTTGTCATGACAAGAATCATTGACGTTGGCATAAAAGGCAAGGACAAAACCGTCATTTATGAGTGCGGAGGCATATTGATTGCCTTGGGGCTTATCGGGCTTACATGCTCATTAATCGCACAATACTATGCCGCAAAGGCAGCCATCGGCTTTGCTAAGAGTCTTCGAAATACCCTCTATGAAAAAATTCTTAATTTTTCATACGAAAATATCGACTCAATTGGCACTTCATCCCTCATCACCAGGATTACGAACGATATAAACCAGGTTCAGAACGGTGTAAATCAGGTCTTAAGGCTTTTACTTCGCTCACCATTTATAGTGTTCGGTGCAATGATAATGGCATTTACCATAAATGTTAAGGCAGCAATAATTTTTGTCTTAGTCATTCCGATTCTTTTTATTGCCGTTTTCTTTATCACCTTAGTCACGATTCCCATGTACAAAAAGATTCAGAAATCCCTGGATCTGCTTACGGGTCACATCCGTGAAAACCTTTCCGGTATCAGGGTAATTCGTGCTTTTTCAAGAGGCAATGATGAAAAGGATGAGTTTAGTAAAGAAAACGAAACCTTTTACAACCTATCGATGCTTACTTCGAGGATTTCGACTCTTCTTAATCCTCTGACACTGATAATTGTCAACCTTGCCCTGCTCTTTCTCCTTATGATGGGCGCCAACTTTGTAAACGACGGGGTTCTTACAAACGGTCAGATCTATGCTTTAGTAAACTACATGTCACAGATTCTGGTAGAGCTTGTGAAGCTTTCGAATCTCATCATCACCATGAACAAATCCCTGGCTTCTGCCGCAAGAATTTCGGATACACTTACAATCGAACCTGCTCTTTCCGATGAAGGAACTCTTGATGCCAAGGCTATTGTAAAAAAAGATCCTCTCATCTCGTTTGAGAACGTTTCTTTCTCCTATCCCGGTGCGGGTGATTTGTCCTTGGAAAATGTTTCTTTTGACATAAATGAACATGAAACCGTAGGTATCATAGGCGGTACGGGCTCCGGAAAAAGCACGGTTGCAAATCTTATCATGCGCTTTTACGATCCGACCGACGGAAGTATTAAATATAACGGTACCGATTTGAGGAAGATTACCCTTGAATCCCTTAGGAATGTTTTCTCACTGGTTCCTCAGAAAGCACAGCTTTTCACCGGTACTCTTAAGAGTAATCTACTACTAGCAAATCCCAAGGCCACGGATGAGGATATGCTAAAAGCCGTAAGTCTTTCGGTTTCAGCCGATATCATAGACAAAAAAGAAAACGGTATAGATTTCTATATCTCCGAAGGAGGCGCCAATCTCTCGGGTGGTCAGAAGCAGCGTCTTTCGATAGCGCGAGCCCTTACGAGAAAGAGCGAAGTATTAATCCTCGACGATTCTTCGAGTGCCCTCGACTATAAGACCGATGCCACTCTTCGTCACAACCTAAAGGAACTTGACAACACGGTAATCATTATTTCGCAGCGAATTGTTTCGATAAAGGATGCGGACAAAATTCTCGTCTTTGATGACGGAAAGCTGTCCGGTGTAGGAACGCATTCCTACCTATATGAAAACTGCCCCGTATACAGAGAAATCTGTGAGTCTCAGGGAAGTATCGAAGGAGGAAACCTTTGATGAAGAACGCATATGTTTACAAACGAATCTTTAAGCTTATAAAGCCACACAGCTTTGCGCTGATTGTATCGCTGTTTCTTGCAATCACAGCTGTTTTTTCAAACCTGTATATTCCCATCCTTACAGGTGACGCAATTGACAAGATGGTTGACAAGGGACAGGTTGATTTAAATGGCGTTAAGGAAATCTGTCTTCTCTTCCTGTTAATGCTTTTAATAAACGGAATATCAACCTTCTTACAGACACTTATAAACAACAAGATTACCTTCAAGGTCGTGCGCGACCTTCGCATGGAGCTCTTTAACAAAATTCACAGTGTTCCCGTCATCTACCTTGATTCCATGGGACACGGTGACCTTTTAAGCCGTATCATCTCAGACGTTGAAAGACTCTCGGACGGCTTGCTGCTCGGCTTTTCACAGCTCTTTACAGGTATACTTACCATTATTGCAACCCTTGTGTTCATGGTACGGATAAATCCATATATGTCCATAGTGGTAATTGTGCTGACCCCGCTCTCACTTTTCTCGGCTTCATTTATCTCAAAGAAGACCTACAAGTACTTCACGAAGCAGGCCAATCTCCTTGGTGGCCTTACCACCTATGTAAACGAAACCGTAAACTCCGTCCGCCTCATAAAGGCCTTCGGTGCGGAAAAGCTTGAGCATGACAAATATGTTGAATTGAACGACGAATACTGCAAGATAAATTTAAAGGCACTGTTCTTCAGCTCTACCACCAATCCCGTTACCCGTTTCATAAACGGACTCGTCTATGCGGGCGTCGGCATTTTAGGTGGTTTCCTTGGCATTGCCGGCAAGATTACAATCGGAACGCTCTCCTGCTTTTTAAGCTACGCAAGCCAATACACCAAGCCCTTCAATGAAATATCGGGCGTAATAACAGAATTTCAGAATGCGGTTGCCTGTGCAGGAAGAATCTTTGAATTCTTAGACGCAAAGGACACGATAGATACCTCTGATGCACCCTTAGAACTTGACAAGCTTACTGGCGAAATCGAAATAAAGGATCTTTCCTTCAGCTACGACAAATCCAAGAAGCTTTTATACGGACTCAATTTAAAGGTTGATGCCGGCAAAAAGATTGCAATTGTCGGGCCCACAGGCTGCGGAAAAACAACCTTTATTAACCTCCTCATGCGTTTCTATGAACCGGACGGAGGTGAAATTCTCTTTGACAATAACCCTTCCAACAGGATAAAGAAAGACTTTTTAAGAAAAAACATCGGCTTCGTGCTTCAGGACACCTGGCTTAAATCGACCACCATAGCGGAAAATATCTCATACGGAAAGCCCGATGCCACAATGGACGAAATCATCGATGCTGCAAAGAAAAGCCATGCCCACAGCTTTATCATGAGGCTTAAGGACGGCTATAATACAAAGGTCGGTCCGGACGGCGGCAATCTTTCGGCAGGTCAGAAGCAGCTTCTGTGTATCGCCCGCGTAATGCTTGCACTTCCTCCGATTCTGATACTCGATGAAGCAACCTCTTCGATTGATACCAGAACCGAAATCAGGGTAAACAAAGCCTTTATGGCTCTCACAGAGGGACGCACAAGCTTTATCGTGGCTCACCGTCTGTCCACCATCCGAAATGCGGATTTGATATTGGTCATGAAGGACGGAAACATCATCGAACAGGGTACTCATGAAGAGCTTCTTGCAAGCAGGGGCTTCTACTATTCGATGTTAAATTCATAGTCATCGCCCTGCATACTTACGCGTTAAAGCAGAGTGCAAAGCAATTTCCTATAAAGTAAAAATGGGATGAATCTGATTGGATTCATCCCTTTTCTATTACATAGAAAAATTATACTTTTAAAAATCCAGAGTGTCCACTCTTTCAAGAAGCTCCGCTAAGTGATTCTTACAATTATCAATCATAGCTTTCCCCTCAGGATCATCGAACCCGATTCGCTTGACAGTACGACGCATAAGCCTCATATAGCCTATGATTGCCGCCTTATCTTCAACTGCTCTGATACAGTTTTCATCCTCGGTGCCAAGGTAAAGTGAAAGAGTTTTGTGCCAGATGTATTTGGTGGTTTCATAAGGCAATTTCATAAACTTCTCCGTATTTGCATGGTCAAGCTCTCCGAAGCCCACAAAGCCCAAAAACATAGATCCGAGTTCAAATATGGGATGTCCGTAGGCAAGAGTATCCATATCAATTAAGAGTACCTCACCGTTTTGCATTTCAACGTTATTGGTATGATAGTCTCCGTGAAGCATGGTGAAACGGTCCGGAACGGCCTTTACCAGGCTCTTTAGCTTGCTGCTTTGTTCTTTTAAAAGATATCCCTCCACAAAGTCAGCCCAGCCTTTAGCAACCATCTTCATGTTGTCAAATTGAGCGGGATCGACCTCAGTTGAATGAATGAGCTTTAGCAAATCAACAAATTGTGCAACATACTTATCGATATTCTCAGGTTCTTTAGCAATCAGTTCTGAAAAAGACTTTGCATTCAAAAGTTCGAATACCGAGCCGTAAGAATCGTTAACCTTAACCACATCAAAAGGTATGGCCGTGGGAATACCTAAGATTAACGCCGTACGCGCAAGCTCGCGTTCGCGTTTGATTTCATTTAAAGCGTCCGAATTTCTGTAAACCTTAACAACGATTTCGGGATTGTAACGATAGACAATACCATTTGATCCCTCACCCAGAATTTCGCACCCGTCAACCGAAAGCTTTCTGTACGCCTTCCGGATATTTATCATCTCGGTAAAACCCGTCATTTCAAACACATCGTAAACATCGCTTGAAACGTTTATTATATCAAGATTGCCGCAGACCTTACGAAGCTTAAGTATCACTCTTAATCCCGCGCTTGAAATATACTCTAAATTTTCTGCATCCACGACAATCTTCTTTACGTCTGGGTCTATATGATCTAAAATTTCTTTTCCCACTTCAGGAGCATTTGTTGAATCAATTCTTCCATCCAAATAAACCCTGAATATAAAATTTTCGTTTTCAACCCTTATCATTTAATACTCTACCCTCTTTTACATTCCGAGCATCCTATTCGCCGATTCATGATCTCCCCGGCTCAAAGCTTCCCTGATTCTTGTTGACGAAATATCTTCTCCGTTATACTTTACCTTATCTATCACACAAACCTTTATATGAAGCTCCGATTCCAAGGATTTTAATAGCTCCACATTTCCGCGACCCTTGTAACCAAAAGACAAATCCGGCCCGCAATAAAGCTCTTTACAGTGCAGGCGTTTCTTTAAAATGTCACGTGCGAAATCCTCAGGCTCCATACGGGCATTTTCCTTCGTAAGGCAAAACTCCACGAGGTAATCAACATTCAATGACTCAAATCGTCTGTATCTCTCCTCATCCGAAAAAATCCGCGTATTGTTCTTTTTGTATATATCCGAGGAAAAAGAAAAAGTAAACACAACCGACTTCAACTCGTCGTTTTTGGAGGTAATCTCTCCTATAAGCTTCTGGTGTCCTAAATGGATTCCTTCAAATTTACCAATTACAATCCTCGTATCTCCACTGTATTCAATTTCCGATAGACCGTCAAGAATTACCATATCCTCACCGCTTACATAAACATTTTAAACGGCTTGAAAAATCTTCCCGGGGCATTATATTCGTACAGTCCGGTAAAATCATTCTCCGTATTATACACCCTCACGATATCCTTATCCTTAACCGTTTTTGTTTCTGTAAGCATTTCGTGCGTTAATTTGTTGCCGTTGTCTATATATTTCTTAAAATCTTTTTTTACATGAATTTCACCGTATTCCATAAAGCAAAAATCAGTAGGGACTACGACGGACTCCAAATTTCCTTCCTGTTTAAGCCTTGTAAGCTCATCAAGAGTATAGGCTTTATCTGCCGTAAAGTCTGCGACCCTTGTCCGGGTAAGCTCCGTCATGCAGGCTATTTCGCCACATTTACCCGCAATGTCGGCACACAGGCTTCTGATATATGTACCCTTTCCGCAGGAAACCCTGATTGTTGCATAAGGCATGGAAATATTCAAAATTTCAATCTCATAAATGTCCACAAAGACAGGCTTTCTCTCTACTTCACGGCCCGATCTAGCCAGGTCATATAGGCGTTTTCCGTCAATCTTCTTTGCAGAATACATCGGAGGCAGCTGCTCATAGCCTCCTTCAAAGGACATGATTGCGTTTCTTAATTCATCTTCCGACACCTTGGGCTTTCGCTCATTTATTACATTTCCCCAGATATCCAGTGTATCCGTTTCTTTTCCGAGTAAAAAAACAGCGATATACTCTTTTCTTTTGTCATTAAGCATATCGCATAGCTTTGTTGCATTTCCAAGGCAAATAGGAAGCACTCCCTTGGCATTCGGATCGAGAGTACCCATATGACCGACCTTACGCTGCCCGAAGATACCTCTCATAACCGCACAGGCATCAAAGGAGGTAAAGCCCTTTTCCTTGTAAACATTAACCAATCCATTTATCAAATTTTATTTTCCCATCTTCTGTGAAATCTTTTCAAGAACTGTATCGGTTACCTCTTTTAAGGTTCCCTTTAAGGTAACTCCGGCAGCTCTTTCATGTCCGCCTCCGCCAAGTTCCATACACACCCTGCTCACATCAACGTTTCCGTTCGAACGAAGGCTTACCTTGTACTCATCGGGTTTTAACTGATATATGTATACAGCCGTTTCAACACCCTTTACAAGGCGAAGCTGGCTTACGATTCCGTCAACATCCTTGATGGTACCGCCGAATTTATGAAGTGTCGAGGTTTCGGTCTGACTTACTATCACACGTCCGTCCATAAAGGTCTTTGAATCAAGCAATGCCTGTCCCAAAAGCTTTGACTCGACAATCGTTCTTTCATAAAAGGTTTCATCTATCAGCTTTGAAAAATCAAAGCCGTAGCCTATTAGGTCACTCACCGTTCTTAAAGTCTTCGGAGAAGTACACGAATACTGTAAAACTCCCGTATCGTGAATAATCCCGATGTACAAAGAAAGTGCTATGTCTTTGTCAATCTTGTCCTTATCAAGAAGATCATATACAAGCTCCGAAGCACTCGATGCATCCGGAACGATATAATTGTAATCCCCTGAGCCCGGATTTGATACATGATGATCGATATTGATGGTACATTTTGCACTTTCATACAAATGTCTTGATGCTCCGAGCCGCTCAGTCGCACAGTCGAGTGCAAAGAAAATGTCGAATATATCATTTACACCCTCAGCATCTTCTATCTTGTCTGAGTCCTTAATGCACATAAATATATCCTGAGGCTTGTCAAGATAAATGTGCACATCACAGTCGGGACGAGTCTTCTTAATATACTGATATAAAGCCAAGGTCGACCCGACGCAGTCTCCGTCCGGATTTATATGGCCGCTTATACCTATGCTCTTTGCATTTTTGATTTCTTTATTCAGATTCAGCATTTGATTTGTTTACATCCTCAATAAGCTTAGACATGTTGACACCGTATTCAATCGAATTGTCCATGATGAAGGTGATTGCGGGAGTATTGCGAAGGTTGACTCTTCTTGCAAGTTCACGCCTTATATACCCTTCGGCACTTTTAAGCCCCTTATAGGTATTCTTAATGGCCTCATCATCCCCCAAAACACTTATGTAGGCCTTGCAGGTCTTTAAGTCTGGAGCAACCTCACAGGCTACAACGCTCGTCATGGGACTTATCCGCGGGTCCTTTATGTCTCCGCGGATAATATTTGCCAATTCCCTATATACTTCTTCATTTATACGAATGTTTTTAATACTGTTCTTTCTCATAAAATTCCTCTATCTGGGAACCTCTACCATTTCATAGGCTTCTACCTGGTCAAGCTCACCAAACTTGTCGAAGTTTTCAAATACAAGACCGCATTCGAAGCCTGCCTTTACTTCCTTTACATCGTCCTTGAATCTCTTTAAGGAAGCAAGTGTTCCGTCGTAGATAACCTCACCCTCGTGAGTGATTCTTGCCTTGCAGCCCCTTGTAAATATGCCGTCAAGCACATAGGAACCAGCAATGTTTCCTATAGCGGAAGCCTTGAATATCTGCCGAATCTCCGCATGACCGATAACCTTCTCTTCAAATACGGGATCGAGCATACCCTTCATGGCTGCTTCGACATCCTCGATTGCCTGGTATATTACCTTGTAAAGTCTGATATCTACGCCTTCCTGCTCGGCTGTTGCCTTTGCAACGGCGTCGGTCTTTACGTTAAAGCCGATTATAATTGCATTTGAAGCAAGGGCCAAAGAAACATCGGATTCATTGACGGCACCTACTCCGCCGTGAATACACTTAACAACAACCTCATCGTTTGAAAGCTTAGCAAGGCTCTGCTTTACTGCTTCAACACTACCCTGAACATCAGCCTTTACGATAATGTTAAGTTCCTTTAAGTTGCCTTCCTGAATCTTGCTAAACAAATCGTCAAGCGACATTCTTGACTTGATTTCCTCAAGCTTCTTTTCCTTGTTCTGAGCAATAAAGGTATCTGCAAAGGACTTTGCCGTCTTGTCCGAATCATGGGCGATAATCACGTCACCGGCATCCGGAACGTTATCAAGGCCAAGAATTTCAACAGGGATTGAGGGGCCTGCCGACTTAACATTCTTACCCTTGTCGTTAATCATCGCACGAACCTTACCGTGACATGCGCCTGCCGATACAAAATCACCGACCTTAAGGGTTCCCTTCTGTACCAAAACGGTTGCCACCGGTCCGCGTCCCTTATCAAGCTGAGCCTCTATTACAAGGCCTCTTGCCTTACGGTTAGGATCTGCCTTAAGCTCCATGACATCTGCCGTAAGAAGGATGGTTTCAAGGAGATCGTCGATACCGTCTCCTCTCTTTGCGGAAATGTTTACAAATTCCGTAGATCCGCCCCAATCCGTGGGTATAAGCTCATATTCGGTAAGTTCCTGCTTTACCTTGTCAGGATTTGCTCCCGGCTTGTCTATCTTGTTGACCGCAACAATGATTTCAACACCTGCAGCCTTTGCATGATTGATTGCTTCAACTGTCTGAGGCATAACACCGTCATCTGCGGCTACTACTAAAACCGCAATATCCGTGGAATTTGCACCTCTCATACGCATTGCCGTGAAGGCTTCATGCCCGGGAGTATCAAGGAAGGTAATATCCCTGTCCTTGACATGTACCGTATATGCACCGATTGCCTGGGTAATACCGCCTGCTTCTTTATCCGTAACCCTTGTCTTTCTGATTGCGTCAAGAAGCGAGGTCTTACCGTGGTCAACGTGTCCCATTACACACACTACCGGAGGTCTTTCGGAAAGGTTTGCATCATCCTCGGTGTTCTCCTTTAAGAGTTCCTCGATGACATCGACCTTAACTGCCTTCTCGCACATGATTTCATACTCTATTGCAATATTTTCAGCCTCTTCAAAGCTGATTTCCTGATTGACGGTAACAATCTTACCCTCTAAGAACAGCTTCTTTACAATTTGAGCGGGCTGAATCTTCATCTTGTCGGCAAGCTCCTTGATGGTAACGGTTTCCTCAAGAGTTATTACCTTGATTTCTTCTTCCGCTACTTCGGGCTTAGCTTCGGGCTTGATGAATTTACCCTTTTTCCTCTTCATTGCAAGGGTTTCTTCATCATCCTCAAGAAGGTAATTCTTATTGCCTCTTGAGTCGTCCATCCTGCGGCCCTGATTCTTTCCGCCGTCCTTTGTGGGATCAAAGCTCTTGTTACGGCCCTTCTGCTTGTTGTCACGTCTGTCCGACTGAGCCTTTGAAGAAATGTTGGGAGCAGCAAAGCTTCCGCCCTGCGCGCGCATACCCTGTCCGGGTCTGGCAGGAGCACCCGGTCTTCCGCCTGCTGGTCTTGCTCCGTCCCTAGTAAAGGTTCTTCCCGAATCTCTTCTTCCGTCGCCTGATGAAGGTCTTCCGGAGTCGCCCCTTCTTGTATCCTGATTAAACCCTGTGCCTCTGCTGCCCTGAGCCGTTCTCATGCCGCCGTTTCTGTTGTCTTTAAAGCCCGGGCGTCTGTTATCGCCTGCGCCTCCCTGCATATCGTTACGTGGTGCTCTTTGGCCTGAACTTCTTTCCGAATCTCTATATCCGCCACTCTGATTTGTGTCTCTTCTTAAATATTCCTTCTTTGGAGCCTCAACGATTTCAATTTCCCTATTGATTACGGGTGTAGGCTTAGCCTCTTCGGTTGAGGGCTTAGCTAAAGCTTCTGCTTTGGCAGCCTCTGCACGCCTGCTTTCTTCCCTTGCGGCATCCAACGCCTGCTTCTCAGAAATCTTTTTGTTGATTTCATCCTGACGCGGCTTTATAAGCGGGCGAACGTAATCGTTACCCGAAATAGTATGCTGCTGATTTGAATGTTTCTGGTTTCCTGCCTGGTCACGATTTTGCATTCCCTGTGGACGATTTGCCCCCTGAGGATGTCTCATCCCGTTACCCATGGGTGAACCCGGCATCTTTGAATTCCCGCTGTTGTTTACCACGAAAATTTTCTTTTTCTTTACTGGTTCTTCCGGCTTTTTTTCGCCAGACGCGGTTCTTGCCTTATTCTCTTCGGTTTTAGCCGTTTCTTCCTTAATTTCTTTCTTTGTCGTTTCTTTAATTTCTTTCTTAGCTTCTTCCAAAGTTACAGCCTTTGCCTCCGATTTTTCCTTTGAATCCTGTTTTCCAAATTTACTGCGTACCTTTTCGCAGGCGGCGTCATCGATGCTGCTCTGTGCAGCCTTTGCCTCAATTCCACTTTCATTTAAAAAGCTTAATACATCCTTACTCTGAATGTTAAGCTCCTTTGCCAATTCATGTACCTTCATACTGCTCACTCACCTTTCCGCCCGCATCTGTATCTATAAGCTTCAATATTGACTTTGAAAATCCTTCGTCGCATACGGCTATGCACGAACGCTCTTCCTTTCCCATTGCGTGTCCCAATTCATCCTTCGTGCCGTATTCGTAATATGGCACACCGTAAAAGGAACACATATTCATAAAATCTTTTTTAGTATTGGCAGATGCATCCGTTGCCGTAATCACTACCCATGCATACCCGTTGTGGACGGCATCCGTGACCGAAAATGCGCCGCTTTTTACCTTGCCTGCCTTCATGCAAAGGCCCAGCATTGAGTAAAATCTGTTATTCAATAATCAAAGCTCCTCTTTTAAACGTTCAATTGTTTCTTCCGGAATCTTTTCCTTCAGAGTACGCTCCAAGCCCTTATTCTTTATTGCTTTTTCAAGACAATCTTTGTTCCTGCAAAGATAAGCGCCCCTTCCGTTTTGCTTGCCCTTAAGGTCTATGGTAACAAGCCCCTCCGGAGTACGCACAATCCTCACCAAATCCTTTTTATCAAACTGCTCTCTGCAGCCCACGCATACTCTCTTAGGTACTTTCTTTTCCATAAAACAACCTCTCTAAGGTTTAAAACTTATTCCTCTCCTGATGAGTTTTCTTCTTCGTTAAGCTCCTCGCTTACTTCCTCGGAATACTCCTCGTCATAGTCCTCACTGTCATCATAATCGCTGTATTCTTCATCATTGTAGTAATCTTCGATTCTGAATCCATAGGCATCCTTTGCCTGAGTTTCTGACTTAATGTCAATCTTGTATCCTGTAAGCCTTGCTGCAAGACGGGCATTCTGTCCTTCTTTGCCTATTGCAAGTGAAAGCTGATAATCGGGAACAACAACCTTTGCTGTCTTTTCATCGGGATCCGCAAATACATTAACGATTTTAGCAGGTGATAAAGCATTCTGTATAAATATACCGGGGTTCTCGTCCCAGTTAACTATATCAATTTTTTCACCTCTTAATTCATCAACGATTGCATTTACTCTTGCTCCGTTAATTCCTACGCAAGCTCCCACCGGATCGACATTTTCGTTGTGTGACCAAACGGCAATTTTGCTTCTTGAGCCGGGTTCTCTTGCTATGCTGACAATTTCAACTGTTCCGTCCTTTATCTCTGTAACCTCTTCTTCAAAAAGACGCTTCACAAGCTCTCTGTGTGAACGGCTGACCGTAATACGCGCACCCTTGTTGGTGTTCCTAACCTCTACAATGTAAAGCTTAATACGGTCGCCTACCTTAAAGTGCTCTGTTGGAACCTGCTCGGTCTCCATCAAAAGTGCCTCCGCTTTACCCAAATCAACACTTATATTCTTACCTGAATATCTTTGAACAATACCCGTAACAATATCTCTTTCTTTTTCATAATAGGTATTGTAGATAATGCCTCTTTCTTCTTCTCTGAGCTTCTGTGTAAGGACATTCCTTGCATTCTGTGCGGCAATACGTCCGAAATCCTTGGAATTGATATTAACCTTTACAACGTCACCAATCTTTGCATCGGAAGAAATTTTCTTTGCATCCTCCAAGGTAATCTCGGTTGCTTTGTCCAAGACCTCCTCTACTACGGTCTTTTCAGCATAAAGCTGATATTCATAGGTCTCTCTGTCCATTTCAATCTTTACATTGTCGGCCTTCCCGAAATTCTTTGCGCAGGCCGTAATTAGAGAATTTTCGATCAAATCAAATAAGACATCCTTGTCTATCTGCTTCTCCGTTGAGATTAGTTCAATTGCTGCCTTTAATTCCTTGTTCATTTTGGTTTGTCCTTTCGTTTAAAAATCCAAAGCTAATTTTATTAATGCTATGTCGCTTCTGTTTAATGCGGTTTCTTCGCCGTTTGCTTCAATTGTAACGGTATCCTTATCAAACTTTAAAAGCGTACCGGCAAATTCCTTCTTTTTATTGATAGGCTTGAAAGTCTTAATCTCGACCTCTTCTCCTATACTCTTTTGAAGATGACTGTCTTTCTTTAAGGTTCTTCCGAGTCCCGGACTTGAAACCTCAAGTATATAAGCCTCATTAATGAAATCGTCTTTATCAAGTTCATCTGACATGGCGCGGCTTACGTTCTCGCAGTCGTCAATCGTAACGCCCCCGTCCTTGTCGATGTAAGCTCTCAAATACCACTCGTTTGCCTCGTTTACATACTCAACGTCATAAATCGAAACTCCAAACTGCTTTACTATCGGCTCAAGCATTTTGGCTGCCTTACTCTCAATATCTTCTCTTTTTGCCATATAATCCCTCTTATTCTTAACGTAATAAGAGTGAGCTCTCGCAAGCCCACTCCTAAAACACATTACACTATCTAAAACCTTACCACTGCAATCAAAAATTTGCAAGTAAAATCTTTGATTTAAGGGAGCAAAAAACCTGCTTTTCAGGATTCTTAACCTGCGGAGGGGCGATTTAAACGGCATCCGACTTTCCTGCGCAGTACGATACTGCCTGGTATGGCTTTTATGTAACCAGAAATTCCAACGGAATTTCTATTACATAAAAAAAAGAATTCCTTATAGGAATTCTTTCTAAGCAGCTGGTAGGGGAATCGAACCCCTGATTCCGCCGTGAGAGGGCGGCGTCTTAACCGCTTGACCAACCAGCCATCAGGTACCTGCTTATGTTTCTTTCTCACCGCAGGCACTTGTATATAATATCTTAGGTCTTTAAAAAAATCAAGAGGAAATTTTAAAAAGTTTGTGTAAAAAAAACGGCTAATTTTTCAGTATGTCAAAGATACTGATTTGGTCGGTTTCGGGAATCTGTCCGAGAATTCCGAGTTCACTCATTTCATCGGTAACTGTCTGAGACACGCGTGCTCTCGACTTAAAGTCCGCCTTTGAAGTAAACGGTCCCTTCTTTGCTGCCTCGACTATCGAATCCGCCGCAGTTTCACCCAAGCCTTCGATTGAGTTAAAGGAAGGCATGATTTTATTGTTTACTATCGAAAAAAGACGTGACTTTGCCTTAAACAAATCTATCGGCTCGAACTCATAGCCTCTTGCATACATCTCCTGAACGATTCTTAAGTCTCTTATGGAGCCTTCATCCTTGGGTGTGGGCTTTTCAAGCGCCTGAAGACGTTTTAATTCCTCTTCAAGTCTTTCCCGTCCAAAGCACATGGTCTTATAGTTAAAGGCCTTTGCTCTGATTGAAAAGAATGCCGCATAGTAGGCAAGCGGATAGTAAACCTTACAGTAGGCAATTCTCCACGCCATCATTACATAGGCCGCCGCATGGGCTCTCGGAAACATATACTGAATCTTTTCACACGACTTAATATACCACTCCGGCACATCATGTGCTCTCATATCTTCCTTCCACTCAGGCCACTTGTCGCATTTCCCTTTGGCGACATTTCCTTTTCTGACCATTTCCATGATCTTAAAGGATTTTTCGGGTTCAACGCCCTTTCCTATCAGGTAGGTCATGATATCGTCTCTGGTACAGATGGCAGTTGAAATCGTCGCAGTCCCTTCGCGAATCAGATCCTGCGCGTTTCCAAGCCATACGTCCGTACCGTGAGAAAGTCCCGCTATACGAATAAGATCCGAAAAATATTGGGGCTTTGCTTCCTGAACCATTCCCATCGAGAAGTCAGTTCCAAATTCCGGTACTCCAAGGCACCCAAGTTCACACCCTCCAATGTCCTTTGGCTCCACACCGAGAGCCTCGGTATTTTCAAACAAAGACATTACCTTTTTGTCATCCAGAGGAATAGTTAAAGGATCTATTCCAGTAAGATCCTGAAGCATTCTGATCATGGTAGGATCATCGTGTCCGAGAATATCAAGCTTTAAAAGGTTATGGTCGATTGAGTGATAATCAAAATGTGTAGTAACCGTATCTGTTTCGGTAACGTTTGCCGGATGCTGAACCGGTGTGAACGAGTTGATGTCCTCTCCTACCGGAAGTACGACTATACCGCCCGGGTGCTGACCCGTAGAACGACGTACTCCCACGCATCCCGCTACTATTCTGTCTATCTCACAGTTTCTTTTTCTGATGCCTTTTTCTTCGTAATACTTCTTTACGAAACCAAAGGCAGTCTTGTCTGCCAGTGCCGAAATGGTCCCCGCTCTGAAGGTCTGACCCGCTCCGAATATTACCTCGGTATATTTGTGTGCCTTGGACTGATATTCTCCGGAGAAATTAAGGTCGATATCCGGTTCTTTATCTCCCTTAAAGCCAAGGAAGGTTTCAAAGGGTATATCAAATCCGTCCTTATTTAACCTCTCCCCGCAATTAGGGCAATTTCTGTCCGGCATATCGACACCGGCCATTCCCCTGAATTTCTTTACCTCTTCGGAATCGAAATCGTAGAAATGACACTTGCTGCAATAATAGTGCGGAACAAGCGGATTAACCTCCGTAATTCCTGCCATGGTCGCCACGAAGCTTGAGCCTACCGAGCCTCTGGAGCCTACCAGATAACCGTCCTCGACAGACTTCCATACAAGCTTCTGTGCGATGATATACATAACGGCAAACCCGTTCTTTATAATGGAATTAAGCTCTCTTTCAAGTCGTTCTTCGACTATCTGAGGCAAATCGGGTCCGTACATTTCGTGCGCTTTGTCATAGCATATGGTTGTAAGAATCTCATCCGAATTAAGTATGACGGGAGGGCATTTGTCGGGTCTGACCGGTGAAATCGACTCACACATATCCGCTATCATATTCGTATTGGTAACGACTACCTCTATCGCCTTTTCACGACCCAGATACCCGAATTCCTCGAGCATCTCATCCGTGGTATGAAGATAAAGCGGCGGCTGATTGTCTGCATCATCAAAGCCCTGCCCCTTCATGATGATTCGTCTGTATATCTCATCCTCGGGATCTATGAAATGGACGTCACAGGTTGCCAAAACAGGCTTGTTGTATTCCTTTCCAAGTCTTACGATTTCCTTGTTTATCTCAAGAATATCATCCCAGCTGTTTATATTTTCATGTTTTTCATCGGCAATCATATAGCCGTTATTTCCACGCGGCTGAATTTCAAGATAATCATAAAAATTAACTATCCTTGCAATCTGCTCTTCGCTTCTTTCGTCTACCAGAGCCCTGTAAAGCTCTCCCGCTTCGCAGGCGCTTCCGACTATGAGTCCCTCCCTGTATTTCATAAGCTCGCTTTTGGGAATACGCGGTCTCTTTGAAAAATACTTAAGGTGAGACATGGACACGAGTCTGTAAAGATTCATACGTCCGACATTGTTTTTTGCAAGTATTATTACATGGAAGGTGGGAAGTTTCTTTATCGTGTCCTCCGAAATCCTCGTTCCTTCATTTATATCGTCAAGGTTTGAAAAACCCGCATCAACACACATTTGTAAGAGCTTTACAAAGCAATAACCCGTTGCCGTCGCATCATCGACTGCCCTGTGATGGTGTTCAAGGCTTACCGAAAGCTCCTTACTGATTGAATCCAGGGTAAATTTATGTAAGTTTTTTAGAAAATGTCTTGAAAGTCCGAGTGTATCCACACAGGCAAAATCATAGACAAGTCCCTGTCTCTTACAGTTTTCCTTTATAAATGAAGTATCAAAGCCCGCATTGTGTGCGACCAAAACCGAACCCTTACAAAATTCCATAAAGCGTAACAGTACTGTCTCTATGGTATCCGCATTCTTTACGTCCGCATCCGTAATCGAAGTAAGCTTTGTAATCCTGTACGGAATCGGAACCTCGGGGTTTACAAACTCTGAAAAGGTTTCTGTAACTTCTCCGTTTACCACCTTTACGGCACCTATTTCAATGATTTTATTTTTAACGGGAGAAAATCCCGTTGTTTCTATATCAAAGACAACATAATCCGAATCGATACTCTCTCCGTGTGAATTCAGTACCGAATTCATCAGATCATCGACCAAATATCCCTCTACACCATAAATAATCTTAAAGAAATCCTGTCTGTCGGGTACGGGTTCATTCTTTTCCTTGCATTTCTTTTTGGCATCTTCATACAAGGCTTCCCAGGTATGATTTGCATCGGGAAAGGCCTGTACAACACCATGATCGGTTACCGCAATTGCCTTGTGTCCCCAGGAATAGGCTCTCTTTACAAGCTCCTTTACCTCGGTAACAGCATCCATATCGCTCATCTTGTTATGGCAGTGAAGCTCCACCCTCTTTTGAAGGGCAACATCCGAACGCTTCGTCGTAAAATCGTTCCCCACCATCACGGATTTGGGCGAAGTAATCGAAAGCTCATGATCAAATGCATCAAGCTGCGGCATCCCGAATACGCGCACGAAATTTCCGACCTTTAACTTTTTAAGATAGTCTCCGCTTTCCGCAGTCAGCACAAAGATTTTGACCTTCACCGTGTCTGTAAAGTCCGTCACGTTAAAGGAGATGATGCTTCTGTCGTTTCTGATATCTCTTTGCTCGTTTGCGATGATTTTTCCTCTTATGAGGACTGTCTTAAAGTCATCCACTAAAGCCTCAATGGGCGTGTAATCCAACCCTTCATCTATATCAAAACCGTAAATAACATCGGGATTGTCACTCTTCTTGTAGCTTTCCCTATGTTTCTTAAATTCTCCTGACTTTTTGTCCTTTGAGTAGCCCGTATTTGAGGCTTTCTTTGCCTCTCCTTTTTTTTGCTTAGGCTCGTTTGCGGGCTCTATAGTCTTTGTTTCTTCTTTTTCCTCAGTCTTTACCGCTTCGGTACATTTAACCCTTTCGTTTACAAGCTGTGATATTCTGTATTCATCCCATTCTTCTATGCTTACAGTTTCTTTTGTACCTAAATGCCTGTATTCCACGCTAAAAAGAGCGGATACGTTAAACCGCTCACATATAGCCTTTTTTAAATAATCAAGTATCTGGGATTCTCTTGTCTTGCAAAGAAGGTTGTCAGGCAGGACAAGCTTTATCCTGTCACCTTCTATTTCGTCCATTTTCAGCTTTTTGAAGATGCTCTCAAGAACCTTGTCATTTGCGGAAAGCTCAGTTATGAAGCTCTCCGAATATTCATCTACAAGTGCTTTAAGATTATAGGTATCTGGGAGTACAAAACTCTCTATTATTGAAACCGTCACCGAGTCGTCATCGAAAATCTGTTTTTTTAACTCCTCGCCAGCCTCATAAATATCCGCCTTCGAAATAATATGATTACTCTGAATGTAAACCTTGAATATATTAAGACGCTTATTCATTACAAGCCTTAAGACAACCACATCCTCAAAGACATCCGCCAAGCTCTTTTTAAACTCAACTGTCCTAAATGCTTCAAAAAACGTCTTCTTTTCCATCAAAAATTACCTTCCCCAATTATCAAGTTCATCGGACAGTGCTTTTAAAAGCTCTTCCTCTTTAAATTTGCGAACTATTTCACCCTTCTTCATAAGAAGACCTTCTCCGTTGCCTCCGCAAACTGCAAGGTCTGCTTCTTTCGCCTCGCCGGGTCCGTTTACCACGCAACCCATTACGGCAACCTTTATGTTCAAAGGATACTTTTCGCACAGCTTTTCAACCTTGTTTGCAAGGCCGATTATATCTATTCTGGTACGACCACAGGTCGGGCAGGAAATAACCTCGATTCCCTCATTGCGAAGCTTAAGTGTACGAAGAATAATTCGTGCACTCTTAATTTCATCCACAACGTCTCCCGTCAGAGAAACTCTAATCGTATCGCCTATTCCTTCGGAAAGAATAAGTCCCAAACCGATTCCCGATTTGATATTTCCCGAAAAATTCGTGCCGGATTCGGTAATTCCGACATGAAGAGGATATGGAATTTTACCCGCAATTTCTTTGTGTGCATCGACGCACATCATTACATCAGTGGACTTTAAGCTTACAACAAGATTGTCATACCCCATGTCCTCTATTCTTTTTACGTTGTTAATCGCACTCTCTACAAGTCCTTTGGCAGTTACCCCGCCGTATTTTTCAACGAGTTCTTTTTCTAAGGACCCTGAATTAACTCCCACTCTTATGGGAATATTTCTCTCGCGTGCTGCCTTCACGACCTCTAAAAGCTTATCATCGGATCCAATATTTCCGGGATTTATACGCACCTTGTCGGCACCGTTCTCGATTGCCGCAACAGCCATTTTGTAATCAAAATGAATATCTGCAACTAAAGGAATTGTAATTTCTTTCTTTATCTCCTTAATGGCGCGTGCCGCCTCAAGCGTCGGAACTGTGCTCCTTACGATTTCGCATCCGGCATCGGTCAGCCTGTTAATCTGCTCGATTGTGCCCTTTATGTCCTCGGTCTTCGTGTTTGTCATCGACTGAATCAGGATGGGATTCCCGTGTCCGATAACTCTGTTTCCAATATGAATTTCCTTGGTATTTTCTCTGTATGTCATTTCGTCACCCTACTATCCGCATTATGTCATTATAAAAAACAAAGATTGCAAGCAAAAAGAACAAAATTATTCCGATTAAATGCACCATGCCTTCTTTTTCGGCAGGCACGGGTTTCCCTCTTACCGCTTCCACAAGCAGGAATACGAGCCTTCCGCCGTCAAGTGCGGGCAGGGGAAGTAAGTTTATCACTCCTAAGTTTACACTTAAAAGCATTGCTATGTTCATCATTGTAAGAATTACGCTTGAAACGCCGTAATCCTTTGCCACGTCATAATTTTCGTTTACGACCTGAGCTATTCCCACCGGTCCCGAAAGATTGTCATAGGAAAGCTTCCCCAAAACAAGCTGCTTTAAGCTTTTTAAGGTATTGCGGAAATTGTATATAAGCTCATACCAGCTGTATTTAACAAGGTCCCATCCCTTGCACTCTACGAAGTATGTGCCGCCCTCAATTCCGATATAATAACGATTATCCTCACTGCTGTATGCGGGTGTAAAGGTAACCGTGCCGGTTTCACCGTCTCTTACATACTCAATGGTAAGCTCTTCGCCGGAATTTAAAATTGAAATCAGTGAAATATCGCGCCATACATGAATGCTCTCACCGTTTATCCTGGTGATGACATCATTAACTTTTAGTCCTGATTCTGCGGCAGGTCGCCCGTCTGTTAAACCCTGCACAACAGGCAGATCTGTTCCGACTGCCCCGACTATTATCATTGCAAAGATAAACGCAACAATAAAATTAAAGAACGGACCTGCGAAAACCGTTGAAATTCTTGCCCAGACCCCTGCTTCCCTGAAGGGGATGCCCTTGGGCTTTTCCTCTCTTACAGACTTATCCTCGTGCGCATCTGTACTTTCGGTAAACGCTTCCACGCTTTCGTCCGTCTTTTTTTCTTCCGAAAGGCTTTCAAGCTCCGCATCGTCAAAAATACAGGCTCCTCCCAGAGGAAGAAGCTTCAGTGAGAACTTCGTGCCCTTACGTGTGAAAGAACATAGTGTCGGACCGAACCCCATGGCAAATTCGATTACCCTTATGCCGTTTGCCCTTGCCACGATAAAATGTCCGAATTCATGTGACAGCACGATGACTGCCAATATTATAAAAAACCATATTATGGAAGCAACCATTACCGCTCCTTTAATTCTTGCCCTTTAATAATTCATATACCATCGCTTCGGTATCAAGGATTTCATCAACCGTAGGATTATCTATAAGCTTGATACCCGCCATAGCGGTTTCTATGTAATCGTAAATCCCGGTAAAAGGAATTTCTTTATTCAAGAAACACTTAACGGCCCACTCATTTGCGGCGTTAAAGACGGTAGGCATGTTTCCGCCTGTTTTAATTGCCTCGTAAGCATACTTAAGGCCCATAAAGGTTTCCGTGTCAGGCTCAAAGAAAGTGATTTCTTTAAGCTTGTAAAAATCAAGTTTATTGCCGCTCATCATGCGCCTGTCAGGATAAAATAAAGCATATTGAATAGGTAGCTTCATGTCCGGCACACCAAGCTGTGCTATAACGCTTCCGTCTATATACTCAACCATGGAATGGATGATACTCTGCGGCTGAATTACAACCTGAATATCCGTAGGTTCCACATCAAATAACCACTTTGCTTCAATAACTTCAAGTCCTTTGTTTACCAAAGAAGCGGAATCGATCGTTACCTTTTTGCCCATGCTCCAGTTGGGATGCTTAAGCGCATCCTCAACTCTCATGCCTTTAAGCTCTTCGTATGTTTTCCCTCTGAAGGGACCGCCCGAGGCCGTAAGAAGAATCTTCTTTATATTTTTGTGTGCTTCTCCGTTTAGAGACTGAAAAATCGCACTGTGTTCCGAATCGACCGGAAGTATCGGCACGTTCTTTTTACTTGCAAGTGGCATGATGATATGCCCTGCCGTAACCAAGGTTTCCTTGTTGGCAAGTGCAATCGTCTTTCCTGCATTTATTGCGGCAATTGTCGGTTTGATACCTATCATTCCGACCAGGGCCGTCACCACTATGTCGGTATTTTCCAAAGTCGAAACAGTGATAAGTCCTTCCATTCCGTATAAGACCTTGACCCCGGTATCCGCTACCAAAGCCTTAAGCTCTAAGGCCGCTTTTTCTACAAACATTACGGCATACTCAGGCTTAAACTTGCGAATCTGCTCCTCCATAAGCTTTACGTTTGAAGCTGCGGCAAGCGCATATGCCCTAAGTTCCGTGCTGTTATTTTCTACAATTTCAAGTGTCTGGGTACCTATAGAGCCGGTTGACCCGAGTATAGTCAAATTTTTCATATGAATCCTTATGAATTGGAGAGTAAGAATAAAGAAAGGTAATAAATAATCGGTGCAACAAAAATCGAACTGTCAAACCGGTCAAGAACCCCACCGTGTCCGGGAATCAGCTTTCCGTAATCCTTGATATCCTTATTGCGCTTTATGGCGGAAGCTGCCAAATCACCTATCTGTGCAATAATTCCGCCAACAGCCGCAATGATTACGAAAATAAGCCTGTCCTCCTTCATCACGAAGGAGCCGAATATAAATGCTATAAGACCGGCGCCGACAACCCCTCCTATAACGCCCTCTATGGATTTCTTGGGACTTAAGTGCGGTAAAAATTTATGGTTACCGATTGTTTTTCCCGTAAGCATGCCGACGCAGTAAGCACAGGTATCGTATCCCCAGGCGGTAATAATTATCAGCCATACGAGGTATTTTCCATTTTCAAGATTTCTTGTAAGGTATACAAAGGAAAGCATAATCGGAGCGTAAAAATAAGCAAATACGGCGCCCATTATATCTTCAACCTTGTATCTTGGAAAAGAGAAAACATAAATTGTCAAAAAAGAAATTATCGTAAACACGGCACAAAGAACCATAATCTCTGTGCTGTTTGTAAAATACATCGTCACATAATAAGCCAAAACCGCAATCAGGCCGAAAACGGTAAGTACATTTTGTTTTTTTTCAGGTCTGATACTTAATGCCTTAACAAGTTCATCAAATCCAAACAGAGAAAGAAACAAAAGTACAAAGGCAAGCGGTATCCCGCCAAAATAAAATGATATCCATGCAAGTATAAGCAGTACCATTCCGCTTAAAAATCGTGTGATAAACATTTAAGTCTCCTTAATTCCGCCAAACTTTCTGTTACGCTTTGAATATGCCTCACAGGCTTTCTTTAACTCTTCTTCGTCAAAATCAGGCCACGGAACATCCGTCACATAAATTTCCGAATAAGAAATCTGCCAAAGTAAGAAATTCGAAATCCTTAACTCGCCACAGGTCCTTATGAGCAAATCCGGATCTTTAAGTCCAGCAGTATCGAGGCTGTCGGAAATGGTTTGCTCCGTAATATCCTCGGGATTAAGCACCCCATCTCTCACATCCTTTGATATCTTTGTAACGGCTCTCCTGATTTCATCCCGTCCGCCATAGTTGATGGCTATGGTAAATTTAAGCCCCGTCATATTCTTGGTGGCATCTTCCAGCTTACTGATACTTTCCTGAATATCCTTGTCGAGCCTGCTCTTATCTCCGATGACGCGCACACGCATGTTGTTTTTCGTGGCACGCTTGATTGCATTTGTCATGTAGTTTCTTAAAAGCTTCATGAGCGCATCGACTTCGTCGCCTGGACGTGACCAGTTTTCAGTGGAAAAAGCATAGACCGTGAGATACCTTATGCCCATATTGTAGGCAACCTCACAAATATCTTCAACAGCTTTCGCTCCCTGAATATGACCCATGTTTCGTGGAAGACCCTTTGCCTTGGCCCAACGGCCGTTCCCATCCAATATTATAGCTACAGATTCCGGTACCTGCATATTAATTCTCCATTAAATAATTATAAACAGCCATGTCCCACAAATTCGATCAGTTGCAAAAAGGCAGGATAAATCCTGCCTTTTTGATATCTGAAATCATTAATTAAATCCCTTTAGGCAGAAATCAAACTTTCAAAACATCGGCACTCTTTTCTTCCACCAAAGAATCAACATCCTTTATGAATTTATCCGTTGCCTTTTGAATTTCATCCTCAAGCTTTTTGATTTCATCTTCGCTCACTTCAGTCTTTGAAAGCTTCTTGAAAGCATCATTTCCGTCGCGTCTTATATTTCGAATGGCAACCTTAGCTTCCTCGCCCTTCTTTTTTACTTCCTTTACGAGGTCCTTACGTCTTTCCTCCGTAAGCTCGGGGAATACAAGTCTTATAACAGAACCGTCGTTTGAAGGAGTAATTCCGATATCCGAAGCCATGATGGCTTTTTCAATATTCTTTATGAGACTCTTCTCCCAGGGAGCTATCTGAATAATCCTCGGTTCCGGAACCGTTATGTTACCTACCTGCTGAATAGGCGTAGGTGTTCCGTAATAGTCTACCTTGAGCTTGTCAAGCACATGCGGATTTGCACGTCCCGCTCTGATTGTGGCAAGATCTGATTCAAGAAAATCAAATGCTTTCTGCATCTTATCCTGATATGTTTGAACTCTTGCGTCCATACTATCCTCCTTTATACCGTAACTCTGGTCCCCGAAAATTCACCGTTCAATGCCTTCACTATACTGTTTTCCTCATTTAAGTCAAACACCATAAAGGGCATTCCATTTTCAAGTGCGAGTGCGCTTGCAGTTGTATCAACAACCTTAAGACCTCTCGATACAACCTCTTTAAGCGAAATCTCATCAAACTTCTTTGCGTTTTTATTTACCTTCGGATCGTCGTCATAAACACCGTCGATTGATTTGGCAAGTAAAACCGTTTCGGCTTCAATTTCAACGGCTCTTAAAACTGTTCCCATATCCGTTGAAAAATACGGATGTCCCGTGCCTCCGGCAAAGAACACGATTCTGCCCTTCTTAAGTGCCTTTATTGCCGCATCCTTTGTAAACTGCTTTGTAAAGGTTGAGCAGATAAAGGGAGTCATAATCTCCGTCTTCATGCCTAGGCTTCTGAAAATTTCCGATACATAAATACAATTCATGACTGTCGCAAGCATACCTATCTGATCTGCCTTAACTCTGTCAATATTCTCACTTGTACGACCTCTCCAGAAATTTCCGCCGCCGATTACAATTGCAACCTCATTATTCTTTGAAACTTCAAGAACCTGAGCCGCAACCTTCTTGATGGTTTCTTCGTCAAAGCCCATCTTTTTGTCTCCGGCAAGGGCTTCGCCGCTAAGCTTTAATAAGATACGCATAATGTCATTCCTTTATTATTTCTTTTCTTTCTTAAGTCCGTCAAAGAAGGATGAAGGAGATACATCAGCATAGCACTGAGAACAGTTACCTTCGATAACGGCACCGTTATTGATCTGAACCGACTTCGAACGGATATCGCCCATTACGATTGCAGAGGTGTCCAAAATTACAGGACCGTGTACATCGATATTTCCCTTTACTGCTCCGGCAATAACCGCGCTTGTTGCAAAAATATTACCGATTACAACACTGCTCTGTCCGATTTTTACGGATCCCATTGAATTGATTTCACCTGTAATCTTTGCGCCCTCGGCATAAACTTCATTGGCCTTTGAATCGCCTTCAACTGTACCGGTTACGCTTAACTTTCCGCTTATTGCAATATTACCGGTAACCTCACCCATTACTTCGAGTGAACCGCCGGAAGTAATATCACCCCTTATGCACATCCCTGCGGTGATAATACCGTTTTCGTCAGTGATTTTTGACTTCTTTGAAGGCTCTGCCATTGCCGCAGGAGCTTCTGTCTTAACCGGTTCAGGCTTGTCGTTTGACTCGATATTATCAAGCATCTTGCTTAAGTCCATTTCCTTGGAAGAAACGTCTTTGTCCTTCTTATCATTCTTTTCGGGCTCCGATCCGGGAAGCAATTCGTTTGCTGCCTGGCTTAAGTCCTCCTTTAAATCTGAAAAAAATCCCATTTTTCTATCCTCCGTTTTTATACTATTCATCTTCCGATGATAAATGCCTTACAGGTCTCGTTTCATCTGTAATCGGCAAAATAACCGTTTTGTCAAGTGACTCTATATATTCAATGATCTCGGGCAATGCCTCAACCGTTGAAGTCTTTGATCCCAAATCATGAAAAAGAACGATGGCTTCATCCAAATCTTCAAGCTTACTCGTAACATTTTCAACAATCTCATCCTTGGTAAGAGGTATCGACGATGCATCGTTTGAAGAGACGTTCCAATCAAAGTAGATGATTCCTTCTTTTTCAAGCTCATCAGAAAGAAGCTTCATATCCGTATTACTTACTCTGTTGGAACTTCCCCCGGGGAATCTGTAAATGTTTGATTCAATGCCGGTCACCATATAAAGAAAATCCCGAAGCTCTTTTGTATCCTTGGCAAAGGAATCCACGCTTGCATAAAGGTCGCTGTATACATGAGTGGATGAATGCATTCCCAGGGAATGGCCCTCATCTACTATTCTTTGATACAATTCTTCATAATTTAATCCGTCATGCCTTACCACAAAAAAAGTTGCCTTGACATCATATTCCTTTAAAATGTCAAGTATTTCCGATGTATTTGTGCTCGGTCCGTCATCAAAGGTTAAATAAACCTTCCTATAGCCTTCAAAAAGTTCCTCGTCGGAAATTTCCCATTCCACATACAAAGGTCCCGAGGAGTCATTATCGTCCTCGGATGAAACCTCTCCGGATTCCTTAGAAGGCTCTGCCTTTGACATACCCTCCCCCGGATTTTCAATACTGTAATTAAGCTTCTCCCTTAACTCGTCTATCCTATGAGACAACAGGCGGTTTCTGAAGATAAGAATAATACATGTTACTGTAGGAATGATGATTAAAGCCAATATGGTACGAACAATGATTTTTTTTAGTCGGTCTATTCTTTTTCGTCTGCGACTGTATTCATCCTCATCCGAGACTTCACTCATAAAAACCTTTCCTATTAAGACACCGGATTGCTCCGTGATATGCTCAGCCACAATCCCTTAAAATCTTAACATATAGAAAAAACTATTGCAATTCAAGAAATTCTATCTCCTGAATGCGGTAAACTCAAGGCTCTCTCCTGCCATAAGTGTAAGCGATGTATCACCGTTTTCAAGAGAGAAGCCCTTCGGAAGAATAACTTTCATATCCTTCCTGCCCAATGATTCCATGTATACGTTAAAGAAATCGGTATTCTTTATAAGACGCTTAATTCGTACTACGCCCCTTAACCTTAGTCCCGAAACCACAAGGTTCTTAAATCCGTCGCACCAAACGGGGAAGAATTTAATCTTCTCACTGTCGGAATATGCAATCATCTCATATACCGCTGAGGTGAGGCCTAAGTTTGCATCCATTTGAAACAGCTCATGCGGGTTATGTGTTGTGAACAGGTTCTTTAATGTAAACACATTTATAAGGCGGCTTAAAGCCTTTGTCCAAAGCTCTTCATCCCCTAAACGTGCAGAAATGTTTGCAAGGTGGGCAAGTCCCCATCCCGAAATAGCTTCGATTCCGTCCGAAAGCCTTTTTTCGCAGGCTGTGTGGCACGCATTTATGAGCTCCTCGTCATCATTCTTCAAAGCTTCGTCGCCCGGAAAAACAGGATAAAGATGAGACGAATGACGATGCTGATAGTCATCCTTTAATCCATCAAACGCCCACTCCTTTATCGCTCCGTCTTCGTTTACTTTATACTTAGGGAGTAAACTAAGCTCGTGCTCCCACTTGTCTATATTCTCTGTCTCGACATTCATAAGCCTGCAGGCATTGATCAGATTGGTATAAACCTCTTTGCAAACCGCAATGTCCATTGTTGCGTTAATGCTGACAGGTGAATCGGAGCCTAACGGAGTATTCTCCGGCGAATATGAAGGTGCAAAAACAAACCTTCCGTCTTCACCTGTTACAAGGAAGTCCTCGTAAAACCTAACGACCTCTTTCCAGTACTTAATGCCCCTCAAAAGAACATTTTCGTCCTCAGTGAATTCGTAGTACTTTTCATATTCGCTTGAAAGCCATCCCGCACCCGCCGTCCAGATAATCATTGGCCAGTCCAAAGAAAAATGCCTGTGAATACCGTCTGATGAAACTCTTGCCGCCGAAAAGATTCCCTGACATCCGTAATAGCTCTGTGCGTTCTTTTTAAAATCCTCGGTATATGACTCGAGCCAGTCAAAATAATTCCTCGAAAACCGGTCCAAGCCTCCGGGCAGCACCTGCCACATCATCATCTGAACATTCTCGTCCAGCGTATAATCCGAACTCCACGGAGGTGTCACGTTTCCATTCCATACTCCCTGTAAGTTGGGTGGAAGCTTTCCGAAACTTGCAATTTCAAGATAGCGGCCAAAGTCGCACATCCTCTCTAAAAGCTTTGGCGAAAGCTCCCCGTCGCTCTGAGTTGCCAAAAGTTCCTCGTTAGTATACTCCTCCTCCGAATCCGAAAAATTAACCGTCACCTTTTCAAAGAGGTCTCTGTGAATCACCTCATGTTCCTTAAAGAGTACCTCCCTATCCGGAGTAGCATCTTCAAGAGCTCTTATAAGCTTAACCTTACTTGCTTCAAGTCTTAATTTCCAAGGTGACAGGGAATAATAAATGAGCACGTAATTTGCCTTTGAAATCTTTACAAGACCGTCCTTAGAACCCTTAACCTGACCGTCCGTCATAATGCGGGCTGCCGAAACGAAGCCGGATTCGTCTTCCGAATGGGTAGCTTCAAGAACAAGAATCTCACCCTCGGAATAAGCCTCCGATGATGATATATATCTTGCCTCGTCAGTAAGTGATAAAGAAACACTCACATCTACGGGATTACCCTCCTTTGACATCTCCACGGCCATAATGTCACGGCTTCTTGATACGAAAGCTTTTCTTGAGACCTTTTCTCCTTTTAGCAGAAAGCTTGTCTCACATTCACCTGTACCAAAATAAAGCCGATTTGAAAGTTTGCTTACATCAGCTTCCTTTGCATTAAGAATATTTAAATTTACTGTTGTGGCAACCTCAAATGGATTGGTCCAAACAATGGAATCATAAGGGCATCCGTCTTCGCTTAATCCTTTTAAATAATATTCGCAAGCTTCCCTGTACTTACCTTCAAGGATAAGCTTTCGCATCCCATCGACATGGGCCTTGCCATTATATGGTCTGCTGTCGGTATTCTCGGGGAGTGGAAGGAAAAGCTCCTCATGATTTGTAATAATTGTCTCGTTAAGCGGATTACCGAACACCAGGCCGCCTATCGTGCCGTTTCCGATTGGGAATGCCTCATCCCATGTCCCCGCGAAATTGTTTCTTTTTAAACCCTTAAATAGCATTTTTTACAGTCCTTTAACCTTTTGTGAAACAAAGAAATTATCAATGGCCTCTATGATCTGAGTCGAAGGCATTGACTTTAGTAAATACCCCTGAGGTTTAAGGCTTAATACCTTAGTAACGCTTTCCTTATCCCCCTTTGATGTAAGAAAAATAACAGGAATATTCTCCGTCTTAATCTCGGAACGTATCATCTCAAGCATCTGAGGGCCGCTGCACACGGGCATTTCGTAATCAAGCAGGATGAGATCCGGCTGATTGACCGCAAGAAACGATATCGCGCTCGTTGCGGAATTTACCATGGAAACTCTATACTTGCCTTCCAGCCAGCCTTTAATGGTCCTAAGCATGGTGCCGGAATCATCCACAACCAGAATATGCTTTTTATTCTTGACATTATCGACGTCAAAGGCATCCTCGCGAAGCGTCTCGGCGATCATCTTTACGTTGATAGGTCTTTCAAAGCTTCTTCCAAGACATTCCGACGGAATCATATCCATGATGACCTTAAGTTCCTCATTGTAGCCGATTAAATAGATCTTTTTTTCTTCCTCAACGCATAAATCTCTCACATAAATGAGGGCTTCCGTCTGCTTAACTGCCTGTTCGTCCGCGTAGATAAAGAACAAATCCGGCTTGACCTCAATCTTGCTGATCTCGGTAACGTCAAGCTTACAAAATTCGCACTCAACACCGTACTCCTTCAGCCCTTCTCTCACCGCATTAACCAAAAATGAAGAGGTCTCTCCTATGAAAAGTACTTTTTTACTGCTTGCAAACATAGATTAAATTTCCTCCAACAGCTTAATTATATCAGCATCGGAAACCTCTGCCACATATACCTTCAATTTGGAATATTTTGCTTCAAAATCCTTCGGCATTCTATACTTGTCAAGCTCCACCATAACCGAATCAATTGAGTCAAAGTCAAAGGTTAATGTCATCTCCTTTATAAATGAAAGAGCTTCTTTTAGATAATCTTCATCTATCAAAGGCTTGTCCTCTGATGTATAAAGAAATGTTTTCAAATCCAAGATGAGCTTTCTGTACAGTCTCAAAAGTTCCCCGGTCGCATTGTTAATAGCGGTTACGTTAAGATCATTACCCGCCTCTTCAAGACTTTCGGCAAGCTTTGAAAGCTTTATCGCACCCACTATCCGAGCTGACGATTTAAGCGCATGGACCGCAATGGTATAATTCCTGTAGTCCTTATTTTCGTAATAGCCCTCGATTTCATCGGCCCTTGAAGCCCCAGTTTCATAGAATTCACTTACTATCTTCATGTAAAGCTCAAGATTCCCGGAATTCTCCAAGCCGATATTAGGCTTAATAATCTCGGTTTTATTTAAAATATTAAAGAACTCTTCCTCGCTCATGTGTTTATTATACATAAATTTGTAAAATTGCGATAGAGTAAAAAGCATTCCGTTTTCGGAATGCCTGACGTATGTAGCGGTCGCTTCGGCGACATATACCTTTTTCGCGAATGTGCATCGTTAGTAAGCCATGCGATCCTGCCCGGTAGGGCTTTTTATGTAATAGGAAATTCCAACGGAATTTCCTATTACATAAGAAAAAAGGATGTTTCACATTTGAAACATCCTTTTTAACGTTTATCTTAATGAAAGAACTTCTTTTTCATATCTCTGAATTTCTTTAAGCCACTCACTTCCCTTTAAAACGCCCTCTCGCCTTAAATATTCATTCCAGACATCGCCGAAAGGATAGGTCTTTAACTCTTCCTGCCATATCATAAGCTCCGTCATACGTCCTTCGTCCTGAAGCTTTTTAAGCATTTCATTCGGAAGAAGCATCGCGTTAAGAAGAGCCTTCTGCCAGCTTTCAAAACCGACCGCCCATGCAGCAATTCTGTTGATGGAAGCATCGAAGTAATCAAGAGCCATGAATACTCTGTCAAGAGCATCGTTTCTCACAATTTCTTTTGCCATTTCCTTTGTTTCGTCATCAAAAAGAACCACATGATCCGAATCCCAGCGTACCGGTCGGGTAATATGAAGTGCAATCTGAGGATAGAAGCATAAAAGTGCAGGAATCTTGTCCGATACTACCTCCGTAGGATGGTAGTGCCCGTTGTCCATCAGGGGAAGAACACCTTCATGGGATGCAGCAAAGCTTAAGGCAAACTCAGCGCTTCCCGAGGTATAGGACTCAACTCCTATGCCGAATACCTTTGATTCAACCGTAACCTTTACAAGATTCTTATCAAAGGGTTCGGAAAGGATCTCTTCCAGGGACTTTTTGTACCTTGCCCTGGGTCCCAGTCTGTCAGCCGGAATATCCTTAAATCCGTCTCCGGTCCATATGTTCATTACACAGGGAACACCGGTCTCCTTGGCAAAATATTCGCTGATGCGGATGCAGGCCTTTCCGTGCTCCACCCAAAACTTTCTCGTTTCTTCGTCAGGGCTTGAAAGTGTTAGTCCGTCCTTTACTTTGTCCGAAGAAAAATATGTGGGGTTAAAGTCGATTCCCATATCGTGCTTCTTTGCAAAATCAACCCATTTCTTGAAATGCTTAGGTTCAAGCTTGTCTCTGTCAACCCACTCTCCGTCTTCAAAGATAGCGTAGGAAGCGTGAAGATTGAGTTTCTTTTTGCCGGGAGTCAGCTTTATGACCTCCTCAATGTCAGCCATCAGTTCTTCAGGAGTTTTGGCCTTTCCCATATAGTTTCCGGTTGTCTGAATTCCTCCGGTTAATGGTCCGTCATGGTCAAATCCCGTAACGTCATCACCTTGCCAGCAGTGAAGGGATACAGGCACATCCTTAAGTTTGTTTAAGACTGCCTCCGTGTCAACTCCAAGCTCTCCATACATTTTCTTTGCAATTTCGTAGCTCATATTATTTGCCTCCTATAGTTTGAACTTTAAATGAATCAAATACTATTTTTCTTGCTGCTTTAAGGTCTTTAACCTCACCCGCCGCAATCATCTGTGCGATTATGTTGCCTATTGCCGTGGCTTCACTCGGACCTGCGTAAACCGTCTTTCCGGTTTCAAGTGCCGTAAGCTCATTTAGATAATCGGCATTCGATCCTCCGCCGACTATGTTGATGGAGGAATAGGTCTTTCCTGTAATCTCTTCCATCTCATTAATCGTTTCTTTATAGCAAACCGCTAAGGACCTGTAAATAACACGCGCAAATTCATAGATATTTAAAGGAACCTGCTCATCTGCTTCAAGGCAGGCAGCCTTAATCTCTTCTGTCATACTGTTCGGAGCTAAGAATCTGTCGTCGTTTGCGAAAACAAGTGAGTCTATACTTGCTTTCCTTGCACCATCGCAGATTTCTCCAAAGGACAAATCCTTTGCAATCTCGTTTCTGACCGACTGAATCATCCAAAGTCCCATAATGTTTTTAAGGAACCTGTATCTAAAGTCATAGCCGCCTTCATTTGTAAAGTTTGCCTTACGGCCTTTATCGGAAATGCCTGCCTTAAACAGCTCGCACCCCATCAAAGACCAGGTGCCGGAGCTTATATAAATCGCATCGTCACTGTCTGTCGGGACCGCCATAACAGCAGAGCCCGTATCATGGGTTGCGGGAGCACATACAAGTGCATCAAACCCGACTCTTTTTGAAATTTCAGGCAAGAAATGGCCCAAAATGGTTCCGGGTCTTGAGATTTCATTAAAAATATGCCTTGGGTAAGAAAGCATATCTATCAACTCGTAATCCCAATCATTGGTATCTGGGTTAACAAGACCTGTTGTCGTGGCATTCGTATATTCCTGTTTTTTTATCCCGGTAAGCAGGTAATTAAAATAGTCCGGAATCATAAGCATACTGTCGGCTTTTTCAAGGCTTTCCGGACTTGCTTCCCTGATTGACATCAGCTGATATATCGTATTAAAGGGCTGCTTCTGTATGCCCGTCCTTTGATAAAGTTTTTCGTCCGAAATGTACTCATTGACTTTTTTATCCATTCCGGCTGTCCTCTTGTCTCTGTAAGAAACGGCATTCCCGATTCGCCTGCCTTCCCCGTCAAGAAGCACGAAGTCGACTCCCCAGGTATCTATTCCAACAGACTTAGGAATCTTTCCTATGCGCCTACATTCACATAGACCCTTGATAATGTTTTCAAAAAGTTCATCGACGTCCCAGATTTTTTCGCCGTTAATTTCCTTGTTCCCATTTGGAAAACGAAAAACTTCTTCAAGTAAAAGCTTCCCATCTTCCATATGTGCAAGGATATGTCTGCCGCTTGAGGCGCCTATATCAATTCCCAGATAATAGTTACTCATTTGTATCCCACCGATTATATGACGTAAACCGTTCCTTTTTATTTTCCCTTAAATTCTATTCGTTTAAAAAGCAAAAAGAAAGGACACACCTTGTCAAAAAGTGTGTCCTGAATTGCAATATTGATAAGTGCTTAAATAAACAGTTCCAACACAAAAACAACCACACAGGAAATAACCGAAACTGGCAATAAGCCAAGTCCCATATAGGCCGCAATTGTGCCTGCCGCAAGTGCCAAAGCACCAAAAATCTGACTTCCCGTAGCATTCAGAATTGCCGGGAAGGTCATGACGGAAAGCGTTACGTACGGCACATAATAAAGAAAGCTCTTGATAAAAGTGTTTGTAATCGGCTTCCTAATAAGTGTAAGAGGCAAAACTCTTACAAGATTTGTAGTTAGTACCATTATCGCTATGTAAAAACAGGTCTTAATCGTATCGTTCATCTTCAGGCCTCCTTTTTAACCTCGCTCCTTGGTGCCAAAAGAGCGCAGACAGCGGAAATTCCGACGGTAAGTATTATCGTTCTCGTCCCCCCTGATATCCCGCGTAAAAAAGTGATCCTTTCGCATCCGATTGTAAAAAGAAAGCTTAAAACAAAGCTTGCGATAATCGCAAGCATGACCGCTCTGTCCTTCTTTGCCGGCGGAATTATTATGGCCAAAAACATTCCGTACAACGCAACGCTCAGTGCCGAAACAAGCTTAGTGGGAAGTATGGATCCAGCAACAATTCCAAGGCTTGTACCAAGTGCCCATAGAGGTGCTGCCACAAGCATTGCTCCATAGGTATAGTTGGGGTTTAGCTTTCCCGGATAGGCTATCGAAATACCAAAGACCTCATCGGTACAGCAGCATCCGACAAGAATTCTTTGTAAAAGTCCCGTCTTTTCATCAAACTTCTGGCTTAAAGCGCAGTTCATAAGCAGATATCTTGCGTTTGTAATCAGGGAAATGACAAATATTTCCATCCCTGTCGTGCCTGCCGCCATAAGCGCATACACGGCGTATTCACCCGCCGAGGCACGCGTTAAAAGGCTTGAAAAGAAACCTTCTAAAATATTCAGTCCTGCCTTTTTTGCAATTATACCGAGGGAAAAAGAAACCGCAAAATAACCGAGCCCAATCGGCACTCCGTCCCTTGCTCCCTTTAAAAAAGCACTTTTATTGTTCATAATATTCCTTAAAAAATGCGGATTGTAATGCTTCCTGTCGCAAGGCAATCCGGTAAACTTAGCCATACATAAAAAGATTTTCGCTCAAGAAACTCTCGACGTCTGACGCTCTCGCCTCGGCGAGATATACCTTACGCTGAAGCAGTGACTTTTTAATGTATGGGAGTTTGCAAATCAATTTTCTATATGATAAAGAAAGGGCGGTTCTTCATAAAGAAGACCGCCCTCTGATTAGTTTAAATTTACATGCCTGCCTGAGCTGCAACCTCTGCTGCGAAATCGTCAGTCCTCTTTTCCATGCCCTCGCCTACTTCGAAACGAACGAACTTGGAAATAACAAGGCTCTTGTTTACCGATTCAAGATACTTTGCAACTGTCTGCTTTCCGTCCTCAGCCTTTACATATACCTGATCAAGAAGGCTGATTTCCTTAACCTGCTTGGAAATACGTCCCTCAACAAGTCCTGAGAAAATCTTGTCTGCAACAATATTTGCCTTGTCAGCCATTGCAAGACCTGCAAGTGCAGTCTTTGCTTCCTGTGATAAGAAGTTAAATAAGAAGTTCATATTTGACTTCTTTTCCTCATATACAGCGATGTCTGCATCGGACCAAACCTTTTCCGAGCAAGCCTTATCGATAAGCTTCTGTAAAATGGGCTTAGGAAGAGTTGCCGGATCGTTTAATGCAGAGTCGATTGTGATTTCCTTAAGCTTAGCCATTTCATCTGCAGAAATATCGGATCTTCCGACGTACTGAGGATTCATAGCTGCAACCTGCATTGCAACGTTCGTCAATGCATCCTTAACGTCAGCGCCGTCTCCGGCACCGTTAGCAGCAACCAAAACACCGATACGTCCGCCACCGTGGATATAGGAAACAACTGCATCACCTTCAACCTTTACAAATCTTCTGAAGGAAAGCTTCTCACCGATTTTTAAGGTTTTTTCAGCGAACTGCTCTGTAAGGCCTGCATCAAGCAAAGCCTGAACGTCTTCACCGTTCATGCCACCGTTATAAGAAGAAGCCAAAGCTGTATCTGCAACAGACTGTACGAATTCCTGGAATACTTCGTTCTTTGCAACGAAGTCTGTCTCGGAGTTTACTTCACATACAACTGCCTTGTTTCCGTCGATTGCAACACGGCAAATGCCTTCTGCTGCAATTCTGGAAGCCTTCTTTTCCATCTTGGCTGCGCCGCTCTTTCTCAAGAATTCAACGGCTTCATCCATATTTCCGTTTGTTTCGTTAAGTGCCTTCTTGCAATCCATCATTCCGGCACCGGTCATTTCACGTAACTCTTTTACCATGCTTGCGGTAATGTCTGCCATGATTATATTCTCCTATTCTATTAAGCTTCTGCGTTAGCAATTTCTTCGATGTCTGTAGCTTCTGCTTCTGTATCTGCATTTGCATCCTGAACATCTACAGCTTCACCCTGGTTTGCCTCGATAACTGCATCAGCCATCTTGGAAACAATAAGCTTTACGGCTCTGATTGCATCATCGTTTCCGGGAATAATATAGTCAAGTTCTTCAGGATCGCAGTTTGTATCACCGATACCGAGTAAGGTAATTCCCAAAGACTGAGCTTCGGATACACAGATGTGTTCCTTCTTGGGGTCTACTACGAAGATAGCATCAGGAATTCTCTTCATGTCCTTGATACCGCCAAGGTTCTTTTCAAGCTTATCCCATTCCTTCTGAAGGTTTGCAACTTCCTTCTTGGGAAGTACTTCGAAGGTTCCGTCGGTAGACATGGTCTCGATAGCCTTTAAACGTGCGATTCTTGACTGAATTGTCTTAAAGTTGGTAAGCATGCCGCCGAGCCATCTCTCGTTTACATAATACATACCGCATCTCTCAGCTTCGGTCTTAACCGCATCCTGAGCCTGCTTCTTTGTACCTACGAAAAGAATGATACCACCCTGAGCAACGATATCGGAAATTGCGTTGTAGGCTTCGTCAACCTTGCCAACCGACTTCTGAAGATCGATGATGTGGATACCGTTTCTCTCTGTGAAGATGTAAGGAGCCATCTTAGGGTTCCATCTTCTGGTCTGGTGTCCAAAATGTACACCTGCTTCAAGCAACTGCTTCATTGAAATAACGCTCATTTTAAAATCCTCCATTTTGGTTATTCATCCGCATGTACCCTTTTATCCGTCAACCGGGGCGTTTGCCGGCACCGACGGTAGTATCATGCGTGCTTTTTAGTCACAGCGGGTAGATTATATCATCTGTCTTCACTCAATGCAAGAACTTTTAATTTTTTTTCGTGATTATTTTCGCTATCGTCTCATAGTCCGAATCCGGTGCAATTTCAAAGGTCCCCACACAGATATACTTGTCATATCCCTCTTTGCAAAGATATTTATCAAATTCGACAGCAGATTCGACTAACCCAGCTTCGTAAAGTCTCCTGCTCACGCTTACCGAGCTGTCTCCCCTGACTATCGTCAGCGTAATGCTTTCCCCGTCGTTAGAATATCCGTTTTCACCTTCCGGCATGGGGTTGATATGTGTTTTTTCGCTGTCTTCTTTATTTAAATCATCACCTGATGTATCTGCCTTGGTCTGCTCTGTGTTTACTAAAGAAGCACTGCCTTCCTTTGCTCCGTCGTTTGAGCTTAAAGAAGCTTCCTCTTTTAAGTCATTTGAGCTTAAAGAAGCTTCCTCTTTTAAATCATTTGAACTCAAATTGTCTTCTTTTATATCATTTGGTGATACATCATTACCGCTTGTTTCATTGTCACCTGATATGCTTGATTCTGCATTGCTCTCAATAAGGGTAGAGTTGTCTATTTCTTCGACAGGCCTATTTTCCCTGTTGTTTGAAGCACCCATAACAAGTGCCGCCACTATAATGCCGGCACCTATTCCTCTCAAATAAGATTTAATATTCATTTGTCTGCCCTCTTTACGGAGTAAAGATCAAGCACAAGCTTTACCTCTCCGACTCCAAGTCCAAGCTCTTTTGCAATCTGCATGTTGGTCTTTCCTTCTTCGTGGAGTTTCCTTATAAGCTCGTTTGAGTTCTTCTTTCCGTCGTTTAATATTTCAGAGGTTTTCTTTTGCGACTTTTCCTTTGTTTTTGTGCCCGTACTCTTTTTTGCCGCAGGCTTTTTTTCTTCGGTCACGGAGGCGATTATATTTTGGGAATCTGCCGGAATTATTTCCGGCTTGAAGGGAGTGAAGACCTTTAACTCTTCTTTTTCTTTGCTGCCTTCAGTCTTTTCGTCTTCAACCTTCTTTAAGATTTCATTCTTGACGTTTTCAAGTTCTTCCTTCGAAACCTTAATCTCCTCACCGGCTGTCTTAATCTTTTCGTCTTTGTCATTGAGCATATCATAAAGAAAGACTGCTTCGTTGTGATTGTCATTAATCTTTTTTAAAACCGAATCCGAATAATCCGAAACCTCCATAATCTTCTCGTTCGAGAGCTTTTCAAGGGCACGTTCCGTTTTTTCCACAGAATAATTCACGGTCTCCTCGACCATGTCGTCTATTCTTGTCTTTGCTTTTTCAACTTCTGTTTTTATTAAATTGCGAATTTCTTCCTCGTGATCCTCTTCTATTTCCTTTTTCCTATCGGGGATAAAGAAACTCACTGCAAAAAATATACCGCCTATACATAGTAAAACTATTTCCGTAACACTCATAACTTTTTCTCCGGTTTAAATTCTTACATCAAACCCTGAGCCTATTCCCTTCTTAACTACGTGACCTCCGTCAGAATCTTTCTTTTTCCTGCCGCGTCCGCCGTCTCCGTAATACTCGTTTGAACCTTTTTCTTTTGAATCGAAACTATGCTGATAAGACTCGGCATCGTCTTTTTTTTCAACGGTATTGATTCGTTCGTCGACATGTCGGTCAACCGTGGTTTCCGAATTCATCTGATTGACTAAAGGCCTGTTGTCTTCCTGTTGCTTGATTTGCGCAAAATCCTGAACTCTTTGTATTCCACCCGAAAGTTCAATCGGACTGATTCCCATTTTGCCTCCATTTAGGTCTATCCTCTAATAGATAGCAACCATCTTTACGTCGCCCGCTTCTTTAATGAAACGGCAATACTTAAGCTCACTCTTAACGACCTGTGATACATCACCGATACATATTTTAGTGCCCGGATAAACAACACCGGTTACAATTACCTGTCCCGTCGCGGGAGCATCCTTGTCAAATTTGTTTAAAAGACCATCTAAATCATTATCAATGCTTGTAAGCTTTCCGCTTAAATCTTTATTGAGCAACGCAAGCTTTTGAAGCTGCGTTAACTGCTCGCCCGAAAGCTTAATTCCCTTATTAAGTTTCTCCATTGCGCCCTCAAGTACGGGCTTAATGGTTGAAAGCTGCTTTAAAACAGCGGTCTTAGCCTTTTGAAGTCCCTGAATATTTGCCTTTGCACCGGCATCCATTCCGACTTCGACTATAGTATCGGCAGCCATGTTCGAGCCGAGATTTCTCACCTCTATGGAATTAGTGGCACTTACGCGTCCACCTGAAATAAAGCCTCTTTTGCCGACTACCTTTATTTCCGTCCCTGCAATTACCGTACTGTGAAGTATTGATTCTGAAGTAACAAAACCTTCAGCAGTAATGGTAGCATTTTCTATGAATTTCGCAACTATATTTCCGCCCGCTTTCAGCACACCCTTATGCATTCCGTTCATTCCGCGGGCAATAGTAATGTTTTCGCCGGCTTCAAGATAGGCGCCTTCCACAACACCCTTTACTTCTATCGAGCCCTTTGCCTTAACTGAAAAGTTTTCGCAGACATTTCCGTTTATGCAGATACTTCCGTCATAGTCTATATTTCCGACTGAGGTATCGACATTTTCTATATTAAAAACATTTGAGACAAAGACCTTTCCCTCTACATAGGAAACATGGCCGGATACGAGAGAAACAAGCTCGTTATCCTTGCATTCAATGTTGTGACCGAACTTAAAGACCTCTCTCTTTACGTCCCTCGGCTTGATAAGCTCGCCCTTTACATTTTGTCCTGGAGTTCCGCTTGTCTCGGGGTAAAGTCTTGCAAGAACATCGCCCTTCATGCAGTGATTTATGGTATTTAAGTTGAAGAAATCTACCGTACCGTCTTCTTTAAGGGTCGGCTTGGCATGAGGATCCGTATTAAAGAAATATTCAATCCTTGCATCCGTTCCCTGTACGACTTTAAGGCCTCTTGCAAGTACCACATCGGTACCGTAAGGCCTGTCCTTTAAGAATTTATCAATTGCAGCATCATCAAAGCCATATACCACTCCGCGGTTTTTGAATTCACGCATGAATTCTACCTTCGGCATGAGTTCCCCGCCTTCAAAGGGCGGATACATTCTGACCGTAACTGTCATATTGTCCGGTGAAATCATTATCTTTACAAATTCACCGTCCCTATATTTAAATTCGGTGTATGTAGGTACAAATGACGTCTTTTCAAGGTTTGAAACTTTGTCCGACAAAGTCTTTACATCATAAGAAATATTTTTAATGGATAAATATTCAAAAAGATCTTCCCGATTAACGGGCTTTCCTCCATCCGTCGGCGGAATGAGTTTGATGCAGCACATAGAATTGTGCGAAAAAATCTGAAAATACCCGTTCATACCTAACCTCCCATACATTGCGGCAAAGTCCTTTCCTGCCGCCTTTCCCACTTAGGTCCCCATCCCAAGCTTGTAATGTGCAACTTACGGTATGGAAAAATAAGCTTTCATACCGCCCGCACGTATGTGTGCGAATTGCACAAATTGAATATGTCGCTAACGTAACTGCGCCAGACTTATAGAATTTCACAAGGGAAACTCTTTTTTACATAATTTCCGTTAAAATACCCATATATTTTCCCAGCTTAACCTTCATCTTCTGAAGTGCCCTCGTATGGAGCTGTGAAACTCTCGATTCGGTGACTTCCAAAGTATAGCTTATTTCCTTTAAGGTTAAATCTTCATAATAGTATAGTAAAATAACCTGTCTTTCTTTCTCCGTTAAAGTATCAATGGCCTCCTTAAGTTTCTCTTTAAGTTCCTTTTTGTCCAAAGCCTCCTCGGGTTCCTCGTAATGAGAGGCCAGATTTTTCTCATTCGGCACCTCTGCTCCGCTTTCCATAAACTCATTTAAGGAAATAACATTGGTAACCTTCAGCTGACATTGCAGCTCATTTAACTCATCTTCCGAAATATTAAGCCTTTCGGCGATCTCCTCGTCCGTTGCAGGATGACCCTTTTCAAGCTCGATTGAAGCCATCGCGCTGTCCAATTCTCTTTGGCGCTTTCTGACGGTCCTCGGTATCCAATCCATCTTACGAATCTGGTCTAGGATTGAACCCCTGATTCTTAGGCTTGCGTAGGTTTCAAACTTAACGTCCATCTGAGGATTGAATTTGTCTATTGCATCGATAAGTCCGAAAATTCCGTAACTAACCAGATCTTCATACTCAACATTATAGCCTAAATACATACTAAGACGCCCCGCTACCACTTTTACTAACGGAGCATATTCCAAAATCAATTGTTCACGTATGTCGGCGTTTTTCCCCGCGCCGTATTTTTCCCAAAGCTTTTTTCTTTCCTGCTCGTCCATGTGTGAAACCCATCCTCTGAAGTTTGGCATTTAAGCCTTTAAGAATCTTTCTTCGTATCCGCTTCGGATTCTTTTTTGTCTGCCTCTTTTTCTATTACCTCACCCTCATCGGAAATCTTATCCTTAAGATTTTCTTTTTCAATATGGTCAAAAAACAGCTTTATCAGGGAACCAATAAAATAAAAAATGACAAAGGTCGCAAGCAACGCAATGAGCATTGTCTTTAACCCCAAGCCTTTAAAATAAACTGTTAACGATGTGACCGTTCCCGCTATAAGCATTATTACCAAGGGAATCTGCTGTCTCTTCAAGACTATATGACCCTTTCTTCCTTGCCGACCGCTCTGATTACATAATCTCCGGTCTCAGGATAAAAAATAACAGTGCGTCCGTAAGAATCGCCGGTATCCTCCGCAAGAATCGGTATGCCTAACTCTTTAAGCTTCTTCTTGCTGGCTTCCACGTTTCTGTCTCCGACACGTACCATTTCACTGTTGTTCTGGAAAGCAAACATCTGGGCTCCGCCTGCTATCTTTGCGACCATTCGACTTCTCTTTGCTCCAATTAACTCCATTTGCCTGACCAATTCTTCTATTCCGGTGTCTGCAAATTTATAAATATTACTGTTGTTTTTAATTGCATGCGAATCCGGCAGCATTACATGTGCAAGACCGCCAACCTTTGTCAGCTTGTCGCGGATGGCAATCCCGACGCAGGAACCGAGTCCCAGTGTCGTAACTCCGTCGGGGCTCTTTATAACCTTCAGATCTGCCATCCCGACCTTTACTATTTCACTCATACGCACTCCTGCGAGTAATTACATATTTATTCCCAACGCTCTTAATATTTTAGCATATGATTCAAGCTCCGGCACCAAAATAAAATAACCGTCAATCTCATAATCATCGCTGAACTGGGTTTGGATAAGCAACAGCTTATCGCCTAAAGCACCGAATTCAATTGCAGGAACGCTCAATATGGCACCGGCCATGTCTACCGTAAGATCCGGAACCGAAGGGTAAATCTTTAGGTTTGTAAGTGTTGAAAGTGAATTCAAATAAGCTCCGGTGATAATATTTCCAATTTCCTTAAGTGCGGAAATCTCCATCTCGTCGAAGCTTTCACCCTTCGGAGCCATTCCTCCGAAAAGTTTATTTACCAGATGGTATGCACTTTCTTTTTCAAGCAGGAACATAATACTTCCGTTTATATCTCCTTCAACTAACAGATATATTCCTGCCATTATGGTTTCTTCACCGCCCATTAAGGTTCCGACCTCGTCAAAATCAAGAAGTCTTACCTGCGGAACCTTCATATCAACCTTGCATTGAAGCATCTGGGCAAGAGCGGTTGTTGCATTTCCCGCTCCGATATTTCCGATTTCCTTTAGGACATCGTAGTACTGTTCTGATAAAGAATCTAAACTGAGTTCACTCATATGTGAATTCCTCTTATTCCTTTTCCCCTATAACTGCGTTTAAATCAAGAATTGAAATGAGTTCATTTCCGTATTTCCCGACGTTCGAAACAAAGTTCACATGGTCGGGAATATTGTCTGAAGCAACCTTTTCAATCTGTGTGCTGTCAAGAGTGACAACCTCTTTAACCTCATCGACAATTATTCCGATTGAGCCGTTTGAATCCACCTTCAAAATAATAATACGGGTATTTTTCGTAAGCTCATCATCCGGAAGCCCCATCTTTAAGCGAAGGCTCATAACCGGAACCACAATGCCTCGAAGATTGATAACTCCCCTTAAGTGAGCCGGCACCTTCGGAACTCTTGTAATGTGCTGCATGCGGACAATATTGTCTACGTAGCTGATATTGATACCGTATTGCTCTTCGCCGATTTTGATAACTATATACTGAGTGGCTGTAATATCTTCCTGAGTTCTTAATTCATCCATCGAAATTTCCTCCTTAAATCAAAGCATTTGCATCAAGTATAAGTGCAACCTCTCCGTCGCCTAAAATCGTGGCGCCGCTGATAAATTTGCATTTGCTGATATACTTGCCTAAGGACTTGATAACGATTTCCTGCTGTCCCATAAGCTCATCGACCACAAGGCCTGCGAGACGATCGCCCTTCTTAACGATTACAACCATCAGATTGTCATCCTTTTTCTTGGTTGATTCAACCTCAAGCACATTTGACAGCCTGATAATCGGAATTACAGAACCCCGAAGCTGAATAACTTCTTTGGCCTGAACAAGCTTTATTTCGTTTGCGGGTATATCTTCTATGGTTTGGATTGAGCCTAAAGAAATTGCATACTTCTCATTACCTACAACAACCATAAGTGCCTGAATGATTGCAAGTGTAAGAGGAAGTCTTACGGTCCAGGTACTGCCTTCTCCGAGTTTGCTCTTTACCTCTACTTCACCGCTCAAGGCTTCAATCTTTGACTTAACAACATCAAGTCCTACGCCACGTCCGGAAATCTCCGATACCTGTTCTTTGGTGGAGAAACTCGGAAGGAACAATAAGTCTATAATTTCCTTGTCCGACATGTTCTCTGCCTGTTCAGCAGTAATCGTACCGCGATCAATTGCTTTATTTTTAACCTTTTCAACGTCGATTCCGTTACCGTCGTCTCTTACCTCAATGACAACATTATTGCCATCCTGATATGCATCCAGGTAAATATTTCCGACTTCCGGCTTTCCTCTTTGAAGTCTGACCTCTGTAGATTCAAGTCCGTGATCTGCCGAATTTCTGAGTAAGTGCATCAACGGATCGCCGATTTCATCGACAACGGTTCTGTCAAGTTCGGTTTCCTCACCCGACATATGAAGCTCCATCTTCTTACCCAGGCTCTTCTGTAAGTCTCTTATCATACGGGGGAACTTACTTACAACCGATTCGATGGGAACCATTCGAACCTTCATAACCGATTCGTGAAGGTTGGTGGTCACGCTCTCAAGATATTCAATCTGTTCATTGAAATTTGAATTATGCGATACTCCGTCGGTACTCGATGCCGAAACAAGTGAGTTCTTTGCAATAATAAGCTCGCTTACGAGATTCATGAGTACATCGAGTTTTTCAATGTCTACACGAACCGTTCTGTTTACGACAGGTTTAGGCGCTGCCTTTTTGTCTGTAGCTGTGGCCTTTCCCGTTTCCTTTACAACAGGCTTTGTGACTGCCGACCCGTTTGATTCCTGCTTAGGCGCTTCTGCTTTAGGCTCTGTCGTTTCCGACTTTATGCCGGCAAAATCGTCGTCGGTAAGCTCGCGTCCCAAGGCATCCTCTATTTCAGAAACATTCTTTACGGCTGCAACTACAGCATCATAAGAATCTCCTGACACAACTATCACGCTGAAATCAAAGTTAAATTTTTCATCCTCTATATCCTGCGTCGAGGGATTCGACAAAAGAATTTCCCCGTGTTCTTCCAATGCCTTAAATACGAGAAAAGCACGGGCTGCCTTTAATATACAGCTTTCCTGTACCCAAACGGTAATTCCGTAAAAATGCTGTCCGGCTTCTTTCGCCTTATCAAATAAATCCTTCTCGGTATCGGTAAGCTTTATTTCCTGCCACTTTTCCTTAGAATCGCCCGATACTTCCGAAGGCTTTGCCTCCTCATGAGTCTCTTTGGCAGGCGCAGGTTCATGCGTTTCTCCACCCTTTGAATTTAAAATTTCATTTAAGGCTTTTATAATAGGTTCATTGTCATTTGTACCCTCATCCGAGGTCTCCTGAATGAGCGAAACATATCCATCCAATGCGTCAAGGCATTGAAAAAGAATATCTATCATATTAGGCTGAACCTTGATATTTCCGTTTCGTACCTCAGAGAAAACGTTCTCCATGTCATGTGTGAGATTCTGCATGCGCTTATAGCCCATGGTTCCCGCCATACCTTTTAAAGAATGTGCGGCTCTGAATATCTCATTAATCGTGTCCATATTCTCAGAATCCTGCTCAAGTTCAAGAATCTGAGTGTTCAAGCTCTGCAAGTGTTCCTTGGATTCATCCAGGAAAATTTCAAGATACTGACTAACATCCATTTTAGTTGACTCCTACATTCATGACTATCTCCGAAGCAACATTCTTTAGCGGAACGACAGTGTCCGTAAGGCCTGAATTGAAAATTGCCTTCGGCATCCCGTAAACCGTGCTGGAGTTTTGGTCCTGTGCGATAACGTAAACTTTTTTCTTTTTCGACAGATTCATGATCCCTTCGGTTCCGTCAGCTCCCATTCCGGTAAGGACTACGCATACGACCTTGTCCTCCGAACAATTTGCAAGGGATTCAAACATGTAGTTTGCCGAGGGCTTTACACCTTCTCTTGCCGGTTCGTCACTGTAGCGAACCTTGAACTGTCCGTTTGCATTGTCAATATTCAAATGCTTACCGCCCATTGCAACATATGCATGACCTGGAAGAAGAAATTCTCCGTCAGAAGCTTCCGAAACTTCGAGATCACTTAAATCATTTAGTCTATCGGCAAGTGACTTTGTGAAGCCAGCCGGCATATGCTGTACTATAACAACCGGACATTTAAGATTTTTGGGTAGCTTTGGAATAACCTCCTGTAAAGCTTTGGGTCCGCCTGTTGAGCTTGCTATCGCTACGATTTGCTTTTCCCTTATGGCCTTCGACGATTTGCCTGCAAGCTCCAAAAATTTCTTTGTCGCTTCCTCGGATGCTTTCTTTTCATCTGTAGTCCCCTCGGAAAAAGAAGAAGGATTGCTCATGCATGCGGTTTCAAGAATCTCAAGTAATCTCTTACTGAATTTTCCTTCCCTGCAGTCCCTTGCGTTTCCAGGCTTATGAACAAAATCAATTGCTCCCAAAGCAAGTGCATCCAAAGTCGTCTTTGCACCGTCATAGGTATCGGTGCTTGCCATAACGACGCGGGCGGAAATATTTTTTTCACGCAGAATCTTTAATAGCTCAAGCCCGTTCATCTTTGGCATGTTTACATCCAAGACAACGGCATCGTAGCTCTTGCGCATGAGGAGATTCAGTGCCTCCTCCCCATTTGTCGCGCGATCCTGAACATGGAACCTTGAATCTTGATTTATTATATCACAGATGACTCTTCTCATAAGTGCAGAGTCATCTATAACTAAGATATTTTTCATGATTTTGCTCCACCTGTAAGACGATCAGAACCCGTTCTTGTTTTTACGCATTATTTTTCTTTCTTCTTCGAAGATATATCTAATAATTTCCTCTCGAACATCAATATCAATACCAATGAACTGAATGCTTTGCTCGAATTCCCCGGGGCGATTGTCTATTGCCTTCCCGCGCAGCACTCGTCCTATCATCTCATATTCCTTTAAGTGCCCATTTATATAAAGGTTGAAAGAACAATACACATAGGTATCCACTTCAAAGAGGGTATCGGTAATAAGTCTCATCCCACCGCCGCTTAAGTCACATATCAGTGCCCTTCTTAATGGAAGCCCCTGAACTATCATAGGATGACCCTTATCCACGGAATCAGCTTCATCCTTTTTAAGCTCTCTCATACGCATATCAATTACACAGTTAAACCTATAATATTCGCGTCTCTGAAATCTTCTTAAATTGCTCGTCAGTTCAAAGGCGAGCACATAAATATTGCTGCTCTTATACCGGTCGTATATCCTTGCCGAGCATTGATACAGCCCCTTTGCGGTATTAAAGCACAAATTATATTCGCCGTCGACCGGAAGCAGTATAAGCTTTGTTTTTTCCATAGGCATCAGGATTTCAAGCTTATCGTCCGTAAGTATCGTGTTTACCCTGGTAGTGTAAACCTTTGGTTTATTTTCTTCCTCGGCCATTGCCCGCACTATTGCGGATATTTCAACCTTGTCACCGTCAATTACAATATCAGATAACATTTGCCCCTCCGATTAACCGTTATTTGTGTCCTTGAACATTTTACCCGTTACTATATGCGAAAAGAAGGCGGCCATACCTCTCTTCTTCACACTTGCCACACTGTCCTTGTTCATAAGAACGCGTGCAATCTGTTCATATGCCAGTGCCGATTTTGCATTCGGAGTCTGAATGGAAACCGGAGTCTGCTGCATAACGGCCTTTGACAGATATGAATCTTCCGGAACCGAGCCCAAATAACTTACCGGGAGCTTTAGATATCTTTGAACAACCGCATTCAGCTTATTGTAAAGTGCCACACCCTCCGCGGCATTCTGAACCTTGTTTGCAACCATTTTTATCTGCGAATTTTCGCTCGAAAACCGTTTATGCCTTGCTAAAGCTTTAAGAAGCGAATAGGAATCGGTAATCGATGTTGGTTCAGGCGTCGTAACAAGCAATATTTCTCCGCTTGCAACCAAAAATTCCAAAACCGCATCCGAAATCCCCGCTCCGGTATCAACTATGATTACATCGGTTATAGCATCAAGCTCGGCAAGGTTCTGAATAATGTAAATAAGATGCTCCCTGCTTAAGTTTGACATGCTCGCAATACCGGATCCTCCGGAAATAAAGCCGACATCCATGGGCCCCCAGGTGATAATCTCTTTAATGCTCTTCCCCTGGTAAATCAGGTCCGCGAGATTGTGCTTCGGAACTGCGCCGAACATAACCTCAATATTTGCAAGTCCGAAATCGGCATCCAATATAATTACGCGCTGTCCCATCTTGCGAAACTGAATCGCAAGGTTAATGGAAGTATTCGATTTACCCACTCCGCCTTTGCCGCTTGTCACGGTAATAACTCGCGCAACCGGTCTTGAAGGCGTCTGATTCTGGGCTTTGATAATATTTCTAAGCTGTTCTGCCTGATCCATTAATTCTTGCCCCCTAAAAGGTTCTTAACCGTTTTCTGTGCATTAAAGTTTTCAATATCATCCGGTACGTTCTGACCGCATGTAACATATGATAAATCGGCACCCGTATAGAGTTTCAAATTAAGAAGATTGCCCAAAGCCGTCGTTTCGTCGAGCTTTGTGAATATCAGTTTGTAATCGGTAATCTTTGAATAAGCGTCGGCAATGGACTTTAGGTCTCTGTATTTGGTAGTTGCCGAGACCACGAGATAGACTTCCTTGTCGACAGAATTATCGACCGAATGGATGAAGCTTCCCATCACACTCTTCTGCTCTTCGTTCTGATGGGAATGACCCGCCGTATCGACAAACACGTAATCAAATCCGGCAAAATCCTTTAGGGCCGATTCTATTTCCTCAATTGTATAAATAATCCTAAACGGCACTTCCAAAATATTAGCATAAGTGCGAAGCTGCTCGGCGGCTGCAATTCTGTAGGTATCTGCCGTAAGCAGTGCAACCTTCTTTTTTAGCTCTACGCTGAATCTCGATGCGAGTTTGGCAATCGTCGTGGTCTTTCCGACTCCCGTGGGACCTACAAAGAAAACAGTCTTCGGACCGTGTTCCGACGGTGTAATCGGTGATGCCTTTCCGAATTTAAGAATCATCTTCTGATAAATTCCGGCAAGTACGACATCAATCGGAGTCCCGTTCTTGGTCACCTTCTTAGTCTCGTCGATAATCGCCTCCGCATAGTCTGAATCGACCTCATTGTCAATCATGGTCTTTTCAAGAAGTTCGAAAAAGCACCTAAGCTCGTCGTTTTCTTTTTCCTCAGGCGTTTCCCCCTCGGTTTCCTCGGACTTTGCTCCGGATAAGACCTTCTCTTCGATAATGCTCTCGATATTGTTGAGGCGCTCGTCTATTTTACTTTCGCTTACGACATTTTCCGATTTCTTTGCCTCTTCTCTCTCTACGATGGGCGCAATTTTCCCGAGTGCCTCGGTAATGCTTCTTGCTTCGGCAGAGGATATAGGGCGGTTCTCATCATAGTCCTTCTTTTCGGTCTCCTCCTCCAAGGCTACCGTAATTTCCGTAAGCTGCGGCTTCAAAAAAGAAAAAAGCCCTTTTCTTTTTACACTTTTAACGTTCAGCACGACGACATTCGATCCAAGTTCTTTCTTTGCCGCCTCCAAGGCCTCTTCTTCGGTTTTTCCCTGAAATTTCTTAATAATCATTTATGCTGTTACCATTCCCACTGACTGAAGTTCCACGTTCGACTCTATTTCATTGTAAGAAACTACGACCATATCCTTGTAATATTCCTCCGTAAGTCTCTTAAAATACATTCTCACTATCGGTGAGGTAATTACTATCTGATTCTTGCCAAGGTCCTCAAGCTTTTTGAGTTCCTTACCCGTTGCCGCGATAATTGCCTTTGTGCGTTCCGGGTCGAGGGTCAAATATGCACCCTGCTCGGTCTGTTTAACCGAAGCCATGATTTCCTGCTCAACCTTCGGATCCAGGGTTACGACGCTCGTCGTCTCGTTCTGAGGGAAGTATTTGCTTGAGATTGAACGCTTAAGGGCCTGACGTGCATACTCTGTCAATATATCCGTATCCCTTGTCGTCGGAGCATAGTCTGCAAGTGTTTCGAAAATTGTAAGCAGATCTCTTATCGAAATGCCTTCCTTTAAGAGATTTTGTAAAATCTTCTGAATCTCGCCCAAGGATAAAAGTTTCGGATAAAGCTCTTCCACAACGGAAGGATTTGATTCTTTTAAATTGTTTATAAGTGAAGCCACATCCTGACGCGTCAAAAGCTCTGCCAGGTGCTGCCTGATAATCTCCGTTAAATGAGTAGCAATAATCGAAGGAGGATCGACAACCGTATATCCCAGACTCTCCGCCCTCTCTCTCTGACTCTCCGTAATCCATACGGCAGGCAGATGGAAGGAAGGTTCAAAGGTCGGTATACCCGTTATTTCCTCTTCAACATATCCCGGATTCATGGCCATATAATGGTCAAATAAAATTTCTCCCTCGCTTACCTGTATACCTTTAATCTTGATGATATACTGGTTCGGATTTAATTGGATATTGTCACGCAGACGGATAATCGGCACAACAGTACCGAGTTCCAAGGCAATCTGTCGTCTGATCATTACGACACGGTCCAAAAGGTCTCCGCCCTGACTGACATTCGCAAGCGGAATAATTCCATATCCGAATTCGAGTTCAATCGGGTCAACCGAAAGAAGTGAATTGACATTCTCCGGCTGTCTGATTTCCTGAGCCTCCGCCTCTTCCGTTTCGGTCTCTGTCTCGATTTTCCCCGTCTCTATACTCGTCTGCATGATACGTCCCGCAACTATAAAAGCGGCACCGAGTACCACGAATATAATGGGATTAAGCGGGGTAACTATACCGAGCATGGCAATAACGCCACCAACTATATACAGAGCCTTCGGGATTCCGAAAAGCTGACCGACAAGCACACTTCCGAAATCAGCCGAGCCCGAACCCTTAGTTACAAGAATACCCGTTGACAAAGAAATCAAAAGCGAAGGGATCTGGCTTACAAGTCCGTCACCTATCGTAAGTATGGCATATGTACTAAAAGCTGTAGCGACGTCGTCACCTCTCTGCGTCACTCCCATTATAACACCGCCGGCAAGATTAATAACCGTAATAATCAGACCTGAGACGGCATCTCCCTTTACGTACTTTACGGCACCGTCCATTGATCCGAAGAAGCTTGCTTCCTGCTGAATCTTTTCACGCCTTATCTTAGCTTCTTTATCCGTGATGGTACCCGTATTTAAATCGGCATCGATTGCCATCTGCTTACCGGGCATAGCATCGAGGGTGAATCTTGCGGTTACCTCTGCAACTCTTTCGGAACCTTTGTTGATGACTATAAACTGAATCAATATCAGGATAATGAAAACGATGATGCCGACCGCAACATTTCCCGAACCCACGAAGCTTCCAAAGGTTTCTACAACGTTACCGGGAGATCCGGTCGTAAGAATCAGTCTCGTCGACGAAACATTCAGCGAAATACGAAATATCGTCGTAAAAAGAAGGATGGTAGGGAAATAACTCATTTCGAGTACTTCCTTGCTGAACATGGCAACGAACAATATTAAGAAAGCAACTGACATGTTGATGGCAAGTAGTATGTCAAGAAGCCATGAAGGAATAGGAACTATGAGCATGATAAATGCCGCAAGTATATATAAAGCAACGCCTAAATCCGCTTTTTTCATTCCCACTCCTTTCTTTTTCTATTAGAGGATTACTCCGACCAGGTTAAACCTTACCCTTCAAATGATAAACAAAAGCCAAAACCTCTGCAACTGCCTGATACAGCTCCTCCGGAATTTGCTCTCCTATTTCCACATTTGCGTATAACATTCTTGCTAAGGGCTTGTTTTCAACAATTTCTATATCATTCTCTCTGGCAATCTCTTTTATTTTTTGAGCCAAATAATTTTCACCCTTCGCAATTACTATCGGCGCATTGTATTTCTCCGAATCGTATTGAATCGCAACGGCATAATGCGTAGGGTTCGTGATGACAACGTCCGCCTTCGGAAGATTCTGCATCATACGCCTTTGTGAGACCTCACGCATACGCTGCCTGATCTTTCCCTTAATCTGCGGATCGCCTTCCTGCTGTTTGTACTCTTCCTTTATTTCCTGCTTGGTCATCTTCAAATCATTTGAATACTTCCACTTCTGATACGCAAAATCAGCCAAAGCAATTATCAGATAAGCCACTGAAACCCTTATTCCGAGGTTGATGAGCAGATTTCCTCCGTAGGCAATTCCCTGATTTAGGTTCATGTCGTAGAGTAAAAACAACCCGTCTGCATTATCCTTTATGTAGTTGTAAGCAACAATCAATATGATCAAGACCTTAAGTATGGATTTAATCAGTTCTACTACCGCATTTTTCGAGAAAATACGCTTAAATCCGCTTAAGGGGCTTATTTTCGAGCCCTTAGGCTCTAAAGGCTTTGCAGTCGGATGCCAGCCGACCTGTGCCACGTCACAAAGGAATGACACAAAGAAAGCAACTATCAGTACTGGTGCCAGAATTATCAGCATTTGCAGCAAACCTTGTACATAAAGGTTTATTAAATCCGTCTCGTTGACCCTGCCACCATAATTCTTTAAATATTCTGAAATATCGTCATAGGAAAGTGAAAACATTCCCACAAGCTTTTCCGCTAAAGTCTCGGTATAAACCTTCAAAAGAATAAACAGTGCGAGCAGCGAAAAAGCATTTTCGATTTCCTTGGACTTAGCAACCTGGCCTTCTTTTCTGGCATCCTGTTTCTTTTTCTCGGTTGCGGGTTCTGTTTTTTCTCCGCCCGGACCCTCTGCGAAAAAGTAAAGATTATATCTTAATGTCACTGCATGGCCTCCATAAACATCGTCACAGACTTCTTGACCTCTGAAAGTATCAACGAAGACGCAGCCGGAAGCATGGAAACCGTCAAAAACATAACTACAAGTCCCAATAAAATTTTAAGCTGAATTCCCACGGCAAACATATTTAGCTGTGGTGAAACCTTTGCCAGGATTCCCAGTATTCCGTTTAAAAGAAGCATCGAGCAGAACACGGGAAGGCACAGCCTGAAGCCCAGAGAAAGGTAATCGCCCAAAAAGGTAAGCATCGAAGTAAGTAACTTTTCGGAAGAAAATACCGCTCCGTTTATCGGAATGAGAGAAAAGCTCTCGCAAAGCGCCGAGAGTACATATTGATACAGTCCGCTTATCAAAAGCATCAGCGTAACAGTGTAATTGTAATAAGTACCGCTTATGGTAACACTGTCATTCGAAACCGGATCAAAGAGCGAAACCATGGAAAGACCGATTTCCGTGTCGACAAGCTGACCCGCAAAATTCAATATTGAAGTGCAGATTGCTGCGGAATATCCGATTATTAGTCCGGTTATCGCTTCCTTCATCACGATAATCGCATACCCCAAAACCGTATTGTATTCAAGGCTTCCCTTATCAAGCGTCTGATATATAAGAGCCGAGATAAGTACCCCTATACCGATTTTTACCATATTGGGAGTATCGTTCATGCCAAAAAAGGGGGCTACCATTATAAAGCATGTAACCCTCACAATTACCAAAAGAAAAAATTCAAGTTCAGTAAGCGAGAACGATAAATCAAGCACCCTTAACTCCTCTCATTAATGTATATATACCGAAAAATCCGTCCAAAGCTCTACCATGTAATCCTTTAACGTGCCAAGCATCCAATATCCTGTAATGGCAAGTCCCAAGAAAACCCCGATTATCTTCGGGACGAAGGTAAGTGTCTGTTCCTGTATTGAGGTTACCGCCTGAAAAATACTTACAATCAGACCTACGACCAAAGAAATAATAAGTGTAGGTGCACTCAAAAGAATGATTATATATAAACCCTTACTGACTATCTGTACTATTCCATCAATTGTCATATCAAGCACCTGCCTTACATAAACGATTTAACAAGTGAACCGATTATTAAATTCCACCCGTCCGCCAATACAAAAAGCATTATCTTAAACGGCATCGAAATTGTCGTAGGTGGAAGCATCATCATACCCATACTCATCAGTACAGACGCAACTATCATATCGATTACTATGAAAGGTATATAAATAATAAATCCGATTAGGAAAGCAGACCTTAGCTCGCTTATTACAAAACTTGGTACAAGAACGTAATTCGGAATCGTTTCTATATCGCCGTCCCATTCAATCTCGGCAATTTCCATAAACAGACGGACATCCTTTGTCTGAGTCTGCCCGTACATAAACTCCCTGAAAGGCTGCATGCCCTTCTCTATGGCTTCCTCCTGAGTAATCTCGCCATTATCAAAAGGGACGATTGCTTCATTGTATGCTGTTTGAAATGTTGACTGCATTATGAAAAAAGTAAGAATAAGCGCAAGGCCTATCAGGATATTGTTCGGCGGTGCCGTCGATGTGTTGAGTGCCGACCTCGTAAAATGAAGCACGATGATAATTCGTGTAAAAGAGGTAAGCATTACAAGAAGTAACGGAGCAATTGCTATCATCGTAAGGGTTAATAAAATTCTTAAAGAACCCGACAGCTCTCCGTTACCGTTTTGGTAAGTGATTGTCAAATCATTTGATATATTAATTTCGTTTAATTCATCCGGCGTTGCAGCGGAACCCGGCTCTGAAATGTTAGTCCTCGTATCCGTTGTACCGGAAAGATTTGACTCAACATTGTTTGTAAGATTGCTGCTTGCAAATGCCGAAGTCCTAGGAAAAATAAACAATATGCCTACTGTTAAAAGCAGGCACATTGATTTGATAAGCTTTTTCATTTATTGTTTGTCTGCCCCATCATCCTTAGCTATCTTTAAAAATTCCTTAAAGGAAAAACCCTCCCCCGCGGACTTCTTTGTAGTCAAAGATTCTTCGTTAATCTCCCCTATAAGGGTGATTTCATCCTTACCCATTCCCAGGGCAAAGGTCTTATCGCCGATCTTAACGATTTCGACAAGCTTATTCTGTCCAACTCTCTTCACTTCAAGAATTTGGATATTATCTCCGGGATTTTTTTCCTTTTGATAATTTGCTATCCACCTTGTCACAAAGTAGGTCAGAAAAAGAACGAAAATGAAAATCAGGAGAATAGTAACCAGCTGCCCTACCGAAGAAGCAACCGAGGTAAGCAAAAGGCACATCAGCCCACAACCTTTTTAACTGCTTCTAAGACTCTGTCAGCCTGGAAAGGTTTAACTATGAAGTCCTTGGCACCGGACTGAATTGATTCAATAACCATTGCCTGCTGACCCATTGCCGAGCACATGATTACAACCGCACCGGGATCATTTGCCTTTATCTTCTTTAATGCCTGAATCCCGTCCATCTCCGGCATAGTGATATCCATAAGTACCAGATCAGGCTTCGTCTCATTGTACTTTTCAACTGCCTTAACTCCATTTTCAGCCTCGCCGATTACGGTATAACCGTTCTTGGTGAGAATATCCTTAATCATCATTCTCATGAAAGCGGCATCGTCGCAGATTAAAATATTTTTTGCCATAAATCACACTCCTGTTTATTGCTATTTAATAATTTCGGTTATACGTACAGCAAAGCTTTCTTCGATGACAACAACCTCGCCCTTTGCAACCAGCTTGCCGTTAACGAGTATATCAATCGGTTCGCCGGCAATTCTGTCTAATTCTACAATTGTACCGGGTGCAAAATCGAGGATTTCCGAGATTGATTTGCTGGTTCTTCCGAGTTCAACCGTTACATTTAAGGGAACATCCATAATGAGGCCGATATTTTCGTTGGCCATGATGTTCTTGTAATCTCCGGAGAAATTCTGGAACTGAGCCGTCTGAACATTCATCTGGGGAGCTGTCTGTGCTCCCATGTTCATACCCGGCATTCCCATATTCATGCCCTGCATTCCCATGTTCATACCCGGCATTCCCATATTCATACCCGGCATACCCATGTTCATACCCATATTTGGCATTCCCATGTTCATGCCCTGCATTCCGCTATTCATGCCCATACCCTGCATACTCATGTCGGGTTGAGAAGGTGCCTGGCTAAACTGAGGCTGTGAAGGAGCTGGTGCAGGTGAGGGCGTGGGCGCCGGTGTTGGTTCGGATTCAAGTGATTGATCCAAGAAAGTCTGAACAAGCTTTTTTGCAAATTCAACCGGATACAACTGCATTATGTTTGAATCTACCAAATCACCTATCTGCATCGTAAATGCAACTTTTACAAAGGTTCCGCCGAGGAAAGGAGATATGTCCTCGCCGTTTTTGTACTCGGTCAGATCGAGTAAACTTGCATCCGGAGGGCTGATATCTATCATGGTGCCAAGCATCGTCGAAAGCGAGGTTGCAGAGGTTCCCATCATCTGATTCATGGCCTCTGAAATAGCACTCAAGTGAAGCTCGCCGAGCTCTCCGTCAGTATTAGTACCGTCACCGCCCATCATCAGGTCTGTTATAACCTTGACATCATGCTCGCGAAGTACCAATATGTTGGAGCCGTCAAGTCCCGATGTATAGTGTATCTGGATAAATACACAGGGTTTTTCGTAATCATCTATAACATTCTGCCAGGTACACATTGTCACAACTGGTGTTGTGATATTGACCTTTCTGTTCACCAAGGAATAAAGTGTCGTGGCAGCCGATCCCATGCTTATGTTGGCAACTTCGCCGACCGCATCTTTTTCGGTATCCGTCAGTGTCTGGTTGTCAGAGGCAGGTGTGCCGGATGTGAATGCTTCGGGTTTATCCTCAGGTTTGGAGTTTCCGACTTCACTCGGATCCATGCCGCTTAAAAGGGCGTTTATTTCGTCCTGAGATAACATTCCGTCCATTTATTATTCCTCCTCCCTGATAACTGAAGTAACCTGTACCGCGTACTTGTCTTTCTCTGTACCCGGAACGGCCCTGAATTTCTTGATATTGCCGACGTAGACATCAAGCTCATCGTCTACTCTGGTATTGAGTCTGATTATATCGCCCATCTGCAGGGTCGTAAAATCATTAACCGAGATAATGCTTTGCCCCATAATTACCTTTAATGGTATGTCCACCCTCTTAATCAGGGATTCGATATATTCTTGGTAATTTTCTCCGGAATCCTCCTTCATCGTGGAGAACCAGTATTTGGTATTCAGCCTGTCCATAATACTTTCCAGAGTAAAGTACGGAAGGCATACGTTCATGAATCCTTCAACTTCACCAATCTTCATGTTCAGAGTGACAATGGCAATCATTTCACTCGGTGCGATGACTTGAGCAAATTGCGGATTCGTTTCTATCCTTTCAAGCACGGGGCTTATGTCCAACACGTTCTTCCACGGTTCTCGCATAAGCTGTAATGAAATAATCAGAAGTTTTTCGATTATCGTCATCTCTATCTCGGAAAAATCTCTGTTTTTCTCGAGAGGAACGCCCTTACCTCCAAGCATTCTGTCTATCATTGTAAAGCCGAGATTAGCTGCCAAATCAAGGATAATGTTGCCTCCGAGAGGCTGAAAATTTATAATTCCCAATATAACCGGATTTGATAACGCATTTGTAAATTCGGAAAAAGTAACCGTTTCCGAGCTTGCCACTGATACCTGTACGTTCTTTCGAAGGTATATCGGAAGGTTCGTCGCAAGCAGTCTTCCGTAATGCTCATATATGATTTCAAGTGTACGTAAATGCTCTTTAGAGAACTTTGCAGGGCGCTTAAAGTCGTAATTCTTGACCTGGCGTTCGCCCTTGTCCTGCATCTCATCTACATCAAGTTCACCGGTACTCAGGGCTGCCAACAAACTGTCTATCTCATTTTGAGATAATACCTCGCCCAAAAAGTTCACCTCCCTTTATCGTGTATCAAAAAATTTACTGATACAGGATGCTGCTGAATGCAACCATATAGATAAATGTAGAACCTCCGTAGGCTTCCTGAATCTTTGAAAGTATCTCAGCCTTAAGCATATCGGGATCTGCCGAACACTCATCCATCGTGTGTCCGCTGATAACATCTATTATAATACTCTTGAATAACGAGGCGTTAGTGGAAACCGTTGCCGAATAGGTGGCATAATCCTCATGCTTTGTATTCATGTAAAGTGAAACGGTTACCATACAATAATGGTCTTTTCCGTCCTCGCCCTTCTTCAGCGGAATGGTAAGAGAATCGGAGATATCAAAGGCTGATGAATCCGTTATGGCAACGGTATCATCCGTTTCCTCACTCTCGGTATCAAGTTCAAGATTTAAAACAGTGGCAATATTGTCCACCAAGGCCGTTGTCTTTTTGGCACTTCCCATGACAGAGAACATCATCACCGCAGTCAGCACTACGTTAACAATCAGCAGTGCCAAAATCATAATGGAAATAAGATTTTTCTTCATTTACGCTTCCTTTGTATCTTTAATAATTACTGAGTTCGTGATAAATCTTAATCTCAACGCGCCTGTTCAGAGCTCTTCCCTCTGCGGTTGAATTGTCCGCTATCGGGCAGTACTCTCCGCGTCCGCTATGCTTGATAATTGAAGGGTCAAGGGAGGAGTTGTTAACGATAAAGTAAAATACCGAACGTGCTCTTGCATCGCTAAGCTCGTCATTGTTGGCATACTCTGTGGAAGACTGCGGAACATTATCCGTATGTCCTTCTATTTCAATCTCGTACTTTGCATATCTGTCAAGGATTAAGCTTACCTTCGTAAGTGTTCCTTCGACCGATTCAAGCAGTTCTGCCGAGCCGGGAGCAAAAAGAATGGCTCCTTTAAGCGTCAGCTTTACATATTGGCTGTTAAAGTCAAGCTCGACCTTGTCTGCAATATTGTTTTCTTCAAGAGCCTCTTCAATCTGACCTGCAAGCGATTCACTTGCCTCAAGCTTCATATTTTCGACATTTTCCAAATCATTTTGCTTGTCATCAAATTTCTCGGCATCCTCATCGTTTTCAGCCATGGCGCCGGTGGAATTTATGTAATTGTCAAGTTCGTTTAACTGGCTGACGCCGTTACTGATTAAAACGCCGTCTCCTATAGCGGAGCTTCCCGCCGTAAATATACTGAAGGTGCTCTGAAACGATGCGGCAATCGCATCAAACTTTGCCTCGTCTACATTTGCCGAAGCATACAGCAATACGAAAAAGCAAAGTAGCAAATTCATAAGATCCGAAAACGTATCTTTCCATAAGAGGGCCGGCGGTGCCTCTTCCGGTTTCCTTTTTGCCATTACTCCTGACCTCCCTCTTCGGTGCCGGCTGCAGCACGATCGGCAGGAGCCAAGAAGGATTTAAGTTTCTCTTCTATTACACGAGGGTTCTCGCCTGCCTGAATGGAAAGAAGTCCTTCTATCATAATTTCCTGAAGCTGGCTTTCCGCAGCACTGTTCTTTTTCATCTTTACTGAGGCCGGTGTGAACAGCCAGTTTGCCATCAAGGATCCGTACAAGGTAGTCAGCAATGCAACCGCCATTGCAGGTCCGATTGCTGAAGAATCAGCCATGTTGTAAAGCATGTTAACAAGTCCGATAAGCGTACCGATCATACCCCAGGCAGGGCCCATTGCGGCAAATTGGTCATAAAAGGCCGTAACCTTCTGATGCCGTGCCTCCACGCTTACAAGCTCTGTTTCCATAATACCGCGTACAAGCTCGGGGTCGGTGCCATCAACTATCAGTAAAATACCTTTCTTTAAGAATTCATTGTCAAGGTCACCTGCAGCTTCTTCAAGTGAAAGAAGTCCTTCTTTTCTCGCAACGTTTGAAAGATCGACAATTTTCTTTATCATCGTGGGAGTGTCAAGCTGTGGAACCTTGAATATAAGTGTAAAGGCCTTTAAATTGTTGACAAATTCCTTGACCTGGCAGGTCATGAACATACACATCGTCGATCCGCCAACTGTAATAATTACGGACGGTATATCAATAAAGTTATTCAGCAAAGCAAAATCAATACCGCTGCTTGAATAAACGATACCGAAAATTGCAAGAATAAAGCATGTAACTATTCCAATAAGGGATGCTATATCCATTTAAACTGCCCTCTAATCTGCCTTGTCGGCAAAAAATTCCTTTCTAAAGGATTTTACTAAATTTTGTATCTCTTGTCTACTTTCTTTTACTATTATTTTGCGTCCGGTGGACATGGTAATAACAGTATCTGGTGTTTCTTCCACAGTAACGATAAAACTGTCGTTTATGGTCATTATCACCCCGTCAAGCTTTGTAACCTCAATCATAAAACCTCCGAAAATCAGTCAAGATCTGCTTGCGAGTCCCCAATGCCGGATTCAAGTATGCATTAGCTATCATTACATCTTCGAATCTTCACAGGGTCAGGTATTTAACTCAGTCAGTGTTTTTAACCGAAACTAAGTTAAAAAGCAGACAAGGGGAACATAAATGTTCCCCCTTCAAGCCGCTATATTTATCTCTTTAAATTTACAAGTTCTTCAAGCATCGTATCTGAAACGGTAATGATACGCGAGTTTGCCTGGAAACCTCTCTGAGTGGTAATCATCTCGGTAAACTCAGTTGATAAATCCACGTTACTCATTTCAAGAACGCCCGTTGTCATATATCCGCCGGAACCGGTGATATCGACGCCCACACCGTCAAACTCGCCCGAGTTAAGGCTTGCAGAATAAAGGTTGTCACCCGACTTTTCAAGGCCGGCGGCATTTGAAAACTCTGCAACTGCTATCTGACCCATAAGTCTCGTCATGCCGTTATCGTATGAAGCATAAATCATACCGTTTGTCTGAATCGTAACGCCCGTCATATTGCCAAGCTTACGTCCCGTACCTACGCCGTCCTTGTCTCCGGAAGTGGCTCCTATTGTGGATGTGCCTGAATTGTTGTACATATTGGTAGCTGTCCAGTCAAAAGAAATATCCTCAAACTGTTCAAGAGAAGTACCTGCCGATTCACCGTCTCCCTCAACCGCTGCTTTAAAGTCGATTGTAATACCGGTCTGGCTTCCGCCTATTGTCATAAAGCTTCCGTCGTCGGTACTGTAATTAAGAAGCACTCCCGCTCCCGACTTCTGTGTAACCTTTAACTGACCTGTTGTTGCATCAATCGTTGCAGCCGCTATTCCGGAGAAGTCAGCATCCGAACCGTATATCTGCTGAAGCAATGTGATGTTGGCATCCGAAATCGGAACAGTAACTGTAATATTTCCATCAGCATCCGTACTTCCGAAAGCTGTCATATTCGCAATATCGTCACCCGTGGATGTGTTCTTAAATGTTCCGCCCTCAAACGTAACCGTATCAAGCTTCGTATAAGGAACATTGACATTTGCCGTATAGGTTGCATCTGTATTGATACTTACCAAATCGGAAAGATTCGAACCAGGATACATCTCCGTAATGGACTTTCCGTTTGAATCGATTACGTCGTCAAGCTCTACGTAATACGCTCCGTCATCCGTTGTGGAGTGAATCGAAAACTTTGCGGTATAGGAATATCCGAGGTTGTCATAGAAGCTTAGGTTCAGCGCCTTACCTGCTTCCGTTCCGACATCCGAATCGTTTTTGTCGATAATTCCGGAAACATAGGCATTCGATGTTGCTTCCGGAGGATAGGTCATGTTGTCTGCGCTCATGATTCTCAAAGCCGAAACCGTATCCTGCTTGATGGTCATCGTCTCTTCGTCAACTCCCCAGCCCATTACGTTGTAACCATTGCTGGTCATTACAAGGTTTCCGACGGAGTCGATATTAAATGCGCCCGCTCTTGTGAAATAGTTCTGCGAGCCGTCCGAAACGATAAAGAAAGAATTTCCGGTAATACACAAATCGTAAGGGTTTCCCGTTGTCTGCGTTGCACCCTGCGTGGTGATTGCCGTATTGATTGCGGCTGACTGAACACCAAGACCGATCTGGCGGGCATTCGTACCGCCGGTACCGGTAAGTTCATTCGGTCCGCTTGATTTCTGTGTCGTCTGATACATCAGTTCACTGAAGGTGATTGATTGCGACTTGTAAGCTACCGTATTTACGTTAGCTATATTGTTACCTATAACGTCCATCTTTGTCTGATGGGTTTTAAGTCCGGAAACACCGGAATACATTGATCTCATCATAGTGAGTGACCTCCCAAAGACAAGCAGTTTGGCTTCCTCTGTCAGTCAGAAGCCTAAGCCCCCAAAGGTCCGGCTATATAATTACTGCTCCGTCTATATTTGTAAATATGTTTAGATTCGTCTCAGACTTATCTAAAGCTGTTACCACGGTATTGTTTGGAATATTTACCACAAAGGCTAACTGGTCCATCAATACCAAAGATTCCTTAATTCCCTTTTCCCCCGCCTTGCTCGTCGCATCATTAAGCTTCTGTAGCTGTTCGACGGATAAAGAAATGTTTCTGTCGTTCAGTCTGTTTGCAGCGTGCTTTGAAAATTTAACTTCCGACGCCTCTCCTTTACTCTCGGAGGCTTTCGCTTTAAGAATACTTTCAAAGCTTACTTCACTTTTTGATGTACGATTAACGGTATCGGTTTTGTTTATCAGTCTGTCCGCTACCTGTTCGATGGAAAGGAAATTATTATTTTGAATGTCCATATTCCACCTCATATTCAATTAACAACTATACCGAGCTTTTAAGCTCCTTAAGCCTTGCTTCGTACTTTTCAAGTGTGGCTACGGTATCACCTGTCAAAAAGCTCTTCTGATAGCTTGACATGCTGTCGTAGGTCTCTCTGAGGGTTGAAATTGCATCCTCATAGTCCACGGTAAGATTTGCCACCGCAGGGAAGCTGCTCAAGGCCTTTGTAAACTGCTGTGCCAAAGAATATGCTGCCGAATAATCAGAATCCATGACCTCGTAAACGTCATCAATTGAATATAAAGTATCGTTGATTGAAACGTAGGCCTTGTTGTTTTCATAAACAACATAATCAACCGTGCCCTGTATTGTTACGGTTCCGCCGTCCGTTGCACTTGTGGATTTAATGACCACTTCCTGTCCGACAAGACCGCTTGCCCTCTGAAGGTTCGAGCTTGAAGAGAGATTCTGCATTTCCTCAAGTTCCGAGAAGGTTGCCAACTGTGAGATATACTCTGTATTCTCTGTGGGTTCCAACGGATCCTGATACTTCATCTGTGCTACCAAAAGCTGTAAGAATGCATCCTTGTCAAGGCTTGAACTGCTTGACGAACTCGTTGAAGAAGTTGAATTTGCAGCTGCCGACGTTTGCTGAAGCACTCCATTATTGTATATCGCTGAAATATTTTCCGCCATGTTTCCTCCTTTCTATGCTATGCACTGTAATCTATTGTATTTCCGTTTTGAATCATCATTTCACGTACCAACGTGTCCTCAGGAAGTTCTTCCTCTGCCATATCAGGCTCCGAAAGATTTATTCTCCTTACTGACTTCCTTTGCTGCCCAGATGACTCTTCTCTTGACTCTCCGTTGTCGCTTAGGTTTCTTTCAAATGCATGACTCTGAACCGTTACTTCAACTGCTTCGATCTTTACGCCCTTATTTTCAAGTGCTTCCTTTAAAACAATCGTCTGTGTTTCCAAAACTGCCTTAACTGTTTCACTTTCGGCCGTAAATGTGGCTTTTAAAAGTCCTTCATGATTTTCATAAACCTTAACCGAAAGATTGCCGAGCGATTCGGGATGAAGTCTTAAATTGACTTCGCTTGTTTCAGAACCGACATTTACGTCAATTCCTTCTGTTATCTGGTTAATGATGTCATAAGCATCCGTTGTGCTGTATGAAGCAACCTCAGGCTCGCTGTTTAATGCAATTACGGTTTCATTTAATAGTCTTTCGGCAAATGTAAGCGTATTGTTCTCTGATTTAATCGTGGTCTCTGAAGCTTTTGCATCGGTACTTTCCGTTATGCCTTCGTCTCTTGCTTCCGAATAACCTTCATTCGAATTTCCGGACAAAGAACCTTTGACGTCCGTCTCCCGGTCATCGCTCTTAACGATATTTATCTTACTATCTATCGTTTCAGGCTCGTCTTCAGACTGTTTTACATCCGTCGAATCATTTTCAAAGTTCTTGCCGGTCTTGACTAAAGGCGTGTCTGTGTCTGCCGTTTGGCTCAGAGTGTCGGTCTTTACCACATCCTGAATTTCTTCATTTGCTTCTAAAACCTTTATGCTCTCAGCCGGTGCTTCCTCGCTCATTGTAAAAGGTTCGATGGCTCCTTCTGTTTCATCCGCTTCGACCTTTGTCCCAATGTTTGTCTCAATCGTTGTCTCAGCCATTGCCAAAGCATTCAGGAAATCATCGTTACTGATATTTAACTCATTCGTAAGATCAGTTACGACATTTTCAATCACAGCTTTGATATTCGTAAGGCTATCGTATAGCTTCTCATCCATTGCAATTGAAAGTACGCCATCACAGCCCGAAAGCTTTGATACGATTAAAGCGGTATCGTCGGTATTTAAAAGCGCCAGCTGATTTAACTGAAGGCTTTGAAGAACTACTGAAATTTCTTCGTCAGTTACATCAAGTTCTTCCTTAAGCACGTCCTTTACTCTATCTACCGCGCTTGTTACCTTTGAGACTTTTTCATTGGAAACGACTTCCTTGGATATATCCCTGGATTCCTTTAATGTTTCGGTGTTCTTACTTGTCAAAGAAACCTGATCGTTTACGTCATCGGAATCAATCTCTGTATTGCTTTCCTTTAAGCTTGACTTGCTTAACGGCTTAGCAAGCGTTTCGCCTTCGTTTGTAGCCTGCTTAAGACAATCTTCAAAGTTCGATGACAGGTTCAAGCTCACTGTCGAAGCACTCTGCGAAAGTTTCACAGCCGATACATTTGTAAAGCTCTGTACTGCTTGTGTCTGCATGTTTTCCTCCTTTCCTGAAAATTTATATGTAAAAACCAGGCGTAATATCCCTATTACCCTTGTCCCACATCTTTTATATCGGAGGTTTAAGCAAAAAACCTTAGCTTTCCGGGTCCATAATTTTTGTTACTTTGGCAGCTTTTTCGGAATCCATTACTTCCAGGATGTCGCCCCTTGAATCTGAATCCATTATTTTCAGTATTCTCGCCACCAGATTGATATCTCCGGCATCTATCATACTTTCGAAAATGCCTGCTGCCGCCTTAGGCTTCATGGCAGAGTATGCAGCTGCATAGTCAGTAATTTCTTCATCCTCTTCAAGCTTGGTAATTACCTGCTTGTACAAAGCTTCCGCGGTCGTCGGATCCATGCTTTCGTAATATTCCTTGTAGGCTTCTGCACCCGGACCGTTTTCGGCATAGATGACTTCCTCGTAGAACTGTTCCTTTATGCGCTGAAATTCCACCTGCATTGCTTCAAATTCCTGAAGTCTCTCAACCTCGGCCTTTAATGTGGTAATTTCCTCGGCATTTGCATTGTTGACGGTTGTGGAGTGTTCAAGCTCTGTTTCAAGCGTTTTGATGTAATCTACAGCTTCCTTTAAGGACGTATACCCTCCGTAAGCGCCCTCATCGCTTGTTTCCGTTTCTTTCGACCCTTCCGGAAGAATCTTATTTATAACAGGCACATCCTTTAAAAGCGGAGTCAGAATTTCCGAACCGAATCCTCCCACATCAAGCTTAATCAAAAAGCAAAGAATCGCAATCCAAACGGCTACGATTACGACGGTAACTATGAAGCTTGAAAAGCCTCCGCCACTCTCCTCATAATCTTCTATCTCTGCCTCTTTTTTTGAAATCTCCTTAGCTCTCTTTTTTATTTCCTGTTTTTGTTTCTTTTCATCGGCCTTAAGTTGTTTCTTTTCCTGCTTAAGCTTTGACTTTTCAGCCGCATTATTGTTGTCCATGCTCTATCTCCAAAGTCTGAATAAAACGCTATTCTTCCTCTTTTGTCCCATATACGTAACTGTTATGCTCGTCGTTTTCAACGCCCTCGGTATGCTTTTCATCTTCCAGGAATTCCTCGAAAGCCTTTTCTTTTAAACGCTCGTACATCTTGCGTTCCTTGATGCATTCGTTAAGCTTAATTCTTTCATCCTCAAGCATCCGTTCAAAAAGCTTTACCTGTGCCTTCTGTTCTTCTATGGCATTCTTCGAAAAAGAAATTGCTTCCTCGTTTTCAAGGATTTCTTTAATATTAAGAGCCCTGTTTCTTAACGCCCGTCCCTCTTCTTCGTAATCTAAAAGCTTTTGCTTAAGGGCATTTAATTTGTCCGTTTCGTCATCAAGTCTTCTTTTTGCTTCCGCAAAGGCATTTCTCTGCTGCTCTTCTAGTCTTAACTTTAAATTCAGGACAGTCGCAAGTCTGAAAACAAATTTTGCCATTTTACTCCACTATTTTCTGAAGGCTTTCTACCGCCGTTTCAAAGCTTACCTTTTCATCGGTATCCTGAATCAGGAATTCGTTGATGGCCTTATGTTTCTTTATGGCCTCGTCGATTTCCTCATTGCTTCCGGACTTGTATGCGCCTATATTGATAAGGTCTTCGGCATCCTGATAGGTGGCCATGAGATTTTTAAACTTGCCGGCACTTTTCTTGTGGTCTTTGGTAACTATCTGCGACATGCATCTTGAAATGCTCGCCAAAACGTCTATCGCGGGATAATGATTTTTCTGAGCTATTTTACGATTCAATACTATATGACCGTCCAAAATACTTCTTGCGGTATCGGTAATCGGCTCGTTAAAATCATCGCCGTCGACCAGGACCGTATAAAGACCGGTAATTGAGCCCTTATCGCTCCTTCCGGCTCTTTCCAAAAGCTTTGGCATTTCCGCATATACGCTCGGCGGATACCCTCTTGATACGGGAGGTTCGCCGCTTGCAAGTCCTATCTCGCGTTGTGCCATTGAAAAACGTGTAAGCGAGTCCATCATCAGAAGCACATCCTTACCCTGATCCCTGAAATATTCGGCTATTGCCGTTGCTGTCTTTGCAGCCTTCGTACGCTCAAGAGCAGGTCTGTCGCTTGTTGCAATGACAAGAACGCTTCGCTTCATACCTTCGGGTCCTAAGTCTCTTTCCACAAATTCCCTTACCTCACGGCCACGCTCTCCGATAAGGGCGATTACGTTTATATCAGCCTTTGTATTTCTGGCAAACATTCCGAGTAAGGTTGACTTTCCTACGCCTGAACCTGCAAAAATACCTACACGCTGCCCTTTCCCGATTGTCAAAAGCCCATCTACAGCTTTCACTCCAAGAGGCAGAACATCGCTTATAATCTCTCTTGACATAGGGTCGGGAGGTGCTGCCTCTATCGGATACTTTGCGCCTCTAACCGTTATGGTCTTATCGGGACGCCCGAGTCCGTCCAAGGTCAGTCCCAAAAGCTCGTTTGATACCGTAACCTCCAGCGGATGATTTTCATTTTCAACGACACAGCCGACGCTTATTCCGTCGACATGCTCGTATGGCATGAGCAAGGTTCTTCCCTCTTTAAATCCTACAACCTCCGCCGTTGCAATCGGGACAGAATCTTCTTTGGAATAAATGGTACATATATCACCGAGGCGTGAATCCGGCCCGTAGCTCTCAAGTGTCAGACCGACCGCATTGGCAATCTTTCCACGGGTCTTGTAAAAGGAATGCTCCGAAAGCCTTTTGTATTTGTCAAAATTAATATTTATATTCATGTTTAGTCAACATTTTCGTAGGACAAAATCTTTAAGGTATTTGTAAGCTCATTAAGCTCGGTATCAATACTGCAGTCTATGATTCCATAGGAAGTCTCTATCATGGCGGAGCCCTGCTTGAGGCCTTCCTTTATAAGTATTTCCGGACTTTCCTTAAGTGAGCTTCTGCCAAGAAAATTGTCCCTCATACCCGCAAGCATATCATAATCCTCGCTTCCTACATAAATCGTCACTCTGTCGCTTCCTTCGATATTTTTGAGTGCCTTATTTATGAGACAGATCATTACATCCTTTCTTGAATAAAGCGTCTCTCCGAAAATTGCTTTGTAAACCCTGCATATCGTATCCACCATTTTAGGCTCGACTTCGGACAGAAGTTTTTGATAATCCGATTCAAGTTTTTCTTTTTCCTGTTCTAATGCTTTCCTTGACTCTTCAACTTCTTTTATGGCCTCCGTATGTCCCGCGTCAAAGCCTTCGGTTCTGGCTGTATTCTTAATGCTTTCGGCTTCGACTTTTGCCTGATTGATGATTTCGTCCGCCTTAAGCCTTGCTTCGTTTAAAATGCTCTCTGCTTCCTTATGTGCATTTTCCGTTATGCTTTCCGCACTTAAAGAAGGTTCTATTACCTTTGCTTCACCCGTAAGTGCATCAAGTGAAGACTCGTTCAGTCCGTCCGCATCTTCTTCAGCGGTTAATTCATCTGAGGGTTCGGACTCTTTTAACACCCCCGTATAGCGCTCAAGTTTTTTTGCCGCAATGGCATTTGAGTCTATCACGCGGATGTTTTCCTTTGAAAGTCTTTGAAATCCGTTTTTAAAAAGATTGGAATTAGACAACTATTTCGTCCCCACCGCCTCTGGAAATAACAATTTCCGCTGAGTCTTCCAGTTTTCTGATTATGTTTACTATCTTTTGCTGTGCTTCTTCGACATCCTTCATACGAACAGGTCCCATGAAGTCCATGTCTTCCTTTATCATGACTGCGAGACGCTTTGAGAGGTTGTTGAAAATAGCCGACTGAACCTGCTCGTTTGCGCCCTTAAGTGCAATTGCAAGGTCATTATTGTCAACATCCCTGAGAACTCTCTGAATTGCTCTGTCATCAAGCAGCAGTATATCTTCGAATACGAACATTTTCTTCCTGATTTCGTCGGCAAGCTCTGGCTCTTCGATTTCGAGAGTTTCCATGATGTGTTTTTCCGTACCCCGGTCTACCGTATTCAAAATTTCGACAACCGCATCCACACCGCCGATAATCGTGTAATCCTGATTTATCAGGGATGCCAGCTTGCTCTCCAATACCTTCTCCACTTCCTTTATGACATCCGGACTCGTCCTGTCCATGGATGCAATACGCTTTGTAACGTCTGACTGTCTGTCCGGAGGAAGGGCCGAAATGATGGTTGCCGCCTGGCTTACAGGCAGATATGAAAGGATAAGTGCAATCGTCTGCGGATGCTCGTCCTGTATAAAGTTAAGAAGCTGTGCCGCATCTGTTTTTCGTACAAATTCAAAAGGCTTAACCTGCAAGGATGCCGTAAGCTTTCCGATAACGTCCAAAGCCTTGTCGGAACCGAGTGCTTTTTCAAGAAGCTCCTTGGCGTAGCCGATACCGCCTTCGGCGATATACTGCTGAGCCAGACATACCTGATAAAATTCCTCGATAACGCTTTCTTTGATGGCCGGCGTAATGCTTCTGGTATTTGCTATTTCGAGCGTAAGCTCTTCGATTTCTTCCTCCTTTAAATGCTTGAAAATGGTGGAAGAACGCTCAGGTCCCAAAACTATCAATAGGATAGCCGCCTTTTGTATTCCGTTTATTTTTTCCTCAGTATTTTTTGCCATATGTGTCCCATTTCCTTAAGAATCATTCCCAGCCTTCATTGAGCCAGTTGCGAAGCAGATTTGCGACTGCCTCAGGATTCTCGTCAACAAATTTTTCAACCATCTTTCTGGTCTCCGATATCTGTTCAAGCTCGATATCGGCCACCTGCTCCTCAGGATTCGATTGAAGAAGTGTTTCAACTGACAAAGGCTCTGGCTCTTCCTCGGTCTTTTCACCGCTCATGCTCTTAATAACAACAAGGGCCAAGAGTCCCAGAATGATAACAATCAAAGCAATCTGAATCACTTCAGATACATTTATATTGGAGCCTTCCGAATCGACAAAGAAATTTTCTTCATAAGCAATCATTGTGATATTTTCGGTCGGTATACCGGAGGCATCGCTTGCAAGCTCTAACATTTCATCGGTAATGGTTACTGCGGTACGCTCACTGTTTGCGTCCTTGTACTCTTCCCAGGTAATGCCGTCCAAAAGCCCCTGATCCTTTACGTCATCTTCTTTGACCACTATGTAATTCGTGGACGAAACCGCAAGGGATGATTCCGAATAGGTGACCTTGCCTGCTGGAATTACGGTATTGGTAATAGTTTCATTGGGAAGATATTTTTTATAAAGCTCTTCAATAGTGGAGGAAGAAGTGTCCGAGTCTTCGTAGTAGTATGTCGTTTCTCCGTTTGAATCGGTCCCCGGTGTACCTCCGGTCGACCCCGACGATTCAGAGGTATAGCTTGATTCCTCGGAAAGAACGCCCTGAGACTGTCCGTCTGCAGGCGTATAGTTGTGAATCGTTGTTTCCGTGGTCGAAAAATCTATTACAAGGTTTGAAGTAACCTTAATGTCGCCGAATGATCCCGTTCCCGTAAGTACCTTCTTTACGCCGTTATTTAAAATCTCTTCGGCTTCCTGCTTGACTCCTAACTGGCTCGTTGCATTTCCGGCAGCTGTCGAGGTATCGTCACCCGAGAAAAGAAGATTTGCTTCGCTGTCCATGATTACGATATTGTCGGTGTTTGACGATCCTAACGCAGTAGCAACTGCCTTTGCAAGAAAGGCGGCATTTTCATTGGTAAAATCACCCTCTATATTTAAATATATGGCTGCGCTCGGTTCCTCTTCTTTCGATAAAAGAGTCCCGTCATTCTCCGGAATGTTTAACTGTACCGTGCAGGCCTTTATTGCAGGGAAGATCGAAACAAAATCGCTTTCAAAAGTACTTTCAAGATAAAGCTTGTATCGTTTTGCTTTATCAGCCTCTGTTGTCGTAAAGCTTCCCGAAAGAGCTTCCTCAATTGTATAGCCTGTTGTGGTAATTCCGCTGCTCGCAAGCGTAAGCCTTGCGGTTGCGATATTGTCTTTCGGAACCTTTATCTGAAGGCCGTCATCGGAAACTGTATATGAAATGCTTGCCTCGTCCAAGGCTTCTGTTATCTCGGAAGCCTCCTTTGTGGATTCACACTGTTGGAGAAGGGTATAGTTCGGAGAAGACAGTACAGAATAAAGAATCACAAGCGCAACAATAACACCTGCCGCAATAGCAATGATTAAGGTCTTCTGCTTCGCGGTAAAGTGATTCCACCAGGCTAATATTTTTTGTCCTATTTCTTTAAGCTTGTTGAGTATCTTCTCGCCCATTTTTAACTCCAAAGTCTATGTATTATTCCGTTCGCAGCTCCCCGCATGTGCAAAACAATCCGGCTTCGCCGTATTTTACGACTTAGTCGATTCACGTTTTGCTTATGTAGGAAAAGTTCCTGATTCGGCTCGTGAATAAATCATATAACCTACTTATGAAAGCAGTCTTGCATAAGCAGATATATGATTTATGCATGCCTGTAAACAGTAACCTTTAGATCTGCATGTTCATAATCTCTTTATACGCATCCAAGAGCTTATCCCTTACGGCAACGGTATACTGTAATGCCGTGGAGGCTTTCTGAAGTGCAATCATCAGGTCATGGGTATTCTCCGATTCACCCATGGCAAAGCTGATTTCCTCATTTTCCGCATCGGAAAGGAGGCTATTCGTACTGTTAATATTGTCAATTGCACTGTTTAATATCGAATCAAAAAGATTACTCGTCTTTCCTGTCGATGTACTGTTTTCAAGCGTATCCGTACTGACAATGGAAGACGTTCCGAGTAATGAATTAACGTTCATTTATCTCTCCTTACTGACCTAGCTCCAAGCCCTTAAGCGCCATCGATTTACTTGCCGTAAATGCCGTTGAATTGGCTTCATAAGACCTGGTTGCATCTATAAGGTTTGTCATTTCTGTAATAATATTTACGTTTGGATAAGTAACGTAACCGTCCTCATCCGCATCGGGATGTGAAGGATCATAGACCTTGTTCATCTCGGTAACCGTATCTTCGTACACACCGGAAACCTTTACACCTCCGCCCGAATAGCTGTCTATCGTATTATTTAAAACTCTTGAGAAAGCCGTCTGCGATCCCTTTTCTTCAAAGGTAACCACTTTTCTGACGTAGGGAGTTCCGTCTTCCGTACGAGTTGTATTTGCATTCGCAACGTTCTCGGAAATGATGTCCATACGGTATCTCTGAGCGGTCAGCCCAGAAGCATTAATGTCAAAAGAAGAAAAAATGCTCATAATAAACCTCCTACTTCATCGCAGTCTGGAGATTTGAAAATTCCTGACTGATACTGTTTAACAAGCCCTCGTACATGAGCTGATTCTTCGCAAGCATGGTATTTTCCGTCTCAATATCAACGTTATTTCCGTCAAGTCTGTACGAATATCCCGAATAATCTTTGTATGTACGTGCTTCAAGGTCTCTGTTCGTAAGATTTTTGACCTTGCTGTCCATAGACTCATAGCTTGAATGCTTTAAGGCCTTTGAAAGCTCGCTTTCAAAGGTAATGTCCTCTCTCTTGTAGCCTGGAGTGTCGACGTTTGCAATATTGTTTGCAATCGTTTCATTTCTAAGCCACGAAGCATCTGCGGCCTTATCTAAAACATTAATGTAATCAAAGGCATTTGATTTAATCATTTATCCTCCTATAGGTAAAAAAGCCTACACTTTGCCTACCTTATTTCATTATAAATAGTTTTCTTGAAAACACAAGATTATTTTGATTTATAACCACATAATATTGTGTTTTAATTTTTATGTCCGTACCAAATGTGGACGATATATCAGTGATTTTAAGGATAAAACAGCGTTCTGTTTACAAAGCACACGGTGTCCTGCGCGGTTACTTTAGTGACATATACCTCTTGTGTGAGTGTGCATCACTATCACGCAGTGCCTTTTCTTTAAGTTGTTGCGACACAATTTCCTATGCAAAAAGGGACTTCCTTAAGAAGTCCCTTTCAAGTTCGTAATCCTTTACAATAAATATATCGGCTGTTTGCCGTAAATCATTAACTAAATATTTTTATCCTTTTTAAGCTTGGCAATTTCAGGGAAGACCGCATCGTTTAAAACCCTGATGTAGGTACCCTTCATACCCGAAGAACGGCTTTCGATTACACCGGCACTTTCAAACTTTCTGATTGCGTTTACGATTACCGAGCGGGTGATTCCGACTCTGTCTGCAATCTTTGAAGCGACCAAAATGCCCTCTGTTCCGTCAAGCTCGTCAAATACATGTACAACAGCTTCCATCTCGGAAAAAGAAAGAGTGCTGATTGCCGAACGAACAACAGCAATTCTTCTTGCTTCCTCGGCATTCTCCTCATTGACCGCACGGAGCATTTCAAGACCCACAACCGTCGTGCCGTACTCACAAAGAATGATGTCGTCTATGTCGTATGTAGCATCGCATTTATATACAAAGAGTGTTCCAAGTCTCTCTCCTGCAATTTCGATAGGAGAAATAACAGCCTGAAACTTATTGATATCGGTATGTTCGAATCCAAGTGTCGTAAGATTGACGTTTTCCTTTGTGGAAAGGACAGCCAAAAGTCTTTCATTTAATAATGGGTCAATAAAGCTTCCTACGCTGTCGTCAATAAGCTCGTCAATTCTGTCAATACAAGTGCTTTCGCCCACGCCGAGCACCTTGCCCTTCTTACTGATAACTAAGACATTTGAACTCAAAATGTCTTTCATTACACGACAGATATCGTTAAAGACTACCTTGCTCGAATTGTTGTTATGTAAAAGCTTTCCGATTTTTCGCGTCTTGTCTAATAATTGAACACTACCCATACTTACCTCCAAGCAGATGCGCACACTAAAAACACAAGTGCATTGTAGCACGTACTTATAGAATATTCAACCGATTTGATTAAATTGCATATCATTTAAGACAATTTCTTTTATTTTAACGATTATGTCAAGCGAATTACTACATTGGTCACGACTCTCTTACGAATCTGACGCATCGAAGCATAGCGTTTAACCTGGCAAAAGCTTAAATCCCGACTGAATTCAATCCTTATCAATTACATTGCCGCATTCCGGATTTGAGCACACAAGCTTCTTTCCGCGTTCCGTATATATGCTTCCGCATTTTTCGCACATTTTATTTACGGGCTTCTGCCAAACCATGAAATCGCATTCCGGTATGCCTATGCAGCCGAAATACCTGCGTCCCTTCTTTGTCTTTCTGATGACAATGTCCTTGCCGCACTTAGGACAGGGGACTCCGATTTTTTCGAAGTAAGGCATCGTATTGCGACATTCAGGGAATCCGGGGCATGCAAGAAATTTTCCATGCGGTCCGTACTTGATGACCATGTTTCTCCCGCATAAAGTACAAACTTCTTCGCTTACCTCGTCGTCAATTTTTACTTTATCCAAATCTTTTTCCGCAGCCTGTACCGCAGCATCCAAATCGGGATAAAAATTTGAAACTACCGTCTTCCACTTGATGTTTCCCTCGCCGATCCCGTCAAGTAAAGCCTCCATATTGGCGGTAAAATTAACATCGACGATTGTAGGAAAAGCTTCCTTCATCATCTTGTTTACCACCTCGCCAAGCTCAGTTACATATATGTTCTTGCCTTCCTTGGCTACATAATGACGGGCAAGGATTGTCGATATGGTGGGCGAATAGGTACTCGGACGACCGATACCCTTTTCCTCCAGTGCTCTTACCAAGGATGCCTCGGTGTAATGAGGCGGTGCCTGAGTAAAATGTTGTTTATCTTCAATATCAACAAGAGTAAACTTTGTATCCTTATCTATACTCTTTGTGATTGTATTTTCCTTTGACTCTTCTTTTGACTCATCATCCGTGCTTTCCGTATACACATTCATAAATCCGGCAAAAACAAGCTTTGAAGCACTAAGCGAAAACTTCTCACCCTCCGCCATTAGCTTTATACCAGTTGTTTCATATACGGCATCTGCCATCTGTGAAGCAGTAAAACGCTTCCAGATAAGCGAATAGAGTCTCAACTGCTCTCTTGTAAGGTAATCCTTCAAAGTCTCGGGTTCCCTTGTAATATCCGTAGGCCTGATTGCTTCATGGGCATCCTGAATCTTTGCACCCTTCTTGTCCCTTGACTCGTCTTTTCTTACGAATTTTTCTCCGTATTTTGATTCAATATATATTTCTGCAGCTTCTGCGGCTTCCTTTGCAACTCTTGTCGAATCGGTTCTTAAATAGGTAATGATACCCTGAGTTTCACTTCCTATCGTAACACCTTCATAAAGCTGCTGAGCAATTCGCATGGTCTTCTGCGTAGAAAAATTAAGTGCACGGCTTGCTTCCTGCTGAAGAGTCGAGGTTGTAAAGGGAAGCGGTGCCTTACGTATACGCTCGCTTACCTTGATATCCTCTGTTTTGAATTCTTTTCCTTTTAACTTTTTAAGAAGCGCTTCTGCTTCTTCTTTATTCCTAATGGTGCCCGAGTATTTTGCGTACATCGGCTTTGAAAATCCGTCCGCCAAAAGACACGCATCAACAGTCCAGTATTCTTCCGGTACGAAGGCGTCAATTTCCGACTCCCTGTCACAGATAATCTTAAGTGCAACACTCTGAACACGTCCTGCACTTAAGCCTCTTTTTATTTTTGCCCAAAGAATAGGTGAAATCTTGTAGCCCACCATTCTGTCAAGGATTCTTCTTGTCTGCTGAGCATCCACAAGATTCATGTCGATGCTTCTGGGATTCTTGAGCGATTCCCTTACTGCATTCTTGGTGATTTCGTTGAAGGTGATCCTGCTGACATCCTTATCTGCCAGTTTAAGGCTCTCCGTCAGGTGCCAGGAAATTGCCTCTCCTTCGCGGTCAGGGTCGGTTGCGAGATAAATCTTGTCAGCCTTCTTTACTTCCTTTCGCAAAGAAGCGAGCACATCTCCCTTCCCTCTGATTGTGATATATTTGGGTTCGTAATCATGCTCTACGTCAATTCCAAGCCTGCTCTTCGGCAAGTCCCTTACATGGCCGCAGCTTGCTACCACCTCATAGTTACTTCCCAAAAACTTTTTAATTGTGTTTACCTTTGCAGGTGACTCCACAATCACCAGATTCTTTGCCATTATTCCTCCTATACGCTTCCGGGCAGTTATCTTTTTTAAGCAAAACGCTGATTTCCCCTGCAATTTCCGCCCAAAGTCGCGTTAACGTGTAGTACTATACAATAAAAAAATTTTGTATGCAAGCCAAAACAATCATTGACAAAGTAAAAATCCCTATAGTATTCTTGATTCAAGGTTTTATCGGTTTCCGTCGGAGACCGTTTCTTCACAGGCATTTTAAGAGTTAACCGAATATGGTTTATAAAATTTTTACCGGCAAAGTCGGCGGTGTTTTTGCTGACCTTATTACCGTTGAAGTCGATGCTTCCTCCGGTCTTCCGGGGCTTGAGATAATCGGCCTTCCTGGTTCTGAGGTTAAAGAAGCCAAGGATAGAGTAAGGGTCTCGCTTAAGAATTCCGGCATCACAATCCCCTCCATGAAAGTAGTGATAAATTTAAGTCCCGCGGACGAGCACAAAATCGGAGCCGGCTTCGATCTTCCCATCGCTGCCGCCCTGCTCGGAGTATTCGGACATATAAACGCATTTGACCCCGAAAGCACTCTTATAATCGGCGCCCTCTCTCTTGACGGAGATATTTGTGCCGTAAGGGGAATCCTTCCTATTGTTAGAATGGCAAAAGAAAACGGTTTTAAACGCGTAATTCTTCCAAGTGCCAATGCCTTGGAGGGTGTCATGATAAAAGGCATAGACATCATACCTGTTAAGAATCTCACCGAGCTGACAGCATATCTTTCGATAAACGAGGAGTTCAAAAATGCTGCCATTGCGCCCTTTAAAAGTGATGAGGCCAATTCGATTATTGAAGGCAATGAATCGGAATTAAGCCTCGACGACGTTTATGGTCAGGACAACGTAAAGCGTGCCGCTGCCCTTTCTGCGAGCGGTTTTCATCACCTGCTTATAACCGGTCCTCCAGGGACCGGAAAATCTCTGATTGCAAAAAGAATTCCAGGAATAATGCCTCCGCTTACCTACGAGGAATGTCTTGAGGTCACGACTATTCATTCCGTTGCCGGAAGGCTTGACGAAGAAAAACCCTTCATTAATAAAAGACCCTTCTTTTCCCCGCATCATGGTGCGAGTTCCCAAGCCCTTACGGGCGGCGGCAGCCTTGCAAAGCCGGGGCTTGTCTCACTTTGTCACCGCGGAATACTTTTCCTTGATGAAATGCCCGAATTCAAAAGAGAAACCCTCGATATGCTGAGGCAGCCCCTGGAGGATGGCATCATAACGGTTTCCAGAGCAAAGAACACTTACACCTACCCTGCAAACTTTATGCTGGTCGGTGCCATGAACCCCTGTCCGTGCGGATACTTTCCCGACAGGAGCCGCTGTTCCTGCACGGAGCCTCAGATAGCAAGGTATCTTTCCAAGCTTTCCGGACCCGTCCTCGATCGCATTGATATCACCGTAGAGGCACAAAGAATGGATATTAAATCGGCAAACAAAACAATCAGTCCCGAAATGAGTGGACTTGAGATTAAAGAAAGAGTCAGGGACGCCGTCTTACGTCAAGAGAAACGTTATGAACACGAGACCTTTAAGTTCAATTCCTTCATTCCCTCATCAAAGATGGATGAGTATGTAAAGCTTGGAAAATCCGAGCAGGATTTTTCTTTCTCCATGTACGATTCCATGAAATTGAGCATGCGATCTTTTTATAAGATTCTGCGTGTTGCACGCACCATCGCGGACTTTTCGGACTCTGAAGACGTAACCGTCAAGCACTTATCAGAAGCCTGCTGCTACAGGTTTCCCAACTACTTCGGAGGTTTACGGTAATGGGGATTTTTAAGAATGCATTTAATGAAGACCGTGAAGGCATGCTTCCGTATTTTTACTATATTTCTGCGACAATGTGCATAGGAATCAAGACGTATGAAAGGATGCAGGGGTTTTTTTCCTCTCCCAGGGAATTTTTCAACGCATCGGATGAGATGCTTTCAAATACGGGGATTTTCACATCAAGTCAGCTTGAAAGGCTTAGGGATGCCAAAAGAAAAATAGATATTTTCAAAGAATATTCTTTACTTAAGGAAAAAGAAATTACCGTTCTTTCCATAGAGGATCCACTCTACCCCGAGAAATTAAAGCAGATTAAAGACCCTCCTCCGGTATTGTTCTTAAAAGGAAAGCTTACGGATACAGGCACTCCCTGTGTCTCTGTCATAGGTGCCAGGGAATGTTCCGAATACGGATGCAATGTAGCAAGAAGGCTCGGAGAAGTCCTTGCCTCAAACGGAATTTCCGTAATAAGCGGAATGGCAAGAGGCATCGACTCCGTTTCACAAAACGCCTCCCTTGACGCAGGTGGGCATTCCCTTGCGTTTTTAGGCGGTGGCGTCGATGTCTTGTACCCGCGGGAGTCAAAGGCTTTATATCAAAAGCTTTTAAAAAAAGGCGGCATCATGAGCGAATTTCCGCCGGGAACTATGCCAATAAGACCGTACTTTGCCTTAAGGAATCGCCTCATTGCGGGCATGTGCGATGTTCTTTGTGTCGTGGAAGCCAAAGAAAAAAGCGGAACCATGATAACCGTGGATCACGCTCTTAATTACGGGAAAGATATTTACGCAGTCCCCGGACGCATCACCGATGTCACAAGCCTTGGGACCAACGCGCTTATACGAGATGGTGCCGGAGTCATTACGGATATAGATGCTTTTGCGCATGAAATTATTGAGAAATTCGGTGCAAACCTGTCCGCGCTTTCCGCATCAAAGAAGCAGGTTAAAGGTGTCAGAAAAGATTTGACGACCGAAGAAATTCTGATCATAAAATCCTGTGATGAATCCTCCTTTACTCCGGATCTTCTTTCTTTAAGGGTAAACATTCAAAGCTTCGGAATAATGAGCATCTGCTTAACCCTTGTCGAAAAAGGTATCCTCACAAGCATGGGAGGAAGCAGATTTAAGATGACCGATTATGGCATATCTCAAAAAAATGCCCTTTTAGCAGCTGATACCGATGAAGAAGAAGTCTAAAGCTTCTTCCGGTTTTGTCGGCAAAATTTAAGCACGCCCTCGTGCATCAAGGCTCGCTTGCGGTACCGGATTCAAGTCTGCCCCGGCAGACATCTGCCTCTCCAAATCCGTTGTTTAAGCTTCACGTTTAACTTAAGTCAGAGTTTAAACCGTGACTTAAGTAAATCACCAATCAGGTTTTAAAGTTTACTTTCAAGGTTTACCCTTTCATTCAGACAAACTCGCTCATGGCATAGTTTGAAACATCAAGTCCAAAATCTGTTAAAAGCAAAAATCCGTCCTTGTCCTCCATGAGCTTCTCATTTTTAAGCTTAGCTATTTTATGTCCGTAAACTTCATAAATATCTTTATTAAACAAACGATAAAATTCCGATTTTGAAACTCCCCTTGTAAGCCTAAGTCCCAGAAACATAAATTCAGAGATTTCATCGTTTACGGTAAGGGTTTCTTTTTCCTCGGAAAAATCATTATTCAAGAATCTCTCAATGCTTTCGTGGCACTTAAGCCTTTCATGATTAAATAAAGAAGCGGCTCCTATTCCGAAGCCCAGGTAATCTTTTCTGAGCCAATATCCGCAGTTATGTTTACATTCAAATCCGGGCTTTGAATAGTTTGAGATTTCATACCTTGAATACCCATGCTTAGAAAGAAACTCCTTCGTAAAGTGATACATTTCTCTGTCGGCATCTTCGCTTGGAAGCCCTTTGCCGTCAGCAAAGCGATCAAAAAATGGTGTTCCCTCTTCAATGATCAGGCTGTACGCACTTATATGCTCAGGATTTAAATCGGTCACTCTTTCGAGTGTCTTCATATATGCAGAAAGAGTCTGTCCCGGGAGGGCGCTCATTATGTCAATATTAATATTGTCAAAGCCTGCCTCTCTTGCCGCATTAAAGGTCGTCAGAAATTCTTCGTAGGTGTGCAGCCTTGAAAGAATTCTAAGCTCGTCGTTGTTTGCCGACTGAAGTCCTATGCTCAAGCGGTTGAAGCCTGCCCTTTTGTATTCCTTAAGGCTCTCTTTGCCTGCAGAATTTGGGTTAACTTCAATGGATATTTCTGCATCCTCATTGAATTCAAAACACTCCCTAAGCTTATCAAGAATCCTTATTATAAGCTTTGGGCTGATTGCAGAAGGTGTTCCTCCACCAAAAAAGCAGGTTGACACAGTAACCTGTCCAACCTGTTTTCTTTTTTCCTCTATCTGTTTAATGATGCTTTCCGTGTAAGCTCTGTGCACATTTTCTCCCGCCTTAAAGGAGAGGAAATCACAATATGCGCATTTTCTCTCGCAAAAAGGAATATGTACATAGATTTCGGTTTCTTTATCATTCTTCATCAAGCTTCAATACGCTCATAAAAGCCTTTTGAGGGATTTCCACATTGCCTATCTGGCGCATGCGCTTCTTACCCTCTTTCTGCTTTTCAAGGAGCTTCTTTTTACGTGTAATGTCTCCGCCGTAGCACTTTGCCAGGACGTCCTTTCGCATCGCTTTAACGGTTTCGCGTGCGATTACCTTGCCGCCGACTGCCGCCTGAATGGGAATTTCAAACAGATGGCGAGGAATCTCATCCTTGAGCTTTTCGCACATTCTGCGGCCTCTTTCATAGGCACTGTCCCTGTGTACGATGAATGAAAGTGCGTCAACCTCTTCCCTGTTGATGAGTATGTCAAGCTTCACCATTTCCGATTTTTCGTAGCCCTTAAGTTCGTAGTCAAAAGAAGCATAGCCCTTCGAACGGGACTTCAGCGCATCAAAGAAATCGTAGATGATTTCATTTAACGGAAGCTCATATTTTATCAAAGCTCTCGTTTCTTCCATATATTCCATGCTGATGTACTTGCCGCGTCTTTGCTGGCAAAGTTCCATAATGGATCCCACAAAGTCCTTCGTAACCATTATCTCGGCAGAAACAATCGGTTCCTCCATGTAGTCGATTTCACTTGGATCCGGAAGATTTGAAGGATTGGTGAGTTCTATCATCTCACCATTTGTCTTGTGTACTCTGTACACTACGCCCGGAGCCGTTGTCACAAGGTCAAGATTGTACTCTCTTTCAAGTCTTTCCTGAATAATTTCAAGGTGAAGAAGTCCTAAGAATCCGCATCTGAAACCAAAGCCTAAGGCAATTGACGATTCAGGTTCATAAAATAACGAAGCATCGTTTAACTGAAGCTTTTCAAGTGCATCACGAAGATCCGGATACTTCGCTCCGTCTGCGGGATAAACCCCGCAGTATACCATCGACTGAACCTTCTTGTAGCCGGGAAGTGCCTCGCTGCAAGGGTTGTCCGCATCGGTAACCGTATCGCCCACCGCAGTATCACGGACGTTCTTTATAGATGCAGTAATATAGCCTACCATACCTGCCGAAAGTTCGTCGCATGGAATGAACTGCCCGGCTCCGAAATATCCGACCTCAACGACCTCAAAGGTCGCTTTGGTGGCCATCATCTTGATCTTTGTACCCTTCCTTACGGTTCCGTTCTTTATACGCAAGAATACGATTACACCCTTATAGGAATCGTAAAGTGAGTCAAAAATCAAAGCCTGTAAGGGTGCGTTTGAGTCTCCCGAGGGTGCCGGCACTTTCTTTACAACCGCTTCAAGAACTTCTTCGATATTGGTGCCGTTCTTTGCGGAAATCAATGGAGCGTCCTGCGCTTCTATTCCGATAACATCTTCTATCTCATTAATGACCTTCTCGGGGTCGGCACTCGGAAGGTCAATTTTATTGATAACCGGAAAAACATCCAAATCATGATCAAGAGCCAGATAAACGTTTGCAAGTGTCTGTGCCTCAATCCCCTGAGATGCGTCCACCACGAGAATCGCCCCGTCACAAGCCGCAAGGGAACGGCTTACCTCATAGTTGAAATCAACATGACCCGGAGTATCGATAAGGTTGAATATGTACTCTTCCCCATCACAAGCCTTGTAAACCGTGCGAACAGCCTGTGCCTTGATGGTGATGCCTCTTTCCCTCTCGAGGTCCATGTTGTCAAGCACCTGTTCCTGCATCTCTCTGCTCGTAAGCAGACCCGTTTTTTCGATAATACGGTCCGCAAGCGTCGATTTGCCGTGGTCTATGTGCGCTATTATGCAAAAATTACGAATATGATCCTGATTAATCAAGTTAGTACCTCTTTAAAGAACATTTAAGGAAAGTATAGCACATCGATTTGATAAAAAATAGACATAAAAACCCTCGGTTCGAATGACGGTACGAACCGAGGGGCTTTAAATTCAATATATGTCAGCGATTTTATGCCATTTTGTTTACAGCAACGCTCATACGAGAAATCTTTCTCGCAACGGTGTTCTTATGATAAACACCCTTAGAGCAAGCCTTATCCATGATAGAAGAAGCATTTACTAAAGCTTCCTTAGCTAAAGCCTGATCATTAGCGTCGATAGCAGCATAAACCTTCTTGATCGCTGTCTTAACACCCGACTTGATGGCCTTGTTTCTTTCAGCCCTCGTCTGGTTTACTAAGATACGCTTCTTTGCAGATTTGATGTTAGCCAAGACTATACACCTCCGTTTTAAAAAATCAATTGTTACAAGCCGGCGTACCTTAATCCGGACACGGACGATTTAATGTACGCACACTTAGATATAGTAAACCACGTTTCTACAACTGTCAAGCGTAAATTTATCTCGAATGTCCGCCGCCGCCGTGAGAACCGCCGCCGCCCGATATGTGGCCGCCGCCACCGCCGTGAGAACCGCCGCTGCTGCTTGATGTCTCAATACGCGTTTTGGTAACGCTTTTCCTTATGAAACGGTCTTCCCTTATGGTGAAATCAGGCATTCCTTCAAGATAGGTCTCGTTTTTAACGGTATTTACCGCAGCCTTGCTGCTCTTATGTGTCAGGAAATATACGAGTGTCACAGCCAGCGCTACTATTGCCGCAAGTCCGAAAAATGACTCAAGCAAGCCATCGAAATCGCTGTGCGAGCTTGTATTGTCCTTAACTATTTCATCTACAAAGTCTGCACATGCCTGATAGTAGTCATACTCAACCTCTTCGTAAAAAACATCCAGGCAATAGTCTATATCGTATTCCGAATATCTATCCTGTGCCTTGCCGCTTGTTCCCATCCAGGTGTATATATTTCCGTCTGCTTCCCTGTAAACATTGTCTACAAGTATCACACCGTCACCCGAATCGGTCTTTCCGTTTAAGGCCTGAGGCTTATCAAACCCGAATTTGCCGTCCTCCCAGAACTTATCTGCGTAAACCATTACATATTTATCCGGAGTAATTTCCATGGTATATCTCGATCTGTACTCAGGCTCATAATTCTCAAGGGACTCATTTAAGGTAACTATGACGATATCCAAGGCTGTTAGGCTCTCTGCCTCGCTAATTTTTGCTTCAAGCTTACTTTCCTCGTCATCCGTAAGCTGGTCTCCGTAGTCAAACACTCTTTGTGAGCCGTATACCCTCTCGGTATTACCGCTTACATAGGTAACAGCTTCCTCATGCGGGATGACAAAGGTACCTATCAGCCAAATTATCAGAAGCACACCCGTAATAATAAGCGGAACTCTGAAATTGTGAAAATATTGTTTAATATCTGCTTTGCGATTGTTATCCATTTAGACAAGCACCTCCGCAATACTTAATAAAAGACTTGCTATTGCCAGGGTAAGTCCGCCTGCCGTAAGGCTGTAGAAAAGAACCTTTAACTTTGAAACAGGAGTCTTTCCAACCACCTTTCCCGTCTGCCCGTTTACATAAATAGGATACTCCTTACCTGCCCAGGTATAGTCATACTTCCATATCGGAAAAAGCGCAAAATACGTATTCTTCCCGAAAAGTGAAGTCGTATCCAGGCTGGGTGTCAGCGTTGCATAGCCGTTAAGCGAATTGTGTAAAAGTGCCGAAGCTGACGATACAACCTTTTTCTTGGCCCTGTCCTCGTACTTTTCCTTGCCGTCATTGTAAACTTCGCCATAGAAGCCTGACATAAACTGAGGGTCAAAATCCGTGAGGAGCTTATAATTATAAGGCTCCATCAGGTCCATAATCTCGTCATTCATCTTTTCCGACGCATCGGCTGGAACGTTTTCATAGGAAACAAGCATCTTTCTTTCTACATCGAAGAAGGACGTCTCCGTATAATTGTAATTTCCCGATCTCCAGGAGCGTACCTTGGTGCCCATTCCTCTGAAATTTCCCTCTGCGTCGTAATTATAGAGAAAGAACGGGACGTAATATCCCTCCATGCCCTTAAGTGATTTCTCACTTAAAAAATTGGACGGTGTAAAGGTTCGTTTTTTAAATGTATTGTCGATATTTGCAACAGCCTGCTTTTTCGATACCGAAAATGGAATTATCATATCTGGCCTGTATGCGTCTTCAACTCTTTCGTCAAAAACAATATAATTGTTGCAATACGGACATCTGCTTGAACTTGTAAATTGGTCTACGGTGAGTTCGCCGCTGCAGGACGGACATACCGTAAGTGACCTGTCACCCTTTACTTCCCCTGTATCCACACCTTCGCAGAAAGGGCAGTAAAGCTTTTTCTTTTCTGGGCTGTACACCATGTTACCGCCGCAGTTCTTACATTGAAAATTCATTACTACAACCACCTCTGTATAAATTCTATTACCTCACCCTGAGGCAATGGTTTCGAAAAATAAAATCCCTGAATATATTCAACATTCAGCTTCTTAAATTCAAGGAACTGCTCCTCCGTCTCAACACCTTCCACGACGACCTTCATGTCAAGCTTGTGCGCCATTTCGATTGCCGCCACGGTTGCAATTCTGACTTTTTCATTTTCAAGATACCCGCTTGTCAGCAGCCTGTCAATTTTTAGTATCTTGAGTGGAAGTGAAACCACGTAGGAAAGATTTGAATATCCCGATCCGTAGTCGTCAAGTGAAAAAGTTGATCCGTATTCAAGCAGGCTCTTCATATTCATATCAAGGACTCTCCTTGATGTCATGGCCGCGGATTCCGTGATTTCAAAATTGATACGATACGGCGGAACCTGGTATTCTCCCATAATGTCCTTTAGCATACGCGAAAGCTCAGCCTGCATACACTGCACAGTCGAAAGATTTACCTCGACGAATTCTATGCCATAATTCTCAATATGCATCCTTTGTACGAAAAGACATACCTTTCTGAATACAGCTTCTCCGAGCCTTAATATCATTCCGTTCTTTTCGGAATATTCTATGAATTCATCGGGCCCTATTATTGTACCGTTTTGGTCCTTAAGCCTTACCAGCGCTTCAAGCGATGAGAACTTGCCTGCCTTAATATCATATATTGGCTGATAATAAACAAGAATTCCATCATTCTTAAGTGCCCAGTCGAGCGTATACTGCATTTCGATATTTCTGGTGCGTCGTTTTAATTCTTCATTGTCAACGACAAGTACCTCGCCTGTCGGAATCTTCTTGCTTTCCTCTGCAAAGTAATAGACTATCTCTTCCAAAGTTTCTTCATCATTAAATATTGAGATATCATCTATGAATGAGAAAGCAGCTCCGACTTCAAACGGAACACTATCAACAACCCAGGCTTGCGCAAATCTCCTCTGTAATAAATCAATTGCCTTTTCTGCCTCGATCTTATCAACAAAAAGCATACAAAAGAGCGTGTCCTCTATTCGAAACAGCATTGAATTCGGTATTCCGTCAGCAAATTCGGAGATATGTAATATCAGTTTTTCAACTGTCTGACTTCCGAAAACTTCATTTACGATTTTAGTATCCGTAACGCTTATAGTGACAATCGAACAGGTCTTACGGCACTTGATCTTCTCGTGCATTATCAGATTGAATCCCTTTTTGTTGAATACCCCAGTAGCATAATCAAGGTGATATTCGGGATTTTCGAGCTTACAGTACATATAAAGTACTGCAAGAGCCATTATAAAGCTTACGAGTAAGAGGCTGTTATTAATAAACTGTATCGTAGCAACAATAATCCACGAAGCCATCCAGAAAAATATCGCAGAACGTCTTTTATCCGTAATCTTCTTTCGAAGTTTCACAACCATTGTAGTCGAGGCAGCGATATACAGGCCGCAAAACACATAGGTGACAATAACCGGCACCCCGTAAGAATATATCTCACCGTCGGTATTATGCAGATAAATAGGAAAAATACAAAGGATAATTATTTCAAGTATAATCGGAACATAGGTCGCATATACCAGATAGGAATTAAAGGTGTATCTGACCTCCGCGGCGGCAAAAAATGCCGCCTGACAGGCAACCATTACAATGGTCAGTAAATAAAACTTGCAAATAACAGTTGTTGTCAAGTGACCGATTACATCCATATAATTGATTGCAAAAATTGAAACGATATCCGAAACGATACTTAATATGACTAAGGACAAGAGTCTGGTATAAGCTCTCTCAGCCGAAAAACGCAGTCTCTTTTGTCTTTGACACATCCCCGCAACGACAAGTGCCATAATCAGACCTGCGCATTGAAATTCAATATTCCAGACCATAATCCCTCCGAAGTATTATTTTAAGAAAGCCCTTGCAAGCCGACTAACATTCTCACAGATAAATATACTGAAATTTTTGATATAAGTAAAGTAAGCGTTGCATGTCCATACTTTTCCGTGTTGATAAGTCCTTTTTCCGACAGTCGTTTCCTATAAGTGGAATACGAACTCTGCGTCAGCTTTGCTCCGTCAATAATAGAACCTGTACTCGCACTTCCATCTTCGAAGATCCAACAGTTCCCGGTTCTTAATAGCCTTTAATAGTTTCAATTTCTTTTAATAACTTTGTCAACCCGACATAAGAGATAAGTACAAAAAAAGACTCCAAGCCTTAAAGGCTTGAAGTCTTGTGTTTACGTGCGTGAAAGGATTCGAACCCTCGACCTACTGGTCCGTAGCCAGTCGCTCTATCCAGCTGAGCTACACGCACATCCGTGTTTTTGCACAAAAGAGATGTTAACACAGTGATATTTAGAAGTCAAGAAGTTTTTTTAGAGTGGAAATTAAAAAAGTGTGCGCAGGCGCACACTTACGCATGCAAGCGGAATGCGCAGCATTATTTTCCCTGCCTTAAGCTTCGCATCAGTGGCACGTAGTGCCTTTTTGCTGTATGGGAGAATGCGAAGCAATTTCCTATACAGCAAAAACTCCCGGGTTCTTCACCCGGGAGTCTTACATCATTATTCAATTGCAATATACTTTGATTCGGGTACCTTGGGCTGCTCTTCTTTCTTGGGAACGAAGATATTTAAGACACCGTCTTCAAACTTAGCCTTGATATCCTCCTGAGTAACCTCTTCACCTACGTAGAAGCTTCTCGAGCTCGTGCCTACGTAACGTTCGCGTCTTAAGTAATGGCCCTTATCCTCATCCTTGGTCTCTGTCCTGCTGGTGGCGGATACTGTTAAGTAAGCTTCCTTCAATTCAAGCTGAAGATCTTCTTTCTTAAGTCCGGGAAGCTCGATATCAAGTACATAACCGTTATCAAGCTCCTTAACGTCCGTCTTCATGATCTGCGGAAGAGCATTTACCGGGCGTCTCCTTGAGACAGGTTTTTCAAAATCATCAAAAAATTCATCAAATAAACTGGGCATCAACATAATCATTACCTCCTAATATGTGTGCGGCTATCTGCCGTTTCCTTTAACTCTTACTTCCTTAGGTCTTTCCCCTTCGGATGATTATGTTATACACCCATTGTTAGCACTCGTCAACGGTGAGTGCTAACAATTTACGCTTTGTTTATATTTTTATTTTTCCTTTAGAATTTCATCATAAAACAAATATTGCTGAATGATTCCCGCAAAGCCTCTATAATACTCATAATCAAAACCGTCCTTATAGTATTTATTCAGAAGCTGCTTTACATGGGTATCTATCGGAAAGGCATCAATATGATGCAGTGAAAAAAGTGAGATGCAATCGGCTACCTTCGGCCCTATCCCCTTTCTTTTTAAAAGTTCCTTCCTCGCGGATTCGTAATCCATACTTTTTAGTTCAGAAAGCCATAAAGGATTTTCATTCAGGAACTTATAAAGCTCGTAAAGATAAACATCCCTGTAGCCAAGCCCCAGAGACCTATCCAAAAAGAACTCTGGAATCACCTCCGAAGGTTTCGGAAGTCTGTAGCCACGATTTGAATTTAGGAGCGGTAATCCTCCCTTTTCACATATTAGTTCAATGCTTTTCTTTATCCTCGGGATATTATTATTTTGGGAAATCAAAAAGGTTACTAACGTTTCCAAAGGTTCCTGACGCAATATCCTGATTCCGTTTCCATGTAAATAAGCCCTCTTCAGATGAGCATCCCCGGAGTCTGCTATGAGTCTTTCAAGCTTTGAATAATCCGTATCAAGATCAAAGTACTGCTGCCAGATATTCTTAAAGTCCTCTTTGGATGAATCAATCAGGAGTTTGCATCCTTTCCTTCCTATATAAAGTAGCCTGTCGAAAGCAACGATTTCCGCGCGGGTCTCGCTTAAAACCTTCCAGCGAAAGCATTGCCCGCTTTCCGCAATCTGCTTTATGTCAAAATGATCCACACTAACTTCTATCATACGTCTTCAAGCTCAAAATCAGAAAGAACAAGCTGGGAAAGATTCTCTGAAGGCTCCTTCGTAAGGCGGGTCGCCTGATTGATAATCGCATCCTCAATCTTATTGCGCACAAGTCGCCCGTTCCCGGAATCCTTGGCATTCTTGCTCTGAACACTATTAAAGTAATTTAAGAGTCCCGTCTTTGCCTCATCCGAAATCTCATAGCCTCGCCCCGAAGCCGTAATGATAGCAATCTGTAAAAGCTCTTCTCCGGTATAATCCGGGAAATTAATCACGTTCGGAAAACGGCTCTTAAGACCCGAGTTTGCCTCCAAAAACTCTTCCATTTCTTTCGAATAGCCTGCAAGAATTACCACAAGATTGTCGCGGTTATCCTCAATTCCCTTTACAAGCGTATCTATCGCCTCAAGACCAAAAGAATCATCCTTCCCCCTGTAGAGTGAATATGCTTCGTCGATAAACAAAACGCCCCCGATTGCGGATTCAAGCACCCTCTTTGTAAGCGGAGCCGTATGACCGACATACTGTCCGACCAGATCCGCTCTCGATACTTCAACAAGCTGCCCGCCCGAGAGTACTCCGATTGCCTTTAAATAGCGGCTTATAATCCTCGCAATCGTAGTCTTGCCGGTTCCGGGATTTCCGGTAAATATCATGTGCTTGCTGACATCCTTTGACTTAAGCCCCGAAGCCTCTCGCTTCTTCTGAATGTTTAAAAAGCCCTCAAGACTGTAAATATATTCCTTGATTTCCTTAAGGCCAACGATTTTGTCAAGGTCTGCCTTAACGGCATCCAGGTCACCGGAATATTTCTTCGGAAGAAGCGAATCGATTTCTTTTTCCTCCCCGTCGATCTTCACCTTGACGCTTCCGTCCTCACCTGTAGAAAGAAAAATTTCCGTACCTTCCTTGTATTCGTTGCAAAGCTTAAGCTCGGCAAGTGCCTTTGAAAGCGATGTGAAAAATTCAAGCATTCCGGTAAGTCCCTTGCGTCCTTTGGCCCTGCTCACACAAGTGTTGCCAAAGTCCTCAGAAACGCTTAATTTAAATCCGAAATTGGATAAAGAAACCTCCTTTAACGCATCAAGTTTAACGCGTGCAATCTCAGTCAAAGCTTCCTCTGAAAGCTCTTTGGTCGCACAAATGTCACCAAGCCTGTCTATAAGCTTTGCTCCAAATGAATTTGCCAGAGTGTCAACCGAATTTGTACTTATGAATACAAGGTACTTTCCTTTGGCATTAAGGCTGCTCACGGTCATGCTTGAAAGAGTATTCGGCACATTTATAAGCTGCCCGTTCTGATTTACATATCTCTCGTTTAACTCACACCTTCCCTTGACGCAAAGATCCGAAAGCCTTGAAAGAAATGAACTGTGGCATTCTTCAAAGCCCTCGAACACGATGACCTCTGCCTTTTGGCTCACCGCTGAATATAAGTCCTGTAGGAAAATCTTCTCGTCAGAGGCATTTTGATACAATTTAAGATTCATCGTATATATTTCGGACGTAGAAAGAACCTTTTTATCCGAAAGTTCTTTCACAAGGGTATTTAACGCAAGATGCCTGCCCGTATCTTCCCTGCCCATTATAAAGATTACATTCCTGCACTCCTCGCCCTTAGGCGGCAGCACAAGAGGTCTCTTGAAGGCAACTGTCAGTTTTCTTATAAACTCTTCCTGCCCGAACACCTTCTTTGAAAGGCTTTCCTCCACATCCTTAAAGGCATCCAGGGCCTTCGATGCGGACAGGGTCTCGTGCGGATTCTCCTCCGCCTTTTTTTCATTGTTCTTTTTATAGGTCTCAAGCTCGCATGAAAAAGAATCCAGATCCGTATTCAGGGTTTGAGAGTTCACCAGATGGTCAAAAGAGAAAGAATCCATAGGTGCTGCCGGGCTAAGTCCTCTTCCCGTAACCTCTCTAAGATTGTCAAGCAGGGTTCCGCCGAATTTTTTCTTTCTCTCCTGCGCCCTGTTTATCTCCTCTTCCGTGTAATTGTTCCTCGGTCCCAAAATCGCATTTAAAGCGTCATCGATGCTGTCTTTCATTCTTTACCTCAAAATTTCTTTTTCTTCTTTAAAATTTTACTTTATTCTAATATAATTTAGAGTGGTTGTTAAGAGAAAGAAATTCATTCCTGAGAGGTGAATATGAAAGTTGTATTAAAAAATCTTACGAAAAAATTTCCCGCGCGCGGAAAGAAAAATAAAGGCGATGTCACTGCCGTAAACAATTTTGATTTTGAAATTCCTGACGGCAAGCTTATCGGCTTACTCGGTCCTTCCGGTTGCGGAAAAAGCACGACCTTAAATATGATAAGCGGGCTTGAAAAGCCCACAAGCGGTCAGATTTTTTTCGGAGACGAGGATGTAACAAATCTTCCCGCCGAGAACCGCGGTGTCGGACTTGTATTTCAAAACTACGCCCTCTATCCGCATTTGACGGTTTACGAAAATATCATCTTCCCTCTTCAGAATCTTAAGGGAAGCGAAAAGCTTACTAAGGATCAGATGAAGGAAAAGGCCATGGAAGTTGCCGCCCTTGTACAGATTGAAGACTATCTTGACAGAAAGCCTTCGGAGCTTTCCGGTGGTCAGCAGCAGCGTGTGGCTATCGCAAGAGCCCTGGTAAAAAATCCCAAGGTTTTGCTGCTTGATGAGCCTTTATCGAACCTCGACGCAAGACTTCGTTTAAAGACACGTGAGGAAATCAAGCGCATACAAAGAAAAACCGGGGTTACCACAATTTTCGTAACCCACGATCAGGAAGAGGCAATGAGTATTTCCGACTTCATCGTTGTCATGAAGGACGGATGCCTCATGCAGCTTGACAAGCCTCAGACCGTCTATGACGATCCTACAAATTTCTTTGTCGCAAAGTTCCTCGGCACACCTCCCATCAATACCTTCAAGGGCGAGGTTAAGTCAGGCAAGCTTTACATCGGCGATGCTAATGTCCTTGATGTACCCGGAGTTTCCGACAGGAAGGTTTACGTCGGCATCCGTCCGGAAGGCTTTATAATCGACGAAAACGGTCCACTTGAATGCGACTTAAGTGCGGTTGAGGTCATGGGCAGGGATACAAGCGTTGTTTCTTCACATCCTGCGATGACAGGTGTCTCGATCCGCTCGATAATTGCTTCCGAAGACCGACCCGACTCAGAAAAAGAAACCATCCGCTTCACCTTGAAGCCTTCAAAGGTTCATCTTTTCGACGAAGTAACCGAAGAAAGAATCCGTTTTTAAAAGAGGACGTTATGAATAAATTAAGATCTTTAAAGGGCTGGCTCTATCTTGCCCCCGCAATATTGTTTTTAGGCTTTTTCATGGTCTATCCGCTTATCGACGTTATCATTTATTCCGTCGAGGAAGGCTACAATTTCGCATCCCAGTCCTTTAATGGCTACGGACTTTACAATTTCAGCTACGTGCTTCACGATCCTTACTTTTATCAGGCGCTAAAAAACACCTTTATAATAGTAATCATCACCGTTCCCATTTCCACGGGGCTTGCGCTATTAATCTCTCTTGCGCTTAACTCAATCAAGCCGCTTAAGGATTTGTATCAGACGGTTTATTTTCTGCCTTACGTCACAAACACCCTTGCAGTCGGCCTTGTTTTCATGATCCTGTTTAAGAAAACAGCATATTCAGACGGTATGATCAATATCCTCATCAATTTCTTCGGCGGCGAATCGGTCGACTTCATCGACGGACCTTACTGGGCAAAGCTCACCGTTATGTGCATCTATACAATTTGGATTGTCATTCCCTTCAAAATACTGATTCTCACGAGTGCACTTGCAAGTGTAAAGAAAGACTATTACAGTGCTGCAAGAGTTGACGGAACTTCACCCACACGTATCTTCTTCAAAATTACTCTCCCCATGATCAGCCCCATGATTTTCTACCTTATCATAACGGGCTTCATAGGGGCCTTTAAGGCATACTCCGACGAAGTTGCAATCTTCGGAACGAACCTTAATGCAGCCGGCATGAACACCATAGTCGGCTACGTTTACGACATGCTCTACGGAAATTCCGGCGGTTACCCGTCCTACGCTTCGGCCGCCTCTTTGATACTGTTTGCCATTGTCTTTACGATTACTGTCATTAACTTAATGATCAGTAAGAAGACCGTTACTTACTAGGAGGTCTTATGTCAAATTACATTGATTACGAAAGAATCGAGAAAAATGCAAAAAGAAAAAGCACTGTCAAAAAGACACTTACCTACATCTTTTTGTCGCTTTGGGCTCTTATCGTTCTTTTTCCTTTTTACTGGATGGTATTAACCTCCTTTAAGAGCTACAGCACCTACAATAGCGAGTACGTTCCGAAATTCTATGCATCAAACCCGACCCTTGCAAACTACACTGATGCCTTCACAAGCGTAAACTTGGCGGGATATTTCCTAAATACCCTGATATTTACGGTATTCACCACCGCCATCATGCTGGTAGTAACCGTGCTTGCGGCCTATGCTTTCGCACGCCTTGACTTTAAGGGTAAAAGCATTACCTTTGCGCTCTTTCTTTCATTAATGATGATTCCAAACGAACTTGTCGTAATCACCAACTATGTAACGATTACAAACCTTGATTTAAGGAACACCTTTACAGGACTTATCCTCCCTTCCGTTGCAAGTGTTTTCTATATATATCTGCTCAAAGAAAACTTTGAGCAGATTCCCGAAGAGCTATATAAGGCCGCAAAGGTTGACGGAACCTCCGACCTTAAGTATCTTTTAAAGGTTTTGGTGCCGATAAGCCGTCCGACTATCATTACCATTCTGATATTAAAGGTAATCGAATGCTGGAATTCCTACGTATGGCCGCGTCTGGTAACCGACGATGAGGCTTACTTCTTAGTTTCAAACGGCATTCAGGAAATTCGCGAAAACGGTTTCGGACGCGAAAATATCCCAGCGATGATGGCTGCGGTTGTGGTTATCTCGATTCCATTAATCATTTTATTTTTGATTTTTCACAAAAAAATTATGGCCGGTGTGTCCAGAGGAGGTACAAAGGGCTGATGAAAAAGAAAGCTTTACTGATAAAGGGTATTTTGCTTACACTATCCCTGTTTCTACTCACGGGCTGCCACGGCTCAAAGGAGAAAAATACCTTTGAGGTACCCGATTCTTTTGATACCTCAAAGAATTATGAGCTTACCTTCTGGGCAAAGAACGACACGAACAAGGTTCAGACTGCAATTTATGAAAGAGCTGTGGAGGAATTTGAAGCTCTCTACCCAAATGTAACCGTAACTATTCGTCTTTATAACGATTATTCAAGGATCTACAACGACGTTATCACCAACATTTCAACTGATACCACACCGAATATCTGTATCACCTATCCCGACCATATTGCTACGTACTTGGAGGGTGACAACACGGTTGTTCCCTTAGATGGTCTCTTTACCGACGAAAAGTTTGGTTTTAACGGAAGCGAAGTCAAATTTGACGCGCCTAAATACTCCGAAATAATCCCGAAATATTTGGAGGAATGTAAGGTTAACGGCTCCTACTATGCCGTTCCCTTCATGCGATCGACTGAGGCTCTTTATATAAATAAAAATCTCGTAAATGCTTTGGGCTACGAAATACCTGATGAGATTACCTGGGACTTTATCTGGGAAGTATCGGATAAAGCAATGGAGAAAAATGATGACGGCACCTTCAAGGTAAACAATCAGACCGTCATGATTCCTTTCATATACAAATCAACCGACAACTTTATGATTCAGAGCCTTAAACAGCTTGATGCAGGCTACTCCGATGCCGCCGGAAATATTTTGATATTCAACGATACCACCAAGGAAATCCTCCTTGAGATTGCAAAGCACGCAGAAACAGGTTCTTTTTCGACTTTCAAGATATCGAGCTATCCCGGCAACTTTTTAAATGCCAATCAGTGCATCTTTGCCATAGATTCGACGGCAGGTGCTACCTGGATTGGCTCTGCCGCACCGCTTCATGATATCAGCAAGGAAAATATTGCAGAATTTGAAACCGTTGTAAGACCCATTCCGCAGTATGATTGGGACAATCCCAAGATGATTTCCCAGGGGCCTTCAATCTGTATCTTCAACAAGGAGGATCCGGGTGAAGTAATCGCGTCCTGGCTGTTTACCCAGTATCTGCTTACTGATTCGATTCAGATCCCCTATGCCGAAACCGAAGGATATGTTCCCGTCACTTCAAAGGCTCAAGGTGCGGATGAGTATACTGACTACCTTTCGCGTGGCGGAGAAGACACTACCACCCATTATCAGGTCAAGGTCGATGCTACGAAGATGCTTCTTGACAATATAGACAACACCTTTATAACTCCCGTTTTCAACGGCTCCGCTTCCCTGCGTAATGCTGCTGGTCAGATGATTGAGGAAGTCACAAAGGCAAGGATACGCAAGCAGGAGGTTTCAAGTACGACCATAGACGATCTTTATGAAAACATGAAGTCACTTTATCACTTGGACTCACTGTCAACAGATAAGACGGTCGGTAACGATTTGGGAGAACTTCCCACAGCATCAAAGGCCCTTTTAATTACTCTTCTGTCCGTCTGGTGCCTGATAATTGCTTACTTCGTAAAGGACAAAATAAAGTCTGCAAAGTAATATTTTGTATAATTTGCACAATTTTTCAACTTTCTTTTTGTTCTTTTTCACTTAATTGTTATTGCGAATTTAATTTCAAAATGTATAATGAAACTGTTGTTGAAAAAGTTTTTCATATAATTAGGAGGAAATTATGAAGAAATTTGTATCAATCGCATTAGTTGCGGCTCTTGCAGTTTCACTTGTAGCATGCGGAAGCGAAACAACATCTGTTTCCGAAACCGAAGAAACAAGCGTTACCGAGAGCACAGAAACAAGTGTTTCGGAAGATGTCACTGCAAGTGTAGTTGAACCTACCGAATCAACCGACAATTCCGAAGCTGATTTAAACAGCATTACAGTAGCTGAAATTTCAGCTATGGATAACTTTACCGAATATGGCGAATATCGTGATGCTGAGCTTCAAACTGAAGTAAACGTTCTTATGTTTGTTCAGGCTACACAGTCCTGGTGGGACGGACAGATTTCTGTATATGGTGCTGACAATTATGGCGGCTATTTCGTATACAACATGACCTGTTCCAAAGAGGACGCTGAAAAGCTTGTTCCCGGAACCGCTATCTTGGTAAACGGTTATAAGACCGAATGGGCAGGCGAGACTGAAATTGGCGAAGGTGCAACCTTCAAGTTCGTCACCGATGCCGGAACCCTTATTTCAGAGCCCAGAGATGTTACCGATTTAATCGGAACAGATGAACTTATCAAGTATCAGAACCAGCTTGTATCCTTTAAGGATATGAACGTAGAAAAGGTTTCTTATAAGAATGATACTCTCGGCGATGACATCTATGTAACCCTTTCTAAGGACGGAACAAACGTTGAGTTCTGCCTTGAGTACTATTTGAACGGATCTGACGAGGAGTTCTACAATCTCGTAGCAAACCTTGCCCCCGATGCAACCGTTGACGTTGAAGGTTACCTTTACTGGTATGAAGGTGCCAATACTCACCTTACTAAGGTAACTGTTAAGTAATTAAAGTCTGAATCAAAAAACCTTCGGTTTTAAACCGAAGGTTTTTTTATATAGGAAATTGCTTTTTAATTTTTCTTACGTAAGTGTGCCGGACGTACACTCTTTCATATCCTACTCTTCACTTCTCACGTAATAATGTCTTCCGAGCCACCTTGAGAGTCCGTCAAGACCCGCATAAAGAATACGCTCGCTGATATTCTGCTGATCGAGCATATCCCTGATACGCCATCTCAAATCCTTGTCAATCACATACTTAATCGTATTGTTCGTGTATTTATCAAAGTACTCCTCGATGTCATTTATGGCATCGGGAACAATCGAGAAAAATGAATACTGATTTACTATCCTCGGATCGATTGACGGTGGCTCTATTACTACCATAGAACGGTTCTGCATATCCTCGTCATACTGTTCAAGCGAAGTCGTAACATCATTGAGCATATTGACCGTAAATACAGATGTCTGATTGTCCGAAAGAATCTTCTTGTATCTGCCCGGAAGCATTGCATGAAGCTCCTTGATATCTATCCTCCAGATGACACAGTCATGCTTGTCCATATCGTCTAAGTTCTTTTCCTCATTTGCAAAGTGAAGTGCAATCAAAGGGGACTGCGACCAGTCGAGAAGCCTCGTCGGAAGCCCATGGTGCTGACCCAAAATCATCTGTCTCCATACCGATCTTTCAATAAGCGGATCTTCCAATGCCCCGTATTTTGTAAAGTTATTGAGTATACAGGGTTCAAGCTCTTTCTTTGCATCCTTGCAGTTTCTTGCAAGGCTTGTATAAAGAGTAAAAGAAACATCAGTCATCCCTCTGTAAAGGTAGAGACTTCTGTTTCTTTTTAAATCGGGACGGTACTCCTGCTCCGTAATAAGCGGAAGCACATCCTCTATCGTACTAATCTTAACTGTCTTAATCATGTTGTTTACCTCAGGAAAAATTCTAACATACTTTCCGAGGAAATTACACACCTAAATATGGCATTCTGCGAAGAATCACCCTTCTCTTAAGCATTATTCATATCGAATTGTAAAATCAGGTCTTTACGATCTGATATCGTCGGCATCAATAATATTTCCGTTTAATTCATCAGAAACATACTTAAGCTTCTCGGCACACTTCTTTCCGACGACGTGGACACGAATCAAGACTACCGCGTCAATGATTGCACTGACTATAAATACAATACCCGTAACAATAGCAAGTGTCTTTACCGTATCATCGGGTGTAAAGAACATCATTGCAATTCCGATAAACACCGCAAAACACGACAAAATCATGTAGCCTGCACAGTTTACCTCAAAAACTCTCTGCATGTAAATCGACGTTTCCAGGCAGATAATACCGTTGATGACAATGTAGATACTGAATACATAGGAAAAAAGAACCGTTGTAGTATCTGCATGAGTAAAAATAAAAATACCGAGAACGCACTTCAAAATTCCCTCAAACAGGGAACCTCTTGAATAAAAATCCGACCAAACCTTCAAATAGTATCCCAAATCAAAAAGTCCGTCTGCAAAAATAATTCCGCCCGCTATAATTGCGGTAAGCTTCAATGAATCCTGTGGACGAATTATAAAAAGTATTCCTATTGCAAGCATCAAAAAAACATTAATCCACATATCCGTCTTGATCTTCTTTAGCATTTTCACTGTTCAATACCTCTTTTTTATAATTTTAATATCTGGAATATTTCAAGCCAAGAAGAAAGCCTGCCCTTGGCTTAAAAAGACTGATATTTAGAAATTGGTTTATCCGTAATAAGTGTTTTCAACCACTAATTGCGATTATCCGAAACCTTTATCAAACCACTCATATACTTCGTGGTCGTTAGTCAGACAATCATCGCCACCAGATACGTTATCAAGCTCATTATCCGCAAGTTCACCGTTTTTCTTATCTTCAATAAACTTCTTAAGCTCTTCCTCTGTGGCCTCACACGCACTCTTCTTTACGAATTCTTTTAAAGTGCCATTGTTCTTTGCTACAATAAATTCCTTCTTAAGTTCATCGTTTTCATAACCTTTACGTACAGCTCATTTAACTTTATAGCCTTACCTCCTTTGCATGCTTTTTATGGGTACATAATAACACTCACCCCGTAACCAATACGTAACCAAAGGTGTACATTATTTGTATAAACACATTTGTCAAAAATCAGCTTGATTACTTCCGCTTCGTCCTCTGCAACACAGTAACTATCTCCATCTTATTTAGGTAACACTAACGGTGGATTCTGCAACAACGATATGATCATTGGCTCATATTTTGCAGTTCCATAATCCTCAACTATACTTGTAATCTTGGCCCCAGCGTCTTTGGATGAAGCACCACAAAGAAAAATTCTTTCATCGTCTGTTCCATAATCCAAGACAATAAATCTATCGTGAAATACACCACCAGCCTTTTGTAATTTTATCTGAACAGATGGATATTCCTTGCTAAAATCAGTAAATTCCAAACTATGAAGTTTATTTGCACCAATATTATCACTAAATATTATATTCTGAACCCCAGGTGGAGTATTCTTGAGATGTACCAATGTTCTAAGTCCGATGTAATTATCGACAACGTAAATCGTGGACTTAGCTTTTCTATAGATTGACGCAAATACTTCATCTGCACTGCTAAACTTAGCATTGAACATAAGCCACTTGTCATCATCCTCCGACACAAAGCTATTCATCATGTCTGCAAGTTCAGACTTCGTAATTACATCTTTAAGGCCTTCCGCAACATCAGAAATCTGTTTTTCAAGAGAACTCATGTCATGATTAATCTGACTGATTGCAATCCTGTTATTTGCTGTTTCCATGCTTAACTGAAGCACTTCACGCTGGCCAATCAGGTTACTGTTTTCCAATATGTAATCCTTCATTTTTTGAATGTACTAACAAGAGCACGACTTTGCTTTATTGCTAACTCTCCACGCAACACTGTCATCAGCATATATACCTTGCTCCGTAAAAACATATGGCTTGTATTTGATATTTGAACCCCTGCCTGTGTTCAAGGTGAAATTTTTGCACCTTGAAATTTTCTCTACTTCCTCATCGTTTAATTCAAACATAAAATCATCGCCCAAAAATTTTTCAATATTATTTTTTACTTGGCGTTTAAAATTCTTAGTCTCATACCCATAAATTTCCGCCAAGTCAGAATCAATCATAACTTTTTCTTCAATTCTAATTAATGCCTCATCTATCGTCATTGCATCCTCTCTTTCTGTGTCACAAACTATTCATGGCATAATTATAGTGTTGCTCCAACTTGAGTGTCAATTACTCTTTATGGCACTTTTAGATTCTACATACTCTCTTAAGGTGGCCAGAAATACTAACATAATTAATCGCTATAAATATTGTCCTATATTCTCCTGTGACATAACGGATACTCTGCTTGATAGTGACAGCTATCGCAGAGGCGTCGTTAGCCGATTTGAGCTTCGTCTGCGACTCGCTCAAGTCGGACGATATTCCAAAGAGGTTCCGCTCTCGCTTCGCTCGCCGGAACGGCTGTGTCTCTATACTCAATCTGCGCTCACGCTTGATTTCGTTAAGAGAACACATGCCTCGACTCCTGCGGTCCAGGGGAACTGATCTACGCACACGGCTCTTTTGACCTTATAGCCCGCCTCGTGAAAAGCATCCAAATCACGAACAAATGATGTCGGCTTGCAGGAGACATAGAGAATGTTTTCGACACCGTAATTTAGTATCTTCGGAAGCGCCTTCGGATGAACTCCGTCCCTCGGAGGATCCAAAATAATCAAATCCGGCTTCTCGGCAATGTTGTCCAAAGCCTTTAATACGTCATCGCAGATAAATTCCGCATTTTCTATTCCGTTAAGCTTAGCATTGTCCTTTGCTGCCTCAACCGCCTCTGCTACAATCTCAACTCCGATAACCTTCTTTGATGCCGCGGCCATCAGCTGGGTAATGGTTCCCGTCCCGGAATAAAGGTCAAAAACCACCTTATCGGGTTTATCGGCATCTGAAATGTCGCTTAAAAACTCCCGTACCGTGCTGTATAGCACCTCGGCGCTCAGAGAGTTTGTCTGGAAAAAGGAAAATTCACTGATTTTAAAAGATAGCCCCAGAAGAGTTTCGTTGATATAATCCCTTCCGTAGAGGATTTCCGTATAGTCGCTCTTTACGACATCGGAAACGCTTGTATTCACCGTGTGAAGTATTGAGACGATCCTGCCTTCTGTATTTAGATTTAAAAGCATCTCCTTAAACGGATTCAAATCGTATTGCTCACTGCCTGTGGTGACAAGTGCCACCATTATTTCCCCTGTATGCTTAGCCTTTCTCACAAGCAAATGGCGCAAATAGCCTTCATGTCTCATGCGATGGTAAAACTTAAGCCCGCTTTGTAAAAAGAACTCTCTTACCGCATTCAAAATAAGCCTGTAATCTACGTCAACTATGTAGCAATCCTTCGTAAATATCACGTCAAACATGCTTCCGCGCTTGTGCATTCCGAGTGAAAGCGGACCATCCTTGTATTCGTCACCGAAAGAAAACTCCATCTTATTCCTATAGCCCTCGTAAACGGGGCTTGCCTTGATGCCGTCCCACTTATAGTCGTAGGAAATCGCTCTATCAAAAAGCTCCTTAATCTCTGCTTCTTTAAGCTTAAGCTCGTCCTCATACTTCATGGTGAGGTAGGTGCATCCGCCGCAGGCTCCGAAGTGCGGGCACTGAGCCTTCACGGAATTTGTGCCCTGCTCTGCTACTTCCAAAAGCATTCCTTCGGGCTTACCTTTACGCATTTTCAGAATGCGAACCTTTACTAAGTCCCCGGGAATTGCGTTTTTGCAGGTCACCGGGCCCTCATCTGTTTCTACTGTCGCCTTGTTTGGAAAGGAAACATGCGTAACCCTTCCGATTAATTCCGATCCTTTTTTCATAACATTTGAAAAAGGGGAGCCTCTTTAAGAGACTCCCCTTAAAATCCTTTACAATTATTCCTCTTCTAAATCCTCATCCTCGAGTTCTTCATCTTCAAAGTCTTCGAAATCCTCTGAATCCTCGGGTACAAAGAAATAGTAAACAGCATATGCGATGGCTGCAACTGCTGCAATTGCTCCCAAAATAGCAAGAACGATTACGACGGGGTTAGCCTTCTTTTCCTCTTCCTTCTTACCATGGGTATACTCGCTCAATAACTCTTTTAACTCTTCAATCTTAGTGTTCACTTTTAACTCCCTCACCTTTCCTAAAAAATTATTCTTTAAACATTTACATATGCATTTCATAGGATCACGTCCTTTCAAAGGTTATTAAATCATATAACAATTAACCTATCCTTATTAAAAAATAAACGTCCGAGATTGTCAATCACTTTCTATTCAATTACCTTTAGTTTCGCAAAAGAAGCATACATAATCTTCTGTCCGCAGGAGTCAAATTGCACCGTCACCTTCGTATCTTTCGTTTCACGCACAAGCTTGATAACCGTCCCCGCACCGAACTTTATGTGCATTACCCGGTCTCCGACCTTTAAATCCGACTCTTTCTTTGATAGCTCCGATCCCTTTGTAAGCAAATTCAAGTTTTCTTTTCTTGCTATAAAAGGCTTGTTTTCCTCCGGGGTTTCCTTAGGCTTATAATATGCCCTCGGTCTTGAAAAACCCGAATAAGAGGAAAAAGAAGTGTTTTTGTCGGGCTCTCTTTTAAATCCACTAAAGGACGAAAAAGAAGCTTCTTTATCAATATCATCTTCACGAAAAGACCTCTTGTATCCGTCAAAATCCCTTGAGTCATCATCATAGAAGGACTTCTTCTTAACCGGAGGAATATCAAACAGGTCGCTTGGAATCTCATTTACGAAACGGCTTACGGCATTATACTGTGTCTCACCGTTTATCATTCTCGCACGTGCGGAGGTAATGGTGAGATTTTCCTTGGCTCTCGTGATTGCCACATAGCACAGGCGTCTTTCTTCTTCGATTTCGGCATCGCCCGAGCTTATTGACATATATCCAGGGAATAGACCGTCCTCCATTCCGATCAGATAAACATTCTTGAATTCCAGACCCTTTGCCGAGTGAATCGTCATAAGAAGTGTCCGATCCTCAGACTCGTCCACGGAATCTATATCCGCCACAAGAGCAATTTCTTCCAACAGTCCCGAAAGAGTCGCATCCTCGTGCTCATCCTCATATGTCCTCACTTTTGAAATAAACTCTTCGATATTTTCTATACGCTCATCTGCTTCTTCATCCGAAGAAACATCCATCTGGTTGATATAATCTGTGATATCAAGAGTTTCCTTTAACGTCTTTAAAGGTCCCTCTTCGCTGTTAACCGCTCTGAGCCTTAATATCATATTGGAAAAAGAACGAAGCTTTTCAGCCGTTCCGCCTTTAATATCAGTCCATTCAGGATTTAAAATCGCATCAAATAGAGAAGCGCTGTGCTCATCCGCTGCCGCCTGAAGCTTTGCTATGGTCGCAGCCCCGATTCCACGCTTCGGAATATTAATGATACGCTTACAGCAAAGGTCATCCTTCCCGTTGTCAATAGTCTTTAAGTAGGCTAAGAGATCCTTTATTTCGCGTCTTGAATAAAAGTTGACGCCGCCGACTATCCTGTAGGGAACATTGTCTCTTACAAGCCTTTCTTCCATCAGTCGTGACTGTGCATTCGTACGATAAAGAATGGCATTCTCTCCATATAAAGACTCACCCTTCCTAACGGACTTGGCAATGTTTAAGCTGATATACTCGGCTTCTTCAGCGGCTGTGTCGAAGTTTCTGTAATGAATCTTTTCTCCGTCCGGTTTTGTAGTCCTTAATGCCTTTGACTTTCTCTCCGAGTTATTGCGGATAACGGAGTTTGCGGCCTTAAGTATATTCCCGACCGATCTGTAGTTTTGCTCAAGCTTTACAACCTTAGCTTCCGGATAGTAATGCTCAAAATCAAGGATGTTACGAATGTTTGCTCCTCTGAATTTGTAAATAGACTGGTCATCATCACCCACAACGCAGAGATTGTGCTTTGACCCCGCAAGCAGCCTTATCAGTTCAAATTGTGCAGTATTCGTATCCTGATACTCATCGACCAAAATATACTGCCATCTGTTTTGGTAATTGGTAAGTACCTCGGGCTCAGCCTTGAAAAGTTCAACAGTCTTCATTAGCAAATCGTCAAAATCAAAGGCGTTGTTTTTCTTTAGACTTCGCTGGTATTCGGTATACGCCTGTGCCATCTTTCTTTTTGAAAAGTCGCTCATCGATTCAAGTGAAAACTGCTCTGGTGTGACAAGCTCGTCCTTGCATGCGGAAATCAGATTTAAAATTGCTTTTTCCTTAATAATTTTTGTATCAATCTCAAGCTTTTTTGCAACTTCCTTGATCACCTGTTTCTGATCGTCGGTATCATAAATCGTAAAATTATTGTCATAGCCGAGTTTGTCTGCAAACCGTCTTAGAATACGAACGCACATGGAATGAAAGGTAGAAACAAAAATCTGCTCCGACCCGTATCCGACAATTCTGTCTACCCTCTCTCGCATCTCCTTTGCCGCCTTGTTGGTAAAGGTGATGGCCAAGATATTGTAAGGATTAACATTTGCTTCATCTATCAAATAAGCTATTCTGTGTGTGATGACACTTGTCTTTCCGCTTCCTGCACCCGCAAGTATCAAAAGCGGTCCGTCTACGGTAAAAACGGCGTCTTTCTGCTGCTCGTTGAGCTTATCGTATATACTCATATCGTCTCCCGGGGAAAATAAATCTGATACCGGATTGTCTTGCAATTCCGGAAACATCAACGATTATATCACTTATCACCAACCAAAAAAAGAGCTTCGCTTGCGAACCTCTTTACGCCAGGCACCCCTGCATAAGCGGCGTATAGTCCCTTTTTGCATATAAAAGACTGCAAAGCACTTTCCTACATGGTAAAAAAGCCCGTCGCTTTCAATAAGCGACGGGCTGACAAAAAGTCAAAACTTACTCGCAGGTCTCCGGCACCGGACTTGAGTCTGCCTTGGTAGACATCTGCCTCTTTAAATCCGTGTGCATCCTTGCGAAGCGCTTAACTCAGTCGGAGCTTGAAACTCGACAGAGTTAAATATTTATCTCTGAACTCTTCCGGAAGCATCTCCGCCTGCAAGGGTTTCAACCTCTTTGCGTGAAGCGAAGTTAAAGTCGCCAGGAATCGTATGCTTTAATGCAGATGCAGCTACGCCAAACTCAAGAGCTGCCTTGAAGTCCTTACCGTCCAAGAGGCCTGCAATTACGCCACCTGCGAAGGAATCTCCACCGCCTACTCTGTCAACAATGGGGTGAAGATTGTACTTCTTGGAATGATAGAATTCCTTTGTAGCACCGCTGTAAATGCAAGCAGACCAGCCATTGTCAGATGCGGAGTGTGACTCTCTCAAGGAAGATACGCAATATTCAAAGTTGTAATCTGCAACCATCTGCTCGAAGATTGACTTGTATCCCTGAAGCTCAAGCTCGCCGCTTGTAACGTCGGTCTTACCGGGCTTGTAGCCGAGTACAAGCTCTGCATCTTCTTCGTTGCCGATGCAGACATCAACGTACTTCATAAGATTCTTCATAACGCTCTGTGCCTTTTCCGAGCTCCAAAGCTTCTTACGGAAGTTTAAGTCTACGGAAACCTTTACTCCGTGCTTCTTCGCACAGATCAAAGCCTTCTCGGTAAGAGCTGCTGCCGAATCCGAAAGTGCGGGAGTAATTCCCGTGAAGTGGAACCAGTCAGCGCCTTCGAAGATAGCATCAAAATCAAAGTTTTCTTCGGTTGCAGTTGAGATTGATGAATGAGCTCTGTCGTATACAACCTTTGAAGGACGAACGGAAGCACCGCTCTCAAGATAATAGATACCAAGTCTTTCACCGCACTTTGCGATGTGCTTCGTGCCAACATTGTACTTTCTGAGTGCTGCAATTGCACACTCACCGATTTCATTGTTAGGAACGGCCGTTACGAACTCTGCGTCATGACCATAGTTTGCAAGTGATACTGCAACGTTTGCTTCGCCGCCTCCGTAATTGATATCAAACTCGTCAGCCTGTATGAACTTTTCAAAATTGGGTGTGGAGAGTCTTAACATAATCTCTCCCATTGTAATAACCTTTGCCATTAGAATTTCCTCCTACACAATTATTTCTGAACAAGATGAACTGCAAATCCGCCGATTTCGCCTTCAAGATAGATAGCTGTGAGCTTCTCTCCCTTAAAGCATGCGGAATCTTCGATAAACTTAACGCCCTTAACGGTTTCAAGATAATTTTTTGCTCTTGCAACGGAATTTGTACCGATAGCGATATGTCCGTTACTTCCGCGACCGATCTTCTTCATTGCTTCGATTTCAACACCGGCAAATACGGATGAATTGCCGACCTTCTTCGTAAAGCCGAAGAGATTGTCAAAGGAATCTGCAACGCTCTCAGCCTTATCGCCATCCTCGCAGTTGATACCGATATGACGAAGTGAGAAACCGAGCATGGTGCGTACTGCTTCTTCGGTAAGCTTTTCAATTTCATCGAATTTACCAGCTGCGACTAAGTCCTTTTTAACCATCCATGAACCGCCACAGGCAATAATCTTGTCGAATGCAAGATAATCGCAGATGTTCTTTGCGTTGATGCCGCCTGTAGGCATGAACTTAACATTCGTATAAGGTGCTGCCATAGCCTTAATCATTTCAATTCCGCCCGAAGCTTCTGCAGGGAAGAACTTTACAACGTCAAGACCAAGTTCAAGTGCTGCCTCGATATTTGAAGGATTGTTCGTGCCGGGGCAAACTGGAATGTTCTTTGAAATACAGTACTTAACAATGTTGGGGTTGAATCCGGGGCTTACGATAAACTTTGCGCCCGCATTAACGGCTCTGTCTACCTGATCGATTGTAAGAACGGTTCCCGCACCTACAAGCATCTCCGGATATTCTTTTGCAATAATCTTAATTGATTCCTCTGCGGCTGCGGTTCTGAATGTAACCTCGGCACAGGGAAGTCCTCCGTTTATTAATGCCTTTGCAAGAGGCTTTGCATCCTTTGCGTCATCAAGCACAACAACCGGAACAATACCGATATTGGCTATTTTTTTTAATACGTCGTTCATAAATTCTCCTTTTTATTTATGCAAGAATCTCTTTAACCGTCTTTAAAATTTCGTCGTCTTTGCAATTGTCGTAGAAATAATCCTTGAAGCCCTTGGTGGAAAGTGCTCCCTTTACAAGGTCTCTGTCAAGCTCTTTTAGGATATCACAGATATTCCTGTAGGTATGAGTCTTTACCTCATCAAGAATCTTCTTGTTGCGCTGTTCAGGAACAACTCTTTCCGGAGGGTAGCCTCCGCCGCCTTCCATCTCAAACAGTCTTTCGAAGCAGTATCTCAAATTGAGCTCTGCGCCCCACCCGTAGCCCTTTGCAAAAGGCATCGCAATTGCATTTCCGTCATTTATCTGGGTAAACATGAATGCATCCGAAGCATCTTCGACGTGTCCACATATTACTCCCGGGAAGGAATTGCAGGCAAGCATGGCACCTTCGCCTGTTCCGCATCCTGTAACCACAAAGTCGGCTGCCTTTGAATTAAGCAAAACTGCAGCAAGAATACCTATCTGAACGTAGGTAAGCTGTGCCTCGTCGTCAGCCGAATACATGCCGTAATTGTAAACGGTATGTCCCTTAGCCTCGGCGACCTTCTTTAACTCGGTCTCGATTACGGAGTTCTTTGCAGCCTGGCTGTTTTCATTTATAAGTGCAATTTTCATAGATAAACCTCACAAATTCCAAGGGCTTAAAGCCCCTGGAAAACAGCATTAGTCGTTAACCTTGATATCGGGTGTCTCTTCAATTTCATCAGCAAACTTTGAAGCATCAAGGTTGCTTGGATCCTGTCCGATATAAGCGCTGATACCGCCGTCGATATAAACAACCTGTCCGTTTATAAAATCAGATGCAGGAGAAGCAAGGAATACTGCAAGTCCCATAAGGTCTTCCGTACGTCCCCATCTCTGTGCAGGTGTCTTTGAACGAATGAAACGATCGAAAGGAGCCATCTCGCCGTTGGGTCCCTTTGCACGTAAAGGTGCTGTCTGAGGAGTTGCGATGTAGCCGGGTCCGATAGCATTACACTGAATGTTGTACTGACCATACTCGGAGCAGATGTTTCTGGTAAGCATCTTTAAGCCGCCCTTTGCTGCTGCGTATGCTGAAACAGTCTCACGACCGAACTCTGACATCATGGAACAAGCATTTATAATCTTTCCGTAGCCCTTTTCCATCATATCCGGTAATACTGCCTTCGAGCAAATGAAGGGACCTGTTAAGTCTACATTTATAACTGCGTTCCAATCATTAATCGACATCTCGGTCATGGGAATACGCTTAATGATACCTGCATTGTTTACAAGAATATCGATGGAGCCGACCTTTTCCTTAACGTCCGAAACAAACTTTAATACCTGATCCTCTTTTGTAACGTCGCAAACTGCGCCGTAAACTTCGATTCCAAGCTTCTTGTATTCCTCTAAGCCTCTGTCTACAAGCTCCTGCTTGATATCGTTGAATACAATCTTAGCTCCTGCCTCGTGATAAGCCTTTGCATATGCAAGGCCGAGTCCGTAGGAAGCACCTGTAATCCATGCTACCTTGCCCTTAAGTGAAAACTTGTCAAGAATGTTGCTCATTTTTAAATCCTCCTTTTTTTATCTTAAATCTATGGGTCTTACATCATCCATATCATCAAAGTCCTGATTTTCGCCTACCATACCCCAGATAAACGTGTAGTTCTTTGTGGAACATCCGCAATGAATGGACCAGCTGGGTGAAATAACCGCCTGTTCATTGTGCATGACAATATGTCTTGTTTCCGTGGGCTCGCCGCAGAAGTGCATCAGCATCTGGTCGTCATCCATATCAAAGTACAAATAAACTTCCATTCTGCGATCGTGTGTATGACAGGGCATCGAGTTCCATACGGAGCCGGGCTCTAAGTGAGTCATACCCATTTCAAGCTGGCAGGTCTCTACCTGACCGGGAAGGATGAACTTGTTAATCGTACGATGGTTTGCTTCTTCTAAGGAACCGAGTTCCTTTTTATTCTCGGGTTTAACGATGACCACATCTTCCGAAGGTGTGCCCTCAAGCTTTATAAGCTTTGTGGGATATGTCATATGCGCCGGAGCGGAATTGATATAGAATTTAGCGGGATTTTTCGAATCGTCGCTTTCAAACACGATATCCTTTGCTCCCATTCCGATATACATTGCTTCCTTGTGTCCGACCTCGTAACGCTTTCCGTCGATGGTGATGTAACCCTTGGGACCGATATTGATCACTCCCATTTCACGTCTCTGCAAGAAGTACTCAGCCTTGAGTTCCTCTCCTGCGGTAAGCTTTAAAGGCTTAACAGGTACTGCCGAGCCTGTAATGATACGGTCAATATGACTGTATACAAGCTTGATTTCGTCAGGCTTAAACAGGTCATCAATCAGATACTCTTCTCTCAGGCGCTTGGTATCATAATTCTTCATGTCCTTGGGGCTTGACGCAGTTCTTACCTCCATACTGTAACCTCCTTATAAAGATTTCCTTTATAAAATAAAATATGAAACCGTTCATACCGTCTGTTGCTAAAATCGTGCAAATCACGCTTTTCTGCACATATCGGTATCTCGCCAGACAAATGTCAAGACTCGCTTTTTTGTAACACGACGTACGGGTTCTTAAATTCATCTTAGCTCTGAACAATTACATAATAACAAACATTTTTGCAAGTTTCTTTTCGTTTTCATTAAAAAACTTTGCAATTATTGAACAGTTGTAAACGCTTACATTTCTGACAGTCAAATGCATGAATCATTTCTGTCTGACAGCGTGTCTAAATCATTATTTTGATTTGAAATTCTCCACAACCGAATTGTACCAGTTTGAAAAATTTTCCTTTATCATATCTCCGGCAATTTCCGTATACGTCTTTAAAAACTTCTGAGCCATTTCTTTTGACTCATCGTCAAGTGCCTTTCCAGCCTCGATTAAAGCCTTCGTATGCTTCCCTGCATTTGCCTTAAACTCCTCCGTCGTGCTTGCGTTTGTGGCATCAAGCGCACCGCACAAAAGAAGTGTCAGCTTTGAAAGCGACTCTTCGTCTAAGGAGAGGATAAAATCATTCATGGACTTCATGAACATCTTGTGCTGCTCCGTCATCGAGCTTTCGGAAAGCTTATTTCCCTTATTGAATACCCAGTTGTAAGGATTATGCTGGAGCACGCCCACCGACTTTGCCTCTATGACCGTATATTCACCGGGATTGTTTAACAGCATTCCCACAGGCGAAGACTTTGGAATGACACTTACAAGCTTTGACTTAAAATCTTTAGCTTCCGTTTCAGCCAAAAACTCAGGTCTGAAGCCAGGACCGTCAAAGCTATAAATCTTAACGATCAGATTCTTTGCAAAATCCGAAGCACACATGGCAGCATACATTGCAAGATTTCCGCCCTTTGAATGTCCGCCGACAAAAAACGGGGCTTTAATCCGCTCTGCTATTGTATTGATATATGCAGTGCTTAAGGTCTGTCCGATAATGGGCTTTTTAAGCGCCAATTTAAAGTCCTCCTGCCAGCCGCACATCGTCTCATCCGTTCCCCTGAACGCGATGAAATATGCGTTTCCGGGAATCGTAAACAATATTGCGCTAAACTGCGTTTCGGATTCCTTGTCTACGTAATTTACATAGTCGGAAAGTTCTAAGTCCTTAAATCTCCTGCTTTCCGTAAGTGCCTTAAAAAGCGCACGGTTATCTTTTTCGTAGGCTTTAATGCAGAAAAGTTTTTCTTTTTCCGCGGAATTGTCAATCTCGGATAAAGAAATGCCCTCACCATTCTGCCCTTTAACAATACCGTCAAACTTAAGATAGCAAAGCTCGCTGAACACAAGTGCATCCTCTGTTTGAAACGGGACTTCTTCAAAGCTGACTTCACTTAAGTCCTTTACATAGTCGATCATGTTTCCCATAAAAATTCTCCTATACACCCGCCGCATCCGACTTTCCGATGTAATTTAAAAACTCACTCCAAGTCCCCTGCGAGACCATATGAAAAAGAATAAAACGAGCAGTCCAATATGTAATGCGGAAGTGAAAAACGCTTAAAATGTGCCTATATAATCACAAGGTTTAGTTTTCGGATAGCCCAAGGCTCCGGATAATTCAAGTTATCCTTCCGCATCGTTTACGAACTTTCGTCATCAGAATTTAGCATTGATATTCCCGATATTCTTTATGGTCAAAGAAGTGCTGCCGTCGGGATTTGTGATAAATTCGACATTTCCTGTTTCATACTGCTCCATCGGAATCTTAATTTCAATGCCTGTATCCGTAAGGAGCAGCTGTCTCTTGAAACGCTTTGTGGTAGACTCACTTTGCGGAAGCACATCTTCTTTTACAATATTGTACTTCTCAAGGCGGTTCTGATACTCCGTCCTCAAATCCTCCCTGCCTTCAAAGACACGGTCTCCGAGCTCTTCGACCACGAATCCGCCGTTTTTATCAAGCTCTTCATTTATGATGGCCTTTGCCTTCATCTGGGGTTCATACCTGAAGGCTTCATCAAAGGCCTGATTGTTTACGCTCTCTATTGCCTTCTGTACAAGAGTAAGTTTCTTTTTATCACTGAGCTTGGCTCGGCACTTTAAGAAAAGCTCGCTGAAGTAGTCTTCCTTCTTTCCGTTAATCTCTGCCTTCTTCTCAATAAGCCAGACATTCAAATCGTTAAGCCTTATTACGCAGGCTTCGCTCAAGCGCTGCCCTTCCTTCGGAAGAAGCTCCTTGAAGCTGTAAACCTCATTTCTCACAAAATCGTTTTCGGGAATCGACCTGTGCGTATACATTGCCTTGTAATTCATCTTCAAAATTGCAAGATATTCAAGGGAATCGCTCGTAAATCTTGCTATGAAAAGGTCCGCTGACGGAATATCCGGATTTGCATTCATGATTGTATAAAGAAAGCTTGCTATATCCTTGCTGATTGGGATAAAGTTCTCATCATCGTATTCATTTAAGAGCTTGTATATTTCCGATTCGCTCTTATGAAACTCGCATTTCTTTGAATCGTCACCCGAAAAAATCTTTGCTATATGCTCCTTTATGAAATCGGATAGCTCCGAACCCATTTCGAGAAAATCATCCGAAAGAACCGGTTCTCCGGTAGATGAATCAAGTATATGCAGTATTACGCTTCTTAATCTGATTTCTTCTTTTACCATTTTAATCTCCAATTTTTATAAAGCAGTTTAGGATTGTCACACTCCGAAAGGCTTATATTTAGAAAATATTATTCCCATTCGTGATAGTACTTAAGCAAAAGCTTTACCATCCTCGAATACGAAATTATCCCATCCGGGATCCCGTTAAGCGTAAGGTTCGCATCAAGGAAGGTGTCGGAAGCCTTTGAAACCTTCTTCGTATCTATCAAAGCATCGCTTTCGACCTCTGCCCATGCTTCGCTTGTGAGGAAGGTCTTGTCGAAACGCACATAATCGTTTTCTGCCGTGAGTAAATAATCCAGGCTCTCGTCTGCGGAAGCTTCTTTATCTATTTCCGAATCCACATATGAAAGGGCATTTAGGATGCCGCTGTACTCAAAAAACTCATCCCCCGAACTGATGCAGGCAAGATAAGCAATAAAGGAAGCCTCGTCCTCATAGATAAAGCCCTTTAAGTGGCTTAATTCATGGCACATGGTATCAGGAAGGTTTGCAATGTACATAAGGTTATTGTAGTTTGCTTCCAAAGTAAAAGGAAAATAATATCCCTTAATATACTGCTGGCTGAAAAAGTCCGACTTATAAAAGGCCTTGGGACTTGAATAAAATCCCGATAAAAGCGATAGCTTTTTATCAAGCAGCTGCTCGTCCTCACTGCCAAGTCTTTCTTTAGCCTCATCTCCAAGATTCCTCATTGCCGCCTTAGCGGTTTCTTTAATGTCACCGTCGTAGATGATTTCGCCCTTTTCGTTTCTTTCAAAGGTAAGTGAAAGCTCATTTGCCCTGCCGGCGAGCCTCTCCCTTAAAGCAATAAGCTCATCCTTTGTGCCTTGAAAGCTTTCTGCCTCCGTACCCTCATACAGGGTTGAAGTATGATAAAGAACAAAACAATTCTGCACCTGGACAAGACAAATAAAAATAAGTATCTTAAAAAATATCTTTGAATTGACTCTTGAAAAACCCTTAAGCCTGTCACGACCGTCCACAAAATGCACAAACCTGCACATCCAGATTACAACCGTGAAGACGGTATATATGACCGCTGTGTAAATCAGCATTTCTCCGATTGAGAACGGAAACAGCGCACTGATTCTTCCATAAGTATTTAAAAATATCGGAAAGACCTTTTCGACATATGCGTCCGAAAATCCGTTAACTCTCCATGAAAGCAGCAATTCACAGGCTGAAAGGACCAATAATATAATCCAAAATAAAAATCTTTGTTTCTTCATGACTTCTTCCACGCTCCGGGATAGAACAGTACCAGCATCGGGAATATTTCAAGTCTTCCCGCAAGCATGTCAAAAGAAAGTACAAGCTTACTGAATGCGGAAAACTCCGAATAATTTCCCATGGGCCCAACCATCGAAAGTCCCGGACCGACATTTCCCACCGAGGTAATTACCGAAGTAAATGTCGTCGTAAAATCAAACCCGTTTATACTTATTAAAAGTGTTGATACAATTACCAAAAGCAGGTATGCGAAGATAAAAGACGACACGTTCTTTATCGTATCCTCTCCCACTGATTTTGAATCAAGCTTCACCTTTCTGATACTTCTCGGATGTGTCAAATGTGAAAGTTCACGGTTAAGTGTTCTCGAAAGAATAATAACGCGTGATATTTTGATTCCGCAGGCCGTGGCTCCGGCGCAGCCGCCTACCACAATAAGCATCATAATTATCATTTTTGAAAGCATCGGCCAGGTATCAAAATCCGCTGCGGCGTAGCCCGTCGTAGATACCACACTTACCACCTGAAGCAGCGATTTTGACAGACATTCCTTAAATGTAGGATAAACATTCTTAAGCTGAAACGTTATGACAGCTGTGCTTACGACTATCATGTAGAAATAATATCTGATTTCCTCGATCCTGAAGAAATCCTTTATACGCCTGCTTAAAAGCAGGAAATAAGCATTGAAATTAATACCGCTCAGGAGCATAAAGATTGCAGTAATAATGCGTACAGATACCGAATATCCGGCAATACTGTCATTTAACCTCGAAAATCCACCCGTTCCCATAGTGGCAAACGAAAGAATCAACGAATCATATACGCTAACCCCGGCTATTAGGTAAGCCGCAAATAAAACAACCGTAAGAACAATATACATCCCGTAAAGGATGGTTGCGTTGTTTTTCACCTTCGGAACAAGCTTTGCGACGTCAGCTCCGGGTGTTTCAGCCCTCATCAGGTGCATGTTTGCGCTTCCCGATAATGGAATAACAGCCATTATGAATACCAAAACGCCCATGCCGCCTATCCAGTTGGTAAAGCACCTGAAAAACATTGAAGTGTGTGAAAGAGTCTCCACATCAACAAGTACGGTCGCACCCGTAGTCGAAAATCCCGATACCGTTTCAAAAAAGGCATCCATATAGGAAGGTATTTCTTTTGTGATAAAGAAAGGGAATGCGCCCACAATGGAAAGCAATATCCATGCAAGTGAAACCACGACGTAGCCCTCGCGTGCATAAAAAACCTTGCTCTTTGGCTTAAAAAGCGAGCCAAGCGTTCCCAAAATCAGCGTCAAAGCACCAATAAAAAGATACGCAAGCCCTTCTTTTTCCCCGTAAAACAGCGAAACAGCAAAGGGAAGTAATAAAAAGATGCCTTCAAATTGCAGTACTTTGCATAATATAAATCTGATGATTGATTTATTCATAAGATACCTATGCCAAAATGTCCTTGATATCGTCAAATCCTGTATTGGTCGTAACGATTATGACCTTGTCACCGACCTTAATAACGCTTGAGCCCTTAGGTGTTTCGATTTGTCCCTTCCTCACTATGGAAGCTACAATTACGTTCTTTTTAAGCTTAAGCTCCGAAAGAGGTCTGTCAACAAGTTCCGAAGTCTCGCGTACGGTAAATTCCATCGCCTCGGCACGTCCGTCATTGAGCCTGTAAAGCGTCTCCATATTGGAATCGCCGGTGTTTGACATGGCACGCACGTATTTGATGATGTTTTCAGCAGCCAGTAGCTTTGGATTTATAATGCTTCCGATATTTAGATCATTGATGATCTCATCGTAGGCGTTCCTGTGAACCTTTGTAATAATCTTGATACGCGGATTTACCTTCTTTGCATAAATGGACATCATAATATTTTCTTCATCATGATTGGATAAAGAAACAAAAGCATCGGCCCTGTCAAGGCCTTCCTCTCCGAGAAGTCCTTTATCGGCTCCATCTCCGTTTATAATAACGGCATCGTTTAGTACATCTGCAAGCTCCTCACATCGTTTTTTGTCCTTTTCGATGATTTTAACCTGAACTCCGCTTGAAAGAAGCTTCTTTGCAAGATAAAAACACGTTTCGCCGCCACCGACGATTATTACTGCACGAATCTTTCCCTGGCTCATCTTTATGGCCTTAAAAAATTCAACTGCCTTCTTTCCAGATGCTATAAAGGAAACCTTATCGCCCTCCAGAAGCGTAAAATCACCGGTCGGGATGAGTGTTTCGCTTCCTCTTTCAACAATGCAGATAAGAACTTCGGAATTTAAATCCTTCTTTAAGTTTTTAAGAACGAGTCCGCAAATCGGGCTGTCCTTTGAAACCTCGAACTTTAGAAGCTCGACCTTGCCTCCCGCAAAAGCGTCGATTTCAATGGCTGTCGGGAATTTTACAAGCCTTGCTATTTCGTCTGCCGCAAAAAGCTCCGGATTAACGGACAAAGAAAGTCCTAAGTCATTCTTTATAAATTCAATTTCATTTTTATATTCGGGGTTTCTGACCCTGGCGATTGTATTCTTCGTGCCGCACTTTTTTGCAATCAGGCAGCACAAAAGATTTCTTTCATCGGAATCCGTAACGGCAATCAGGAGGTCCGCGCTCTCCGTACCTGCATTCTGAAGTACTTCAAGCGTTGACCCATTTCCGTTTATCGCCATTATATCAAGCTCGTTTGAAAGTTCCTTAACCGTAACGGGATTGGAGTCTATCACGGTTATGTTGTGTCCTTCCGCACTGAGGGTTCTCGCAAGCATTGAACCTACGTTTCCGCATCCGACAACAATAATCTTCATAAATTAATCAAATCTCCTCTGTTTCGGGAATGATAATCCCTTCCTCAAGCGCTCTCAATCTGCAGCCTTCTTTGGCATTTCCGATTTCGCACAAAGAGGCGCCTCCGTCTTCCTCACAGGTCTTGCAGGCAGGGCAGGGAATCATCCTTCCGGCAAGCTCCCTCGGAACGGCTTCATTGTAAAGATTGTGCTTACAGTCATGACACCAGCAGCGCACACAATCTTTAAATAACAACCGCTTTCTTACGTCTGAGGCTCCCTTCTCGTAAGGCTCTTCCTTTACACTCTCCGGCTTTTCAGGCTTAACCTCTTTTGGCTCTTTCTTTAAAGGTGCCTCTTTTAAAGTCTCTTCTTTTAAAAGTTCCTCTTTTTCGGATTCTGCATTCTTGGGCTCTTCCTTTACACTCTCCGGCTTTTCAGGCTCAACCCTTCCCTGCTCTTCCTTTACAGGCTCCGCCTTCTTTCCCAAATTAATCGTAAGCTGCACGTAGTCATCATCCGATTTTCGTGAGATGATACTGCGCTTTGGTTCCCTGACACGCACGGTTGCACCCTGGTCGTCCGTATATTCACTTAACAGACCAAAGAAATCCATCTGACCGTCATCAATTTTATTTTTCATACCGACATTATACTCTCTTTATGCCGCAAAGGCTAACTGCGCCACTTTTTAAAATACTTAAAGCTTGATTTAACATGGTAGGTAAACAGCTTAAGGCTCTTATGTGACCCCTTGTTCCATTTATGAATCACCGATGCATACGGACAATAAAGAAGCTTTGACTCCTCGTTTACCCTCTTACAAAGGTCCGCATCCTCCATATACAGAAAGAACCTCTCATCAAATCCGCCTATTTTTTTATAAAGCTCCGTTTTTATTAATAGGAAGCTACCCTGTGCAAAAGGCACCCTGAAAGGCTTATCATAGTCCATATCCTGCATGGTGTGATATGCTTTTCTTTTCTTAAATCCTATTTTAACAAACATCCTGATAAACATATCAAAAGGAGTCAACTCGCGCCTGTAAACCTCAAGAAGTGTTCCGTCCTCGCCCGTAATCCTCGGAACGCTCATTCCTGCGTTCGTTTCTTCCATAAACTTTATAAGCGGAGTAAATACATCACCCGTAAGAATTATATCAGGATTTACTATTGCAGTATACTTTGAGTCAAGCTTTGAAAGTACGAGGTTATGCCCTTTCCCAAAGCCCAAATTTGTGCCTGTTTTAATATAGCAGACGTCCTCATATTCTTCCGTGAGCCTTTTTAGCCCGTTATCCACGGTGCTGTTGTCGACAATATATATTTTTTTGGATAAAAGTAAGGGAGTACACCTTTCGATGGACTCCACTGCTTTTCTAACATCACCTTCATCATTGTAAGCAACTATCGATATGCTTAAATCAATCATTATACGGCCCCGTTTCCTCTTATTACGACCAAAACCGTCTTAAAAAGAATTCTTATATCTAATCCCAAATTCCAGTTGGAAATGTAGGCTGTGTCTAAGCTTACAATCTCCTCAAAATCCGTAATATCCGACCTTCCGCTTACCTGCCACATACCTGTGATTCCGGGTTTTATGCCAAGACGTGCCCTGTGATGTGCTTCATATGACACAAACTCATCCTCTGTGGGAGGTCTGGTTCCTACCAGACTCATGTCACCCTTCAATACATTGAAAAACTGAGGAAGCTCGTCAATCGAATATTTTCGCATAAAATGCCCGATTGGAATGATTCTCGGATCATTCTCAATCTTGAACATATTGCCCTGCATCTTGTTGTCTTTGATAAGCTCAGCCTTCCTCTCTTCCGCATCCGTATACATGGAGCGGAATTTATATAGCTTAAACTTACGTCCGTTTCTTCCGACTCTTGTCTGGGTAAAGAACACCGGTCCCGGAGACTGAAGCTTGATAATCGGAGCAAAGATTATGAAAGCTATCAATGTAAAGACAAGGCCTACCAATGCCCCCGCTATATCCATGACCCTCTTTATAAAAAGCTGTCTGGGAGTAGCAATATTCATGCTCGAAGTAAGTACGAGATAATTGTTAATCTTTTCGACTTCCTTGTTTGCAGCGATTCCATGCTCATGCATGATCTTGAAATGAACCGTTACACCCATTTCAATAAGCTGGTCTGAAAGACGTTCGCTTACCGATAAATCATTACTGTTTATGAAAACCTCATCTACGACATGAGTACGCACATATTCAAGAAAATCCGTAACGTTTGCAACAACCGGCACATCCCTTATCACATCGCCCTTACGGTCCTTGTCCATTATGACGATACCCTTTACCACAAAATTACGGTATCTGTTTCTTTCAAATTCTCTGATACAGCTTTCAACCTCACTATCAGAGGCAAGCAGTACCATAACCGCCCTGTTCTTGTCTTCAATGACTCTCATGCGGATAAAGCTCTTCCAAACAATCCTTACAACGTAACAAATAGGAATAGAGAGTAGCCACGAGCCGTATAATACCTTACGCGAATATGCCTCGGCAAGCTTCGTACTGTATATGTAAAGAATAACCATGAAATAGGTTAAAGAACTGTTGATAATCGTTCTTTTTAATTCTTTGACCTTATCTCGCCTCAAAACATCCTTGTAAGCTTCGGTAAAGAACGCAACAAGAATCTCTACCAAAACCATTACTACCGCCAAACGTTCATACCATTCATTGGCATAAGGAAGCGAATGTGTCCTAAACTTGAGGCAATATGCAATTATGTAAGCAAGCTGTGTACAAAGAATGTCAAGCAAGGTAAAATCAAAATGCTTGAGCCAGCTTTGTTTTTCGCGTTTATACATAAAGGCTCCACTTGTAGTTTTTAATAACTATATGGTACTACCGTATGGCTTTTATTACCATTTAATAATTTCTTAAATACCCAAAATCACCGTAGCAAATCTGAAATAAATAAGCAGTGAAAGTGCATCCACAATTGTCGTGATAAATGGACTTGCCATTACCGCCGGATCGAAACCGACCTTCTTTGCAAGCATGGGAAGCATGCAGCCCACAAGCTTTGCAATGGTAACGGTCACTACAAGGGTTAAGCAAACCACCATTGACACCGTAATCGAGATTCCGTCAAGCAGGATAAGCTTTAGGAAATTGCATGCTGCAAGCGTCAGTCCGCATACGATTGCAACTCTTATTTCCTTAAAGCAAACCTTAAAGAAATCCTTAAATTCAATCTCATCAAGTGAAAGTCCGCGGATGATGGTTGCACTTGCCTGTCCGCCCGCATTTCCACCCGTATCCATTATCATGGGGATAAAGGACGTCAGCACCACATAAGCACTTAAGGCATCTTCGAATCTTGTGATAATTCCGCCCGTAAAGGTTGCCGAGACCATCAAAAGAAGCAGCCACGGAATACGCTTCTTCCAGGTTTCAAAAACGCTTGTCTTCATGTACGGCTTGTCGGAAGGCACGATAGCTGCCATCTTTTCGATATCCTCTGTGGTTTCTTCTTCGAGGATGTCCACGATATCGTCGACGGTAATGATTCCGACCATACGATTTTCATTGTCCACAACGGGCATTGCCGTAAAATCGTACTTTTTAAAGAGTCTTGCAACATCTTCCTGATCCGTAAGTGTTGTCGTGGAAACAACGTTTTCGTGCATCAGGTCGCTCACTACGTCGTCGGGCTTTGCAAGCAGGAGCTTTCTAAGGGTCAGAAAGCCTACAAGTCTTCTCCCCTTGTCAAGCACATACAGGGTATTTATCGTTTCCGAATCCATTCCGATTTTACGTACTCTTTCAAGAGCCTCCGAAACCGTAAGATTCTCCTTAAGGTCGACATACTCAACCGTCATGATACTTCCGGCCGAGGATTCGGGATATTTAAGCAGGTGATTTATGTCGCGTCTGGTCTCGGCACTCGCCGAAGCCAAAAGCTTTTTTACAACGTTTGCAGGCATTTCCTCAAACAAATCGACCGCATCGTCGGTCATCATGTTATTAATAATATTTGCCGCATCACGTTCTGAAAGAGAGGTGATAATCATCTGCTGATGATCAACCTCAAGATAAGCAAACACATCCGCCGCCGTGTCCTTCGGAAGTATCCTGAAGACCTTAATCATGTCCTCTTCGGGAAGCTCCTCAAGAACCGCCGCTATGTCGGCATCGTAAAGTTCGGAAAGCTTTTGGCGCAGGCGGGTGTACTGCTTGGTTTCTAATAACTCCTTGATCTCATCCATAGCAATTTCTCCTTTTCAGTTGTGGTTTTTACTCTTGTCGCTCGGGGAAGAGGGTTGTCAGTAGATACTATTGACTTCATAAAACCACCACCTTTCTAAAATTGCTTTGGAAATACTACGTAATTATCTTCCAATCAGGAGTTTGTGTCAAGAAAGAGACCCTCCGAAATTTTCTCAGGATTCACCTTCCCGAGTGTCAGAGATGTGATACTCTCGATGAAGCTTTTTTCGCACTCCGTCGGAACACGAAAAAGAAAAGAAACCTTTTCCGCATAAACAGTATTTAGAAGCACACCCTTCGATTTTTCAAGAAACCGTCTCACCTTCTCGCCGTCGCCGTAGTCACAATCAATCCTGAATTCGGTTCCGGATTTCATAACACCCGTTTTCGAATTCAAAAGACCTTCTTTTGCGGTGTCTCTGTACATTTTAGAAAGCGGTCCTGTACCGAGAAGAGTACCTCCGAAATATCTGGTCACTACTATGCAGCAGTTTTTTATCCCGGATTCCTTTAAAACAGTAAATATCGGAAGTCCTGCCGTTTGCGCGGGCTCTCCGTCATCCGAATATTTTACCTTTTCAAGGTCCGTGCCCACCGTATAGGCATAACAATTGTGCTTTGCATCAAAGTTTTTCTTTTTCACGGACTCTATAAAGCTCCTCGCCTCTTCCTCGGTGTTAACCGGCTCCGTGTAGGCTATAAAGCGTGATTTTTTTAATTCCGTTTCGGCCGTTCCGCCTTCCGTAAGTACCCGTATCTGTTCGTTCATGTTTTCAATTATACCCCAGAATCTTATGTTTTTGTGAACTTTTCCTTATCCGACTTCTATTTTTAATGCTGATTTGCTATAATGCATAGGTTAACATCGCTGAGAAATTTCTTTAATTATAATACAATCCTAATCGGAGGCTTTTATATGGATTACGGAAGAAAAGGCATACGCGCAAAACAGGCCGCATTAAACGCACGCGGTCCCAAATGGGCAAGAAAGTTTTTACTTTATCTTGCCGTATTTTTGTGCATTGCCGTTATAGGAATAGGAATAGTCGGAGCATCTGTGGGAATAGGTGTATTTAAAGGTATTCTCTCCTCAGCTCCCGACATTTCCACCATAAACGTCACCCCTACCGGACGTGCTTCCTTTGTATACGATTCCGACGGAAATCAGATTTACAAACTGGTAAGTTCAAATGCCAACAGAATCATTATCGACAGCTCTCAAATTCCCGACAATTTGAAGAAAGCCTTTGTTGCAATCGAGGACAAGCGTTTCTATCAGCACAACGGTATCGATATCAGACGTATCATGAGTGCCGGTCTTTCGGCGATAAAGAACGGAGCTCTGGGGCAGGGTGCAAGTACCATTACCCAGCAGCTCATCAAAAATAACGTCTTTACCGATTGGGCGACCGAAGAAGGCACCATGCAAAAGGTAAAGCGTAAGATTCAGGAACAGTACCTTGCCGTACAGCTTGAAAAGACTTACACAAAGGATGCCATTCTTACTACCTATTTAAATACTATCAACCTGGGTCAGAATACCCTCGGTGTTCAGGCCGCATCCTTACGTTATTTCAACAAAAACTGTTGGGAATTAAGCCTTTCAGAGTGTGCGGTTATTGCTTCCATCACTCAGAACCCTTCAAAATACAACCCGATTACGCATCCCGAAAACAACGCTAAGCGTATGGTTACCGTTCTTGACGAGATGCTTGATTTGGGTTACATCACCAAGGCAGAATATGATGAGGCTGCAAATGACAATGTTTATGATCGCATTCAGGAAGCCAATGAAATCACCAACGAGGATGCTTCCGTTGCATCCTATTTTGTAGATGCGCTGACGGAGCAGTTAGAGGACGACTTGATAGCTGCAGGCTACACTTCCGATCAGGCATACTCACTTATGTACAGTGGCGGACTTAGCATTCACTCGACTCAGGATTCAGAGATTCAGGCTATCTGTGACGAAGAATTTGCTAATCCCGATAACTACTTAGGAGTGGACAAATGGCTTCTTGATTACAGGCTTACTGTACAGAAGGCGGACGGAACGCTTGAGAACCACTCTTCCGAAATGTTCTCTTCTTACTTTAAACAGTCCAATTCGAAATTCAACCTGATATACACGGATAAAGAACAAATCTATGCCGATATCGAGGAATACACTGCTTCCGTTCTCGAAGCAGGCGATGAGGTTTATGCGGAAAATGTTACCATAACACCTCAGCCACAGATTTCCTTCACCATCGAGGATCAGCATACAGGTCACGTTCTTGCCATGATAGGCGGAAGGGGAGAAAAAACAGCAAGCCGTACACTGAATCGTGCCACACAGTCTACCAGACAGCCCGGATCATGCTTTAAGGTACTTGCGGCCTTTGCTCCCGCAATTGATGCCTGCGGTAAGACATTGGCTTCCGTTTATCTGGATGCTCCGTTCAACTACGTTGACGGCACTCCCGTTGCAAACTGGTACGGTGAGACCTACCGCGGCATACAGAGTATCCGTACGGCAGTTTACCAGTCCTTGAATATTGTTGCCGTTAAGACTATTACCGAGATTACTCCCGAGCTTGGATACAATTACCTCATTAATTTTGGCTTTACCACTCTTACCGATTCAAAGCAGGTAGGCAATCAGATCTTCACTGATATCGGACAGCCTCTTGCACTCGGCGGTATTACAAACGGTGTTACGAACCTTGAATTAAATGCAGCCTATGCGGCAATCGCAAACGGCGGTGAATATATTGAGCCTATTCTTTATACTTACGTGGAAGATGCGGATGGAAACATAATCCTTGACAACAGAGAACAGACGACACGTCAGGTAATCACACCTCAGACCGCTTACCTTCTTACAAATGCCATGATTGATACGACCATCAGAGGTACTGCGTCGGATGCACGTGTTGCAGGGATGACCATTGCAACAAAAACCGGTACCACTTCGGACGAACGCGACGTATGGCTTGCAGGCTTCAGCCCATACTACACCGCGACCGTTTGGGTAGGCTTTGATAACAATGAAGTACTTACCGTCAAAGAACAAAAGGCCACGAAGACCATGTTTAAGGCTGTTATGACACGTGTCCACGAAGACTTGGAAGACACAGGCTTCCCTGTACCTGCAGACATAGTCAAGGCAGATGTATGTTCACAGTCAGGTCTTCTCCCCGTAGCAGGGCTTTGCGACGGCTGCATTAAGAGTGAATACTTTACAAAAGACACCGTTCCGACTGAATATTGCAATATTCACTACGCCGGCAGAATTTGCGGTTACGATAATCTTGCGGCAACAGACCTCTGTCCTTTTGCTTATGAAGGAACCGTAACACTTAACCTTGTGGAAGATGAATCCCTTTGGGAAGGTTCAAACGTAATTGCAGAGGAGCTCGATCCTCTTGGAACCGGAACCGCTGCAAGCACGGTTTCCACCACAAACTACTGTCACCACGACGAAACCTTCTTCTCAACTCCCGGTTGGGAAGGAAACTTAGCTGCAGAACAGGCGGAATATCAGATAAGAGTTGAGCAGGCTCAGGCTGCCGCACAAGCTTCTGCCGAAGGACAGTAAATTATTGTTGACAAATACTATCGACCTATGATAATATCATTTGGTCGGGCTGATGTGGCTCAGTCGGTAGAGCGTCGCCTTGGTAAGGCGGAGGTCACGGGTTCGATTCCCGTCATCAGCTTAAAACCCCCGAAGGATTTTCCTTCGGGGGTTTTTCTTTGCTGTTAATTAATAATAGACGGGCTCAGCTCACGATGAGCTTGCCAAAGTGGTCAGTGCATTCGTAAACGTGATGTTCTTCTGAGGATGCTGGATAAATCGCAGTCTTATTTAACTGTCACATCCAGATGCAATACACTGCTTGCGGGTATCGTAAGCTTGATGCTGTTGCCGGTAGCCTTGGCTCCGTCAAAGGCACGCACGGTGACTTCTTCGGGTTTGTCAAAGGTGTTATGCATATGAATCTCTCCGCCTACGATTTCACCCTTAACCGACTCAATGTCCGTTTCGGTAAGTACCGCATCAATATCATAGGAAGTATCGATTGAAAGGTTGGTAAGAGTAACGTGGATATGGCCGTCCTTAGCAAGCGATACTGACTCCGTAAGATTAGGAACCATGAATTTCTCTTCAAGACCGATTTTCTCGGTTTCAATTGAGCTTTCAAGAAGCTCTGCATCCTGATGATACTTGTACATATCGAATACGTGATAGGTAGGTGTTTTTATCATCTTTGCACCGTCGGTAAGAAGTACCGACTGGAGCACATTTACCATTTGGGCGATATTTGCCATCTTTACTCTGTTGCAGTGCTTATTGAAGATATTCAGGTTGATGCCTGCAACAAGTGCGTCACGAATGGTATTCTGCTGATAAAGGAATCCGGGATTTGTACCGGGCTCACAGTCATACCAGGTGCCCCACTCATCAACGATAAGGCCGACCTTCTTGTCGGGATCGTACTTGTTCATAATGGCTTCATGATTATTAAGCAGAGGTTCCATAAAGAGCGTTGCGCTTAGGGTCTCATACCATCTCTTCTCGTCAAAGTCTGTAGCATGGCCACGATTATTCCATCCGCCGGGAACAGTGTAATAATGAAGAGAAATGCCGTCCATAAAGCCATGATTGTCTCCCGAACCCTTAAAGCAGGTGCCCATCACCTTGTCTGTCCATTCGTAATCGGAAGCATTTGCCCCGCAGCATACCTTGTGAATCGGTCTGTCGGGATTGTAGTTGCGTACATAGGTCTGATATCTGCGGTAAAGATTTGCATAATACTCCGGAAGCATGTTTCCGCCGCAGCCCCAGTTTTCATTGCCTACTCCGAAGTAGTCAACCGTCCAAGCCTCTTTGCTCCCGTTTTCCGTACGCATCGTACTCATGGGTGAAAGACCTTCAAAGGTCATGTACTCAACCCATTCACTCATTTCCTGAACGGTTCCGCTTCCGACGTTACCATTTACGTAAGTCTTGCAACCGAGCTGTCGTGTAAGCTCCATAAACTCATGGGTACCAAAGCTGTTGTCCTCTACGACTCCACCCCAGTGAGTGTTAATCATCTTCTTACGCTTTTCAACCGGTCCTATACCGTCCTTCCAATGGTACTCGTCGGCGAAGCATCCGCCCGGCCATCTGAGTACCGGAACCTTGATCTGCTTCAATGCCTCAACGACATCACATCTCATTCCGTTTACATTCGGAATCGGCGAATCCTTTCCTACAAAAATACCTTCATAAATGCATCTCCCCAGATGCTCCGAGAAATGTCCCTGGGTTTCGGGATTGATATGTCCCTTCTTAACCTTTGGATTGATATAGAGCTTTGCCATATCCGTTCTCCTTAAAAAATTATATTTGTGCTGCCTGGTTGTCTCATTCCTGCAGCATTTCTTTAATCGGCCTTTACGCCGTTAAATTCGTACCCCGCGTCTTCAATCGCAGCCTTTATGGCATCAATTGAAACTTCTTTTTCTGTCTTTAAGGTAACAACGCCGCTCTCGTGATTTGCGCTTGCGTTCGTCACACCGTCAAGGCCTTCCAAAGCCTTCTTTACATGTGCCTCACAATGAGCGCACATCATCCCGCTTACTAAAATTTCCATTGTATCCTCCTTGCTATTACTTTTTATATCAGAAATATTCTCTTCTTTAAACACCTTTTTTACTGTCCTGTCATGCTTACCATCGTAGGGCTTGCACATATTCAGGCGCAGAGCATTCGTAACGACAAAAAAACTCGAAAAGCTCATTGCAAGCGCACCGAACATCGGATTTAGCTTCCAACCGAAGGCATTTATAAATACGCCTGCGGCGAGCGGAATCCCGATCAGATTGTAGGAAAAAGCCCAAAACAGATTCTCATGGATATTTTTTAAGGTTGCCCGACTGATACGTATTGCAGCCACAACGTCTAAGAGACTGCTCTTCATAAGGACGACATCCGCCGCATCGATTGCAACATCAGTTCCTGCACCAATTGCAATTCCGATATCCGCTACCGTCAACGCCGGAGCATCGTTTATGCCGTCTCCGACCATTGCGACGCTTCCCTTTCCTTTAAAGTCGGTAACGCACTTTGCTTTTTCATCAGGCTTAACCGAGGCAATTACATCGTCTACACCGGCTTTTTTTGCTATAGCCTTTGCTGTAACCTCATTGTCGCCAGTAAGCATTACGGTATGCACACCAAGCTGTTTAAGACTCGTTATTGCATTGTGCGAGTCATTCTTTATGACATCAGCAACCGCTATAATGCCCATTAAGTGCCCTTCTCGTACAAAGAAAAGCGGGGTCATGCCCTCTTTTGAAAGTCTAAGTGACAGATCAACCTCTTCTTTTGAAAGATTTATCTTACCCGATATAAAATCCTTACTTCCGGCAAATGCTTCTTTTCCGGCTATCAAAGCTTCCAAGCCGTTACCGGGAAGCACCTTAAAGCCTTCCATGTCTAAAGGTGAAAGCTTCCTTGATACGGCTTCATCCTTTACCGCCTTTGCAAGCGGATGTTCGGAGCCCGATTCAAGGCTATACGCAAATGTCAGAAGTTCGTCTTCGGAAATGCCCTTCCCAGGATAAAGACCGGTAACCTTCGGCTCCCCTTTTGTAATCGTACCCGTCTTATCGAGGCATACTATATCCACCTTGCCGGTTGCCTCCAGAGAGGCCGCCGTTTTAAACATGATTCCCGACTTTGCACCAACTCCGCTTCCTACCATAATAGCTACGGGTGTTGCAAGCCCCAGTGCACAGGGACAGCTTATTACAAGTACCGAAACTCCTCTTGCGACCGCAAAGCCAACGCTTTCACCGCAAAACAACCATACGAAAAACGTAATAATTGCAATTGATATAACCGTGGGTACAAATACAAGTGAAACCTTATCCGCAATCTTTGCAATTGGTGCCTTTGTAGCAGCCGCATCGCTTACCATTTGTATGATTTTGGAAAGCGAGGTATCCTCACCGACCTTTTGGGCCCTGCACTCAATGAAGCCTGATTCGTTTATCGTGGCCTGCGAAACTCTGTCTCCTAAGCCCTTGTCAACCGGTATGCTCTCTCCTGTAAGTGCCGACTCATTTACCGCGCTTTCACCTTTAACCACTATTCCGTCAACAGGGATGCTTTCTCCGGGTCTTACGGTAAATATGTCCCCGACCCTTACTTCCTCAATCGGAATGCGTATTTCTTTATCCCCTCTTATCACGTTGGCACTCTGAGGTTTGAGCTTAATAAGGCTCTTTAGCGCATTTGTGGTGCGGCCCTTGGAAATTGCCTCCAAAAGCTTACCGACCGTTATAAGTGTGAGTATCATTGCTGCGGACTCAAAGTAAAAATCCATACCAAGTACCGAAACGCCTTCAAAATCTTGCCTGCTTTCAAGAACCGTCATTTTAAAAAGAACGAAGGTGCTGTACCCAAAAGACGCTGTCGCTCCAAGAGACACCAGGGTATCCATATTCGGTGATTTATGCACAAGTCCTTTAAATCCGCTCACAAAGAAATGCCCGTTTATCACCATAACTGCTATGGTTAAAAGTATTTCATAAAGACCAATACCGATGTGATTGTCACACAAAAACTTTGGTACCGGCCAATTCCACATCATATGCCCCATTGAGACATACATAAGAGGGACGAGAATAATAACCGAGGCTATCAAGCGGTTCCTTATCTTAATAATCTGAACATCCGTCTGATCCTTAGAAGAAGTGTCGTTCTTTTTTGCACCCTTCTTTGAGGCCCCGTAACCCGCCTCCGTAACTGCCTTAATAATTTCGCTTTCCGATGCGCTTCCCTCAACTCCCATCGAATTTGTTAGAAGGCTCACCGCACAGGATGTCACTCCGGGCACCTTGCTGACAGCCTTTTCGACCCTTGCCTGGCACGCTGCGCAGCTCATTCCCGTTACATCATACTGTTCCATTTACTTCCTTTCTTTCTCTACTCCCAAGAAGTTGCAAAGTCAAAGACTCGCTTGTAAGTCCCCGCGCCGGATTTAAGTCTGCCTCTTAAAAACCGTGCGCATCCCCAGGAAACGTTTAATCCTTTGTATCATCATACAGCACAATACTCTCTTTCCCATAGAAAGCAGCCATTGCATCGTTTTCAAAGTTGCCCGCTTCCGTGCTGATTTCCCCCACATACAGAAACCATGGTTTAAATACATACGGATAAACTACAACATTGGCACCGCTGCTTTTTACATGCTCAATTCGATTCAAATATTCGGTTCTGAAATTCACGGCATCGCCCGTATGCACGTAGTAATATGCTCCGTATGCCGAATAATTACCGGCCTGGTTACTTTCGAAATTGAAGATTACCAAAAACAAAATTCCGAAGCACAAATACCAGCTGAAATTCCCTATTTTTGCAAATTTTTCTACTTTTTCAAATTTCCTTGATGCCCACCCGAGCAAATATATCTCATTTATGAATAAAAGCACCATGTAGGTAATCTTAACAGCATTTTGTGTTCTTGAAATCCCCGCATTTCCGAATACATAGAGGCTCGGCGTAAATCCCGTTGCATAGAAGCAGAAAGAAAGAAACAGCACGAGAAATGGCCATTTAAACGAAAAATCCGCATTTTTTACAAGATTTAAAATAAGCGGAACCGCCATTATCATTACGGCAAGTCCTATCAGGCGCGTATAGCCGGGAATTGCCTTAAAGGCCTCCAGGAATGAACGCAATATTGACTCTGCAGTGCCATACCCTTCGGTAAAATAAGCCCCTCTTTTGTCATTTCCGGGTGCAGATACGTTTTTGTAGAATCCGACAACATACGTTATTAATGAAGGGATCAGATACAAAGCTCTTTTATTTTTGAAAATCAAAAGTGAAATAATGAATACCGCAAAAATTGCCAACAACCCCTGAAGCGTTGTTACAAAATTTGCCCCTGCTGTTATGAAGCTAAAAAGCATCGTCAGTAGTGCAAAGATAATTTTCTTTATAACCTTTTCCGACTTTACAAGCACAATTGCCGATGACACCATCAGAAAAAAGAAACCGTGCATTGCCACATAGTGAACCCCGCCGTTGTACCAGTAAAATGCCTGCTGGGTTTCATACATAAACATCAGCACACAGGTCGTAATCATTGCGGCAACCGAAACGGAGCTAAACCTTTCAGCCTTAAAAAGCTTTCGCATACAAACGTTTGTAAATGTGAAGGTTCCGGCGGTAATCATAGTGATTATGAACATTGAGCCTATGAAATGATATTCCTCGCCGAATATAACCGGAGCAAGACACATAAAGAAAATAGATGCATATGTACCCTGCCAGGCATACCACATTTGCCTTGCACCTTTAATGGCTCCCTTAATGGCACCTATAATGCCTCCGTAAGTTTCTATGCCCCTCTTTCCGTTTATTCCGTAGCTGTAATCATCGGCAAAAGGACATGAATACAGGCTCAGCCTGTAAAGCGGGATAAGGCAAATTATCAAAAGTCCCAAAAAGCAAATGGCTAACAGTATATTCGCAGGTTTAGTCAGAAAGACTCTTTTGAACCAATTTTCTTTTTTCAAGCAGGTAATCCTCCTACGTCGTAACCGGCTTCATGTCCTTGGTATCCCTCTTGAATACAAGGAAAAAATAAACCATCTCTATGATGGCAGTCAATGTCCAGGAGCATACGTACAATGAGAAAAGTGACTCAACAGTTCTAAAGTGAGCAAATACAGTTGCGACCCATATTACCCTGAAGACACAGGACCCCAAAATTACCAAAACAGTAGGAATGACCGTCCGTCCAAGTCCCCTCGATGCAGCCGTTGTGCAGTCCATAAAGGCCGAGACACAATACGATGCGGCCATAATCCTCATGCGTAAGACCCCCGCCTCGATTACGGCGACGTCATTTGTAAACAGGCTCAGTATGAACCTTGGACGCACGAATATAAAGGCACCCATTGCAAACGCAATCAGGAATGCGTAGCCCATCGAGATAAAGTAGCTTTTAAGCATACGATTCCTGTTGCCGGCTCCGTAATTCTGCCCGATAAAGCTTGAACAGCCCGTGTAGAACGCTGTCATCATGGTATAGACTATTCCGTCAACATTTGCAGCCGCCGCGATTCCCTCAACCGTAATCGTATCAAAGGTGTTGACAGCAGACTGAATGATGATGTTTGCAATCTGGTAGATTGCAAACTGGAAGCCGTTTAAATAACTCATAAAGAAAAGCTTTTTTGTTTTTTCTTCGTAAAATCTTACATCCTGAAATCTGAATCCGTAGGATGCAGTGCTCTTTAAAAGTGTAAAAAGAACAAGAAGCCCCGAAATCCACTGACTTACCGCACTTGCTATTGCAACTCCGGCAACTCCCATATTAAAGCCACAGACTAAAGTCAGGTTAAGTATTACGTTTACAACACCTGCGATAAACAGGTAAATAAGCGGACGCCTGGTGTCGCCGATTGCCGAAAGAACACCGTTTCCCCAGTCGTAAAGCGCCGTTCCCGGTATACCGATAAGATAAATCTGCAAATAAAGCACCGCACCGTCAAGAAGCTCTTCCTTGGTACCCATAAGTGATAAAACGGTCGGTGAAAAAATCATACCCAAAATAGCAAAGAAAATGCCTGCCGACATGAGTATAAGAAACGAAGTATGTACGGTTTCATGTACATCCCTGTCACTGTTTGCGCCAAAGTATCTGGCCGTGAACACGTTAACCGCCGTACTCATTCCGAGGAAGAAATCAACGAGAAGCGACACAAGCTGCGAGTCGGAGCCTACGGACCCAAGTGCTGAAGCTCCCGCAAACTGCCCCACTACCACGATGTCAGATACGTTAAAAAGCATCTGAAGTAAATTTGCAAGGACAAGAGGGAAGCAGAAAACAAGAATCTGCTTGAAAAGATTTCCCTTTGTCATATCAAGTTCTTTTATATTTTTTGAATTGTTCATAATGAAATGCCTTATCCTAAATCAGCAATTTCCATCTTATATATGTTTTTTGATATGATTGTAAATGTTAAGGCCCTTTGCCTGACCGAATTTTGAGATAATCTGACGGTAAATAAGCTGTTTGCTGTTAGATTCACCCTTGTTTGCGCCGACCAAAGGGACCACATAGCTCGTAATATCACTTGTGAAGCCCGCATCGGTAAGTATTTGCAGAATATCCTTATTATTTGAGGGCTTTAAATCAGCCTTCGCATCCGACTTTCCGGTCTCAGGCTTTATCTCTGTCTGCACGGTTTCAGTCCTTAAATCGGTTTTTGCCCTTTCAGTCCTTAAATCCGTTTTCGCCGTTTCCGTTACATTCGAAGTCCCCAACTTTACCTCGGCATTTATGCTTTCACCCTTTGTATCACTCCTTACATTCAAAGCATTATCTGCCTGTACGGGCTTTGCTTTGACGTTTTCTTTCTTTGTCTCCGTGGGCTTTGAATTCGCAGGCTTCTTGGCTACGGCTTTGTCCGCCGTTTTTTTCGTGTTCTGAGGCTTTAAAGTCTGCCTTCTGCTCTTTGGCTTACCGTTAAGCTCGCTTGGGCTCGGCACATAATTTTTGTCTATCCTGTGACGTCTTGAAACTTTAATGCCCGCCTGATTCCAAAAGTTTATGACATTGTCAAAATCCGTGTCCTTGCTGATGACCACATACTCGTCAAGCTTTTCTTTATCCATTCCTATTAAATAGCCCAGATACGAAACGAGGTGCATGTCAAGTGACTGCTTGCCTGCCGCCACCTTTATGGTTTCAAGGTGGGCGTTCCCGTGATTTGCGACGATATCAAGATCAACCTTCTTGGAATTCTCGGTATAAAAAATGTGAATAATATCCTCGCTGTTAAGCTCCTCGCATCCCTTAAAGCCTTCGGACTGCACATTTTCAAGGTCCATCAGGTAATGAACCCTACTCGCGGGCTTAACTGAATTACTCTTTTTAAAAAACATAAAACCCTCTCTCATTTATTTACCACGCTGTCGCGCATTTCATTTATCCATTCAACCGCCTCTTTAACGCCTTCCTCGGAAAAAGAAAACTCCTTTGAAAGCTTGTCCTTTGTCACCGAAAAATTAAACGGTTCGGACCATACGTAGGCCTTTATCATGTGCCTTTCTTTATCCTCTTTTGAGGCATAAAAAACATTTTCAAGCGGCTCGATTCCGATACGATATCTTAATCCCTTGTCGCTTCCGTAAAAGGCCTCTCCGTATTCGAAATATTTGAAATTGTGGATGTCCTCTCTCTTAACAGACATAGCTATCTCCTAAATGCATACAGAATGATTATAAACCATGGCAGAGAAAATAACCACAGGTCAATGAGATGTTTGGCTTTAAGTCCTGAAAATATGAATGATAACACCTTTTTCCCAGGGTTCTATTGTTCCATTAAGAACCGAAGTCTCAAGATATGCAAGCGCCTTTGAATCTGTTGTCACTGAAGGAATTGTAATTAATTCCTCACCTGTTTTTCCTTCTCCGTTATTTTCTATAAAGATTTTGCAGGTATTTCCTTCAAAATCAGTACCCTCAAGCATGTATCTTGCCGAAAGGAATGTTTTCCCATCATAAACTTTCTGGGTATCAACACCACCATCAAGGATTTTGCCCTTAAAGTTTTTACAGTCTGCTTCACCTATAAAATGTATCATTCTTCGTATGCTTGTATTTCCGACAACTTCATCCGTTGCAGTGCAGATTACTTTTATGGTAAGTTCTTCAGTCATTTTTTGCCCTCTTATTCTTTCGTGGAAATTATAAAGGTTGATTTGCTCTCCGTCGAGACGCTTGTGCAGATATGCTAACAAAGTCTCATTACAGCTTGTTTGAAATTATTTTTTGTAAAAAATATAGGGAGTCTTTGCAGACACCCTATACCAGGAATAGCTTTATTTCAAGCTTTTGTGGGTAACGAAAAGTATTTCCGGATGGTAAATCCTCATACTTTGTCTCATGAAATCTTTGGTGATTTCAATAGTTTCCAAAAAACAGCTTGCATTCTTTACTGACGTGACTCTGCAATAGCAGCCTGTGCTGCGGCAAGACGTGCAATCGGAACTCTGAAAGGAGAACAGCTTACATAGTCAAGACCTATCTGGTGACAGAACTCAACGGAAGAAGGATCACCGCCGTGCTCACCGCAGATGCCGATGTGAAGCTTAGGATTGGATTCGCGTCCGAGCTTGATAGCCATTTCCATAAGCTTTCCTACGCCTGAGCGGTCAAGCTTTGCAAAAGGATCGTTTTCAAGAATCTTATTGTCATAGTATGCCGACAGGAACTTTCCTGCATCATCACGCGAGAAGCCGAAGCACATCTGTGTCAGGTCGTTGGTACCAAAGCAGAAGAAATCAGCATCCTGTGCGATGACATCGGCCGTGAGAGCTGCTCTCGGAATTTCAATCATCGTTCCTACCTGGTAGGTAAGATCGGAACCTACTGCCTTTATCTCGGCATCAGCTGTTTCAACAACAATCTTCTTGACAAATTTAAGCTCTAAATCTGTAGAAACAAGCGGAATCATGATTTCCGGGACAACATTCCAGTCAGGATGAATCTTTTTTGTATGAAGAGCTGCTCTGATGACAGCCTTTGTCTGCATTTTGGCAATTTCGGGATAGGTAACCGCAAGTCGACATCCTCTGTGACCCATCATGGGGTTAAACTCATGAAGACCGTCAATGAAGGCCTTGATTTCTTCAACCGGCTTACCCTGTGCCTCTGCAAGCTTCTTTATATCGACATCCTCTGTAGGAACGAACTCATGAAGCGGAGGATCGAGGAATCTGATGCAAACAGGATTTCCTTCAAGCGCATCGAAAAGCTTTTCAAAGTCACCCTGCTGATAAGGTAAAATCTTGTCAAGAGCCTTTTCCCTTTCTTCAACCGTATCGGCACAAATCATTTCACGGAAGGCGGCAATTCTGTCAGCTTCGAAGAACATATGCTCAGTACGGCAAAGTCCGATGCCTTCGGCTCCAAGTTCATGTGCCTTTTTGGCATCCTGGGGGGTGTCGGCATTTGTACGAACTCTGAGCTTGCGATACTTATCTGCCCAAGTCATGATGCGTCCGAATTCACCGGCGATTTTTGCTTCAACAGTCGGAATCAGACCGTCATAGATACAACCCGTTGAGCCGTCGATTGAAATAAAATCACCCTCTGTAAAGGTCTTTCCCGCGAGAGTAAACTTTTTATTTTCCTCGTCCATTACGATATCGCCACAACCGGATACGCAGCACTTGCCCATTCCTCTTGCAACAACGGCAGCATGGGAGGTCATTCCTCCACGAACGGTCAAAATACCTTCTGCAGCCTTCATACCGGTAATGTCTTCAGGAGAGGTTTCAAGACGGACAAGTACGACCTTCTCACCTCTGTCATTCCATTCCTCTGCATCGGAAGCAGAAAAAACAACCTTACCGCAAGCTGCACCGGGTGATGCTCCGAGGCCCTTTCCCAAGGGCTTTGTATTTGTGATAACCTTTACATCGAACTGAGGATGCAAAAGGGTATCGAGGTTACGGGGATCAATCATTGCAACGGCTTCCTGCTCGGTACGCATACCCTCGTCAACGAGATCACAGGCAATCTTTAATGCTGCCTGAGCTGTTCTCTTACCGTTACGGCACTGAAGCATATAAAGCTTTCTGTTTTCAACGGTAAATTCCATATCCTGCATATCATGATAATGATCTTCAAGGATTGAGCAAACTTCAACGAACTGCTTGTAAGCTTCGGGGAACTGTTTCTCCATTTCGGTAATCGGCATGGGAGTACGGACACCTGCAACAACATCCTCGCCCTGAGCATTTACCAAGAATTCGCCCATCAGTTTCTTTTCGCCGGTAGCGGGATCTCTTGTGAAGGCTACTCCTGTACCGGATTCATTATTTAAGTTGCCGAATACCATCGGCATTACATTAACAGCGGTTCCCCAGCTGTAAGGGATATCATTGTCACGTCTGTAAACGTTTGCACGTTCATTGTCCCAGGAACGGAATACCGCTCTGATTGCTTCCTTTAACTGTACGACAGGGTCGGAAGGGAAGTCCTCTCCGAGCTGCTTCTTGTACTCAGCCTTAAACTGGCCCGCAAGCTCCTTTAAATCGGCAGCGGTTAAATCAACGTCGAATTTAACGTTTCTTTTTCCTTTCATGTCGTCGATGAGCTTTTCAAAGTAGCTCTTGCCGACTCCCATGACAACGTCTGAAAACATTTGGATAAAGCGTCTGTATGAATCGTACACGAATCTTTCAAATTTGGGATCCGGGTTGCCTGCAATCATTGCAGCTACGACATCATCATTAAGCCCTAAGTTAAGGATGGTGTCCATCATGCCCGGCATTGATGCTCTTGCTCCGGAACGAACGGATACAAGAAGCGGATTTTTAAGGTCTCCGAACTTCTTTGAGTTCTTTTCCTCCATCCATGCCACATACTCCATAATCTGTCCCATTATCTCATCATTAATCTGACGTCCGTCTTCATAATACTGAGTGCAGGCCTCCGTGGTAATCGTGAAACCCTGCGGAACAGGAAGTCCCATGTTGGTCATTTCGGCGAGGTTGGCGCCTTTTCCGCCAAGAAGGTTACGCATATCGGCGCTTCCTTCGTCAAATCGGTAAACCCATTTTGCCATTTATCTCTTCTCCCTTTTATTATTTGTGCAAGTCCGGACAATCCCTTATATTGCCTTAACGGACAAAAAATCCTGTACGAAGTGTACAGGAGGTTGCACATAAATAATGTTAACATATAAAGTATACTCTATCAATGACACACGTTACCTTGTTAAAGTGATGAGTAATTAAGTGTTCTTGACTTAAATCCTCCTGCAGGAGTACAATTAAGACATCAGATTTAGGGAAAAGTAATGGACAGAATAATATATCACGGATCACAACAGCGAATTAAGACACCTATTTGGGGAGTGGGGAAAGAGTACAACGATTACGGATTGGGATTTTACTGTACAGAGGACATAACGCTTGCCAAAGAATGGGCGGTTGACGCCGGAATAAATGGGTACGCGAATCGTTATCTGATTCATGAAGACGGGCTGAATATTCTTTATTTAAACGGCAAGGACTTCACACCTTTACATTGGATTGAACTCTTACTCCGCTATCGAACGTTTGACTTGACCTCGTCCCTTTCACGAGAAGCGGCAGAGTATTTGCACAGTAACTTTTGCGTCGATATTTCGGAGGCTGATGTTGTTGTTGGGTATCGTGCCGATGACAGTTACTTTACATACGCACAGGAGTTCTTAAACGGAACCATTTCGGTTAAACAGTTATCAGAGGCTATGCGTTACGGAAATTTGGGAATGCAATATGTTTTAAAAAGCAAAAAAGCATTCTCTGCTCTTATTGACAACGGATATGAGGTTGCCTCGTCAGACAAATGGTTTGCAAAGAAACAAAAGAGAGACAGTGATGCAAGGAGACGGTACCGGGAAATGAATCGTGAGAGCTTCGTGCGGGGAAATCTTTATATGGTGCAAATTTTGGATGAGGAGGTTAAAGCAGGTGATGCACGCCTACGATGAATGTTATGTTTCCCATGCGAGAAACATTTTTGCGGTTATGCTTGATGTTGCCACAAATGAGCTTCATATAAACTTGAGAGAGTTTTACGATGCTTTTTTGATAAGCCCTGTTTCAAAGAAGTTTGAAAATGGGCATGTATCGGTTATTGCAGGACGATCCGGAACCGAACTTGCCTGCGATATACTCGGAATAGGTGACGAAAGACGTCAGATCAGGCTACCGATAAATCGAAGTTCCGAATATTGGACAGGTTGGGCGTTATCCTATTACCAGTGGTATTCCGGAGCCTCATTTCAAAGAATCGATCGTGAAGTGCCGATAGAACAGATTCACAGCATGTATTTTCCCTATCATGAGATGGACATACTGCAGTTCGTTGATAGGATGGAGGAGCTTAGGCAAGGAAGACGTTTAAATACGTACCTTAAATTGTCAAGGCAAAAGATGAACATGACGCAGCTTCAGTTGTCGAAAGCAGCGGATATTCCGCTAAAAACAATTCAGCAATACGAGCAGAGGCAAAAAGACATAAACAAAGCCCAGACCGAGACGATAATAAAGCTTTCAAAGGTTCTTTGCTGTGAGCCGAAGGAATTAATGGAAATGTAAATTTCAGCACTAACGACCTGACAACGTAACGCCTGTTTCAGCTTGCAAACGCAAAAAGAAAAAGTTTTTTTCAAGTTGTTAATGTGAAAAAAGTATCATTATCTCAAATTCCGTTCTTAGTATTTGTAGCTTTCAAAAAAAGTGGACACGAAAAAAGGACCCTCTTTAAGAGGATCCTTTTTGCTTTCATTAAATTTTACTTACTTTACCTATTTTCCTTACCCTTTATAAATGAAAGACCTGCTTCGATTGCAAGGAGTAAGATCATTACGATTGTCCAGCCATCTACGAAGCCAAGTGAGCCTGAAAGGTCCTCGGTGATAAAGAAAAGCACTGTTGCAATTATCATCGGTACAAGTCCTGCAAGCTTTAAATAGCTTCTGTCTTTTAAGGCCTTGGGAAGCCTTGCAATTGCAATTACTGCCGTTGCGAGCATTGCAAGTAAGTTTACAAGTGCCCAGGAATCAGACTTATTGTTATCTCCCGCTTCAGGATTTCCGGAGATAAGGTCCGTTCCGTTCTCGTTTCCTGCTTCCGAATCGGTTACGGTATCGGTCGTCTTATCGGCATCGGTATTCATATCATCTTCCGTTACCTTGTCGCTATCCTTGTCCGCATCCATTCCCGTGGTGTTACCGGAAACTGTTGCCTCCTCAGTATCCTTCTTGATTTTATCAGATGCATCAACTGTCTTTGCCGATGCCTTCTTCTTTCCAAAGGTATTCTTTACGTTTGTCGCAATTGTGGTAACTGCTGTCCCGACCGTGTCTTTTATCGTTTCAATTACACCGTTGTCCGAATCATTGTTTCCTCCGGAATTACCCGAATCGCCTGATGACTTTTCAGTATCCTTATAAAGAATTACGTAATCCGAGAACTTATCCGAGTAGAAGCTTAATGTCTGATTTTCTTTATTATATTCGGTAGTAAGCTCTGCATTTTCATCATTATGAATACGAATTACCTTGTAAGACCTATCCTTCAAGGAATCTCTGTTTCTCAGATAAGTCGGTATATCTACGGTAATCTTGATTGCATTCTCAAGATTAGTGATATTGCTCGATTCGATTTTGTTAGAACCGTCCTTGTCTAAATAAACATTCTTGATAATCTGAATATCCAGGTACTGGCCATCTTTGTATCCGTCTAAATCTTTTAAACCTTCCGTCTTACCCGCAAGCAGGAGCTCTACCTTTTCATGTGTATTGTTTGAAACGTTATAATTCTCCTTAGCCTTAAATATGAATTCAATCTTGCCACCGTCTCCGTAGACTGTTATATCTTCATCAGTTAAGTTTTTCCTGTCTTTGTATATGACATTAAACATATCATCCGTATTAACCGTCGCGGAAGAGGACTCATCTTTTACGACAATGTCACCTATCGTGTCTTTCTGAGACCAAGGGATATTTGGTATGATACCACCCTCGTCCTTCGTCACAGCGTCCTTACTGTCTGTCTTCTTTATTACGGTCAGTGTTCTCGATTCATCCTCAGTGATTTCATACGTAACAGAATAGGTCTTTTTTTCTTTATCGTACTTAATCCGTGTCTTTGAATATCCGCCGTCGTCCACATAAGAAGAAACAGTGTTAAGGACATCAGTCGGATCGTCCACCTTAAAGAAAACACACTTTCCGATTTCAGCATTAATATCTAAGGCTTCAACAGCAAAGCCAGTGATTTTCATAGTGCAATCTTCATCTGCATACCAGGTAATTCCGCCATCACGTGAAAGAGAAATAACGTTTGCCTTGCCTATCTTCGTAGCTGTACCGACTGACGGGCTTGTTGCGGTTGTCCTTACTACAGTATATGGACCATTATTTGCATCCTTCAGCGTAAAGGTAAGACTTTTAATCGTTTCGTCTGTTCCCTTATTAAACCAGCCGTCTTCACCCGTTACCTCATCAGTGCCTTCATTCTTTGTAACGGTTATATTTTTCTTTACAACATTTCCGTCCTTATCAAGTACAGCATATTTTGTATTATTTTTATCTGTGTCTACACCATCTATTTTGATGATTAAGTCATTGTCACTTACATCATAACTAACAGTAAGGTTTGGCTTCTCAAAGCCTACTGCATCCACAAGGCTTTTACCTGAATAAGGCACGTAAGCTACAACCGTTTCATCCTGAATTGCTGTATAAAGACCTGAATATGCAGTCCAATCTTTCTCGGTGTCTGTAAAAAGAACACAATATGTATTTCCGTTATATTCTACGCTGTAAGTCTTATTAGCTTCCGGATTACCATTGGCAGCCTTCTTTGCAATATCCATGAAGATATCGTTTGAGGTGCTTGAAGTCTTTGTATAGCTTTCCGATGCGTCAAGTGCAGGGCCTATGACAACGGCCATCTGTGCTTTGTCGCCATCGCCCGCATGCGTAAGACTCCATGCAATCGACTTATTTGATCTTGTATCAATTTCCTGATACAGGCTTGCATTTTCAACTGCGGTAAGACCGGCATAATAATTTTCATCATTTGCACTGATTCCGGCATTCCCGGTATAGGCAAGCTTCATGTTTGCATCCGAAGCTGTGGTATGCCATGCATAAAGATTTGCACCCGTCTTTATGGAAGTTGAAACAGTTTTACCGCTTTCATCTTTAACACTTGTTCCATCATTAATCTCAAAGCTTCCGTTTAAAAGCTTGTCGCTTAGGACTTTAAAATAAAACTGAACGTTTCCGCTTGCATCCGTTACTGCGACATGGTCACCGTACTTAAGGCCGGTGATTTTAGCCTTCTTATTGTCATTGCTATCCGAAAGCGTAAGCTCACCGTTTATTTCATTTCCCGAAACATCTTTCCTGTTTGTAACGACATACTTAAGATCACCGCTTGTGTAATTTGTCATTTCAACTTCGGCCAAAAGACTTTCATTCATGTCCTCATTACCGCCACCGGTGACTGTATGCCCTACATACTTAACCCTTGTTGACTTGCAGAAGGATACGGCATCAATAAGGTTTCCCGCACAGGTATCATTTTCTGCTGCCGAGATTGCAGAAAAGCCAAATACTACCTCATTTACACCTTCTGGAACAGTGTAGGAACCGCTATATGTCTTCCAGGCTTTTGCCGTGTCCCTTGCAATCGTTACCTGATAGGTATTTCCCTGATATGAAATCCTATATGTCTTACCGCGTGCTAAATTCTCATATTCCTTCTTGGCTTCCGCTACAATTGCCGCAAAGAAATCTGTGTCTGTTTTATTTGCCTTTGTATACTCAGTTCCATTGGGAAGTGCAGGTCCTACGACGATAGCCATGGTGTCCTCGCCTTTTCCGCCCGAATGTGCAATGCTCCAGTCAAGAATATCTCCTTCTTTAGCACTTACCTCCTGATAAAGGCTTGAGAATTCATTTGCATTTAATTCCGCATGAATTTTTCCATCCTTAGCCGGTAAGAATCGTCCCCAATGAAGCTCGATATTTTTGTCAGATGCCGTCGTATGCCATCCATAAATATTCGTTCCGGTTTTGATACTGCCATTCCAGTCATTTTGCGGATGTACGGCAATATTCCTAACGGTCTCAAAGCTTCCGTTTAAAAGTTCAGTCGAAAGAACTTTGAATTGATAAAGAACCTTACCTTCATAGCTGACAGTAACGTGGTCGCCATATTTAAGACCGCTTATCGTACCGTCATTATTAACCTGCCCATTAATATTTTCATGATTGCATTTAAGATTGCCCGGATATGTATTAATGTGATAATCAGACCCCTTCGGACAATCTCCCTGACGATTTGTCACCTCATAGGTGAGTTTTCCGTATTCAGGGTAATTTTCTATGGAAAGCTTTGCCGTTACATTCTCGGTAAATTTATCATTATTATCAGAATATGCAGGCGAACTAATACTTTCTACACCGCTTACCTTCGGATCTGAATAAATACCAAAGGAAACCGCATCGAGCAAGTTGCCGTTCTGAAGATTGCTTTCTGAACTGGAAATTGCGGAAAATCCGAATACCACCTCAGTTACCCCTCTCGGAACGGTATATGTGCCCGTATATCTCTTCCATGAATTCTTGCCATCTTTAACAACGGTTACCTGATATTCAGTGTTGTCATATTCGACATAATAGGTTTCCCCGGTCTTTAAGTTTCTGTATTCTTTCTTTGCCTGTGCAACTATGGCAGCAAAGAAGTCTGTCTCGTTACTGTTTGTCTTTTTATACTCATCTACACCGTCTTTGCTAAGTGCCTTTGCGGGGCCAACTACGATAGCCATTTCATCAACGCCCGCTCTTCCGCAATGAGCCACTCCCCAGCTAAGCTTATCTCCCGGTGTTGCCTTTATTTCCTGATAAAGACTCGAGGGTTCACAAGCCGCAAGCTCGGAATAATATTTTTGATCATAGCTGGTACTACCTACTATGCCATTTGTCCAAAGCTCAATGTTTGCATCCGAAGCCGTCGTGTGCCATGCATAAATATGTTCGCCGGTTCTACCGCTTGTATAGGTGCTATTTGCTGCATATTGATATGAATTTATTTCAAGACTTCCGTTTAAGAGCCTATCCGAGAGCACCTTAAACTGGTAAATAATCTCATCGTTATATTTAACTGCGACATGGTCGCCATACTTAAGACCGGTAATCTCTTTTGTAGAGTTATTAACCGTACCTGTTACATTGGTATGCACGCAATTTTCATTATGCGATCCTGGGCAATTCCACTGTCTGTTTGTTACTTCATATGTAAGATTCGCATACTCGGAATAATCGGACGTAGTAAGTGTTGCGGTAATTGCTTCCGTTAAACCGGTACCTGAAGGTTTGCCAAGAGTAACCCCGCTTACTGCAGGTTTTTCATAGATGCCAAAGGATACTGCATCTATAAGGTTACCTGCTCCCTGATCTCCCGAAGAAGACTCAATTGAGGTAAAGCCAAACACTACTTCAGTTACACCGTCAGGAACCGTATATGTACCATAATAAGCTTTCCATTCATTACAATTGTCAGACGCAATTACAACCTGATAAGTCTTCCCGTCGTACTCAACCGTATATGTGTTGCCCGTAGTAAGGGAATTGTTATTTTGACTTTTAGCAAGTGAAACTATTCTTTGGAATATATCAGGATGCTCTTTTTCACTAACGCCGCTCTTTCTATATACATCCGTATCTCCTACACTAAGTGCGGGACCGACTACGATAGCCATTTCATCAACGCCGGTTCTTCCTCTATGGGAAACGCTCCACTCAAGCTTATCTCCGGAATCTGCACCTACTTCCTGATAAAGGCTTGCTACTTCATTTGCGTTAAGCTCAACTATATAGCTTCCATTAGCAGGAGCAACGTTTCCTTCATAGCTGACTCCCCACTCCATATTACGATCCGATGCGGTTGTATGCCATGCGTACATACTTTCACCGGTTCTTAAATTTCCAAGCTTATCATTAACATTATCAATTTTTTCGAAGCTTCCGTTTAAAAGTTTATTTGAAAGCACCTTAAAACGACAAATTATTGAATTTCCCGACTTAACTACTACATGGTCGCCATACTTAAGACCGGTAATGGATGCTGCTCCATTTTCATACGTCACACTACCCGTAACATTTCCATGGTCACAATTTCTGTTGCTATTATGGTTTTGCCTGCTTGTTTCATCTGTAAATTCAGCTTCTTTTCTATTCTGCCTATTTACTACCTCATAGGTAAGCCCGTCTGCAGGATAGTTTTGTGCGTTTAAGGATACTGTCAGGCTTTCCTTAAGAGTTCCTACATCTGAGCTACCCGTAATACCTTCATAAGAAACTACAGGTTCTTTATACTTACCAAAAGTAATGGCATCCAAAAGGTTACCATAATCAGATGTCATATCTGCACTAAGGCTTCCTTTCGTTCCGATTGCAACAAACGCAAATACAGTTTCAGTCTGATCTTGACCCGTGGGTACTGTATACGTGCCACTATAGGTTGTTAGTGCCGTTGTACTTGTCTGAATGAGATATACATAATAATTCTTACCGTTATATTGAACTGTCTGCTCTACATTCAATTTTAAATTATCAAGTGTACCAAGCTGATTCACGATTTCCATGAACATATCTTTGGTATTTGCATCAGTCTTGGTGTATCCCGAATAATTTTTGCTTGTATCGCTTATATCCATAGCAGGCCCGATTACAACAGCCATGGTATCGGCTACTTGTGATCTGAGCGCATGCCTTAAGCTCCAGCTCATTACTTCCCCATCTGAAGTCTTTACTTCCTGATACAGACTGGACTTTTCATTAAAGCCGCAAAGTTCCGAAGCAAATTTTCCATCTGTATTTAAAGCTCCATAACCATCATATATTTCAATCTGCCCGTTAGTTGCCGTTGTATGCCATGCGTATGCATCTCCGGTCTCGTAAAACTGTTTATTATTAACGCCTGAAGCTGTACCCTTGATTTCAAAGCTTCCGTTTAAAAGCTCTTCTGCAAGAACCTTAAATCTAAAGAGCGTACCATCGCCCTTCATAATGGCAACATGGTCGCCATACTTTAAATCTGTAATGGTAATCGTATTGTCTGAGACACTTACAGAACCTGTAATATCATTATGAGTACCCTGATGATATTTATTATTATCCGAGGAACAAACATGATCACATATGACTCTGTTTAGCACCTTATATGTCAAAGAAGTCTCATTGTTCAATTCCGTTACCGATATCGTTGCGGTGACTTTCTCATCAATTCCTGTTCCCTCAGCCGATACATTTGTTAATGTAAATATAGCATCAGTTGCAAGACTGATTGAACCTATGCTAAGCAAATAAATATCTTCAAATTTCTTGATATTGAGTCTGTCATCTACGCCCGGATTAAGTGAAAGTCCCGAAGCATCTTCATTCATCGTGACAAGCTTATACTCGTCAAATAAAAGTTCACCGATCTCTTTCCATAATCCGGTAAAAACAGACTCCAAATAAGCACTCTCGCCTTCGGATGAGAGTAAGATCAAATTGTTCTCTATCTCATCAAGAGTCGGAAGTGCATCTATCTTTTCCTGAATTTCTTCAAAGTCAACATCTGCAAACATATCATTTGACGAAATATCATTAGATGAAACATCATTTGCAGATAAATCATTTTCCGAAACACTGTTTCCTGTTACATCATTTGATGAAGAATCTGAGGTCACATTATTTCCGGATGCGGTTTCCGTACCTTCCTCTGTGCCGTCGTTGTTTCCGGACGTGGTGTAGTTTACAGCCGAATTTTCACCGGGAGTTTCAGCTGTAATATCATTTGTATCTCCTACCTTCCCGGTTTCTGTACCTTCCCCTTCGGTTTTGGGCCCCTCGCCCTGTGTTTCCAAATTTAAACCGTCTTCTATATTTTCGGGGTCAGAGTCAGGATTATCTATTACAGCTTCCTGCCCCCCCTCAGGCGTTTCCGCTCCTTCTATAGCGTCCTCCGACTGCTCCGTTCCCAGATTCAATTCCCCTTCTGCAAAAAGAAGCAAATCAACATTTGTAATAACAAGGGATGCGGCAAATAAAAGTGCCACCCATCTTGTTGCCAACTGCTTTAAATTCTTCTTCATCAAAAAAGCCTCCTAACCACTAAGCACAATTTTATCCTTAGAGTATAGGACGCTTTTGTAAACGTTAAATTAACTATTCTTTCACTTAATTAAGTGTTTAATTATACTTAAAATCCATTTTTATGAGTCGTTATACCCAATTATACCCTCAAGTCAAGGGTATAATTGGGTATAACTTTACTGCTTGCCCATTAGTTTGACAGCTTTTCCCAACCCAATACTCATCAAAGCCGGTAATGGTAATGGTTTTTTAATTATTGATGCAAAGGGGCGTCATATGTGATATGATATATGTGAACATTCGTTTGGATATTCTTGATATGGAGGTTTTATGTCTGAAATATTTGATTTAAAAAATTTTGACAAATACAAAGAAGATAACAGACGAGAAGTCAAGAAAGCTTCCAATGGACTACCCGTAAGCCTTTGGGATACATATTCTTCTTTTGCAAATTCATATGGCGGTGTAATTATTCTCGGTGTAAAGGAAAACAATGACGGTTCCTGGTCCACCACTGGACTGAAAAATGAGCGAAAACTGTTAAAAGATTTTTGGGATACCATTAACAACCCTTCCAAGGTAAGCTTTAATCTTTTAAATGAGCATGACATTAAAGTTTACAGTATAAATGAAGACATTATTATCGTTATTTTTGTCCCAAGAGTTCCGAGAGAATTAAGACCCGTTTATATAAACAACGACATCTTCAAAGGTACATTTAAAAGAACACATGAAGGTGACTATCACTGCACCTCTCTGCAGGTAAAATCCATGCTCAGAGACCAGACAGAAAACACAATGGACATGTCCGTTTTGGAAAGCGTCCCGCTTACTGCGTTATGTAATGAAACCTTGCAAAGCTACAGAAACAGGCATAGGCTTTCAAAGCCAGGGCATCCCTGGACAAATATTACTGATACGGAATTTTTAAAAAAAAAGGTGCGGTTGCACAGGGACCTGACGGAAATCTCCATCAAACCGGAGCAGGACTTTTAATGTTTGGCGAAGAATACAATATCGTTCGTTCTTATCCCGAATATTTTTTGGATTACCGCGAACTTCTTGATCCGACAACTCGATGGAGTGACAGATTGGAATCAAGTTCCGGTGATTGGACAGGCAACCTGTTTGATTTTTACTTTCGTGTATACAATAAACTTATTAGAAATATAAAAACCCCTTTCAAAATGGTTGGAGGCAACCGAGTTGATGATACCCCGATTCATAAAGCAGTAAGGGAGGCGCTAGCAAATTGTCTGGTTAACACTGATTTTTCGTTCCCAGAGGCATTGTCATAAAAGTGGAATTTGACAAAATTATTATTGAAAATCCTGGAAGTATTCGTGTTGGAAAGTATCAAATGCGCGAGGGTGGCGAATCCGATCCTCGTAATAAAGCACTGATGAAAATGTTTAATCTCATCGATATAGGTGAGCGAGCCGGTAGTGGTATCCCTGAGCTTTTCAACGTATGGGAACAGGAAAATTTCGAAGAACCGGTGATTGAAGAACGCTTAGATGATGTTGAACGCACCTGCCTGTATCTGCCGTTAAAGAAAAAAGCAACGATAAAAAACGACGACAAAAAAACGACGATAAAAGGCGACGATAAAAAAGCGACTGTAAAAACTCAAGCGCAAACAGAAACTATACTCAACTTTATGGATTCGAAAAAATGGTATAAATCCAGGGATATTATGATAGCCCTCGGTCTAAAGGAAACAAGAACTAAAGAACTGCTAAAGTTATTGATCAGCATGGATAAGATTGAAGATAACGGAGCTAATAAAAACAGGACCTATAGAAAAAAACAATAGGTCCCAATTTCTTTCAAAATCATACCCTTTTTCCTTTCAAAATAACCTCCTTGCGCCTTAAATCCTTGTCCGCAATCACGATATTTGCGTACTTTCCGGGTTTAAGGGAACCGACAGTGTTCAAAGTGCCGATACTTGCCGCCGGATTGAAGGTTGCTGCACGAACTGCCTGCTCCACAGGAATACCCATTTTAACTGCCTTTCGCATGCAGTCATAAAGGTTTGTAACGCTTCCTGCGATGGTGCCGTCTGAAAGTGTCGCAAGATTACCGCGTACAGTAACTTCCTGACCGCCAAGAGTATACTGTCCATCAGGCATTCCCACTGCGCGCATGCTGTCGCTTATGAGTACAATGCGATCTGCGCCAAAAAGTCTGAAGGTATTTCTCACCGTGCAGGGATGGATATGTATTCCGTCACAGATTAGCTCGGCATAAACCTTCCTATCGTCTGCTGCCGCACCGACTACTCCGGGACATCTGTGCGTAGGCTGATTCATGGCATTGTAAAGGTGGGTGACATGGTCCGCTCCCGCTTCAAATGCCTTAACAGCCGTATCGTAGTCAGCATCGGTATGAGCAAGTGAAAAATGGAACTCATCCTTAAGCGTGTGAATGCAGTCTATTGCACCCTCTGCCTCCGGAGCTATCGAAACAAGCTTAATAAGCCCGCCCGCACACTCATTTAGTTCCTTTAAAAGTGTGACGCTTGGCGGAAGGATATTTTCTTCTTTCTGTGCGCCCTTCTTTGCTTTACTGATAAAGGGTCCTTCAAGATGGATGCCGACTAAGCTGTCCGGCCTATACTCACCGACAGCCCTAAAGACATTTTTGATTTCATTTAGTGGAAGCGTCATGGTCGCAGGGCAGATGCTTGTAATTCCATGAGAATTTTCATAAGCCTCAATTGTTTTAACAGCTTCAACTGTCCCGTCCGAAAAGTCCTGCCCCATGGCTCCGTGAAAGTGCACGTCCACAAGTCCCGGAAATACTAAGGTTTCTTTTTCCTCCTTATTTAAATCTTCTTCATCAAGCAAATCCACGCTTAAGATTTTCTCGCCATCTATTCCCACACAGCCCGGCTTAAATTCAAAATTCTCGGTATAAATAAATCCTTTTATCATCTGCATAATGCTCCTAGTGAGTTAAAGGGCAGGCCGCAGCCTGCCCCTCATTATTTTGCAATTAGATGTACTATCTTTGAATTAAAGTCTCCGTATGGCTGTTCAAAGGATAGTCCTGCATACATAAGCGTATCTCCTAAATACTCTCTTCCTGTTTCCTCATCCACATAGACCAGCTCGCAATTTAAGCCCTGAAGGCAAATGTGACGAGACTTGATGTTTGGCTTGTGAATTACGTTTACATAGGTCACAAGGATTTCTTTATCATCCTTTGACTTGACCATCCAGGCGTCATAAAGATGATTCTCGCTGTAGGAAGCAAGCCTGTAATAATCGCCCTCCCTCACAAGAGAATTGTATTTGTGATACAGCTTTACCTGCTTTGGAATCATAGCCCTGTCTTCTTTTGAAAGCTTTGTGATGTCAAGCTCATAACCGAAGGTGCCCGCAAGAGCCACGTGGCCTCTGGTTTCAAAAGGAGTAACTCTTCCGATTGCGTGATTCGGGCAAACCGATACGTGAGCGCCGATTGAAGAAAGCGGATAAATAAGCGCATTGCCCTCCTGAATCACAAGCCTTTCTATTGCGTCCGTATCGTCCGAACCCCATACCTGAGGGCTGTAATAAAGCATACCTGCATCAAATCTTCCGCCGCCGCTTGAACAGTTTTCAAGCAGTAAATTCGGAAATTCCTTTAATACCTTTTCCTGAAGAGCGTAAACTGCGAGCATGTATCTGTGGTAAAACTCTCCCTGCCTGTCGGTGTCAAGCCTGATTGAATAGACATCGCAAATCGTCCTGTTCATATCCCACTTCATATATTCGATATTCGCCGAGGAAAGCACCTTTTTTATGCTCTCAAAGGTATGATTAAAGACTTCCTCTCTCGTAAGGTCAAGGATTAACTGATTCCTGCAAAGCGAAGGGGCTTTACCGGGAGTGCTTACCGCCCAGTCGGGGTGCGCCCTAAATAAATCCGAATCGGGGCTGATCATTTCAGGTTCCATCCAGATACCGAATTTAAGACCTATTTTATTAACTTCGGAAACAAGATATTCAAGGCCTCCCGGAAGCTTTTCCATATTTACCTCCCAGTCTCCCAAAGCCCTGTTATCGTCAAATCTGTTTCCGAACCAGCCGTCATCCATTACCAGCATCTCGATGCCGGCATCCTTTGCATCCCTTGCAATATCCAGAAGCTTGTCTGTATTGAAATCAAAATAGGTAGCCTCCCAGTTATTGAGCAAAATAGGACGTTCCTTGTGAAGGTATGGACTTCTGATTAAGTGCGTTCTGTAAAGATCATGGAAGGAACGCGACATGTCACCAAGACCGTTTGATGAGTAAACCATTACAGCCTCGGGAGAAACAAACTCCTCGTCCTGTTCAAGCTTCCACTTAAATAGGTACGGGCTTATTCCCATCATTGCGCGTACCTTATCAAACTGATCAAGCTCTGCGACTGCCTCAAAATTACCCGAATAAATAAAATTAAATCCGTAAACCTCGCCCTCGGTCTGAGTGGCGTTCTTTGACAAAAGCGCCATAAAAGGGTGTTCCTGATGGCTTGAGATACCCCTTCTTGAGGAAACCCCCTGGAAACCGTGTCCCAAGGCCCTTCTGTCCATATGCTTCTCGCGTCCCCAGGTTCCGTTAAGGGTAAGGATATCAAAATTCCTGTCATCAATGTCAAGGCAGGCAGACATCACCTTTGTAAGGTAAAAAGCCTCTTTACCATTATTCTTAACTCGGACGCTTCTTACTATCGCATCAATATCGTCAAAGACCGTATAGATAAGTACTGCTTCCAGGTTAAGTTCTTTATCCTCAAGGGTAACCTCAACGGAAACCGTGTCTTTTTCGGTCCCAAAGGTCTGTGGAAGGCTCTCAAGATGCCTCTTTCCTTTAATGATTTCGGCGCCCTTATATTTAAGCTCGCAGGCCGTTTTTCCGCTCTTCGTCTCGATTTCAAGTGCATGGAGCCTGAAATCGCCTATTCCGCCCGAAGGGTATTCAAAGGGTGCACAGTCAAGAAATGTATTCTTGTCGCGTGCATTTACGCTCGGAAGCACATTTCCCTCATGAAGTCTCGAAAGGTAAGCCACATTACCGTCTCGCAGCTTTCTTCCGTAATAGTAGTGTGTCAGGTACATTCCGTCCTCGACGCCGAAGATGTAGCTTGTGTTCTTTGTATCAAGCTTTATGTAATTTTCCTTTATTTCGGCTCTTGCGTTCATAAGTCCTCCTAACAATCGTAAGAATCAAAAAGTGACATTGCCTTAATACTCGGAAGATTAGTAACCGGTGCTGTAAGTCTTCCTTTAACCTTTACCTCATCCCCTGTCAGGAAAAAGAAATTGTCATCCCAAATGATATTCGTTTCCTCGCAGCTTAAGGCTACAAAGGGTGTGAAAACCTTTGAGGAAAGCGTTGCCTCAATCGTCTGCGCATCTATGAGATTAAAGCTTGCCAAAATTTGAGGATCCTTAAGCGCTACATACTTATAAAGGCTTAAGGGCTCAACCTGACTTGAAACGCTTCCATCATCAAACGTAAATACTGCCTCTGTATAAAGAACACCTTCGCTGTAGTTTAAGGCACTTGCAATATCAATCGTGGTGCCTGCTGAAACTGACATTCTTCCCGCCATGATGGTCTGCGTCATGTGCATAAGAGGTACGTTTTCCATGTTCTTTACAAAGAAGTCCACCGTGCAGGACACATCCTTAAAGGTCTCGTTCGATACGAAAGGTGTGAACAGGTTTCCTTCCCGCCTTACAGATCCAAGCATTGGAGCAAAGAATTTCTTTGCCATATAGTGAAGTGCCTTGTAGCGGCCGAAATAATCGATGCTCGACCAGCTTGCAACAGGCCAGTTATCGTTTAACTGCCAGTAAATAGCGCCCATGCACCTGCCGCGGTTGCGTCTGAAGTGCTCGACTCCGAACTTCATCGCAATCCCCTGAAGCACCTGACTCACATAAATGAGGCTTTCAAAGGAATTCGGATAAAGAAAGTTCTCCGAAGTATAGTGCAAAATCTTTGCATTCGCACTTCCGTTCTTTTGATGTGACTCCATTACACGCGAGAAGATGTTAAAGTCACCGTTTGCTGCAAAGGTCTTAATCGTAGAAAGCGCAGGGAAGGACTCAAAGCCAAATTCCGAACAGAATCTGAAATAATGCTTTTCATAATCCGAAAAAGGCTTCATGCCGTGCCAAACAGCCCAGTAATGACAATCGCCCTTGCCTTCAGCGTCAGATTCCAAAAAGCCTCCGCCCGATGAAGGTGAACTCGGATGATAGAAGTGCTCTCCGTCCTCCTTCTCTACCACATTTGGAAGGATTTCTTCAAACATCCTAAGATAATCCTTCTTTAGTGCCTTTGAATGATCCATAAAGCCGGGCCAATGGTCCCAGGCGGATTCGCACTCATTGTTTCCGCACCAGAGTCCTAAGGATGCGTGGTCCCTAAGCCTCCTTACCTGCTGAACGGCTTCCGTTTCTATGCTCTTTTCAAAGTCCTTTGTAAGCTCGTAAACGTTGCAGGCAAACATAAAATCCTGCCAAATAACGATGCCCTTTTCGTCACAGTAATCGTAGAAATAATCGGACGGATAATAGCCGCCACCCCAGATTCGTAAGGTATTAAAGTTAGCTTCAACCGAGGCATCTATCAAATATCTGATACGTTCCTTAGTAATACGTGAATAAATGGCATCCTCAGGAATGTAGTCCGCACCCATTGCAAAAAACTTCTGTCCGTTAACGGTATATGCAAACTCCGAGCCGTACTCATCGGGTTTTGTCGAAACCGTGAACGTTTTAAGGCCGATGCGCTTTGTAATCTCGTTTAGACACTCACCATTCTTTACAAGCCGTACCCTGACAGTATAAAGAAACTGACCTCCAAGTCCGTTAGGCCACCAAAGAAGCGGATTTAGGATGTTAATCGGTCCGTTTGCGTCAAAATCCTTTATAAAGACACTTCCGTCAGGATTGATGACATCAACGGCAAGCTTATAATTGCCTTTTTCAAAGAGCGCGTAGGAACCCTTTTCGATGATGGAATAATTTTCTTTTTCATGTGCTCCGACCTTTAGTTCGTGACCGGCTTTACTGTGGATAACACCAGTTATATCAAGGGTTACGCTTCCGTCGGAATTGTGTGTCTGTGCCACTTTGATTTCTTCAAGCAACACTTCCTTAAAGCCTCTGATGTAGACGTCCCTAAAGATTCCCATATCCGGAAGCTTGATGCCCCAGTCCCAGCCAAACATGGAATGAGCCTTTCGGATGTACTGGTTTCCCTCAATTGCACCCGTGGGCGTATAGTGAATTTCTTTATCCTTTCCCGGCGTAACGCTTTCAATGTACTTTAAAGCCGAGGAAAAAGAAACCTTTAACGTATTGTTTCCGTTCTTTAAAAGCTTCGTAACATTTACCGTATAGGTGATGTGCATGTTGTCGGCGGAGAGAATTTCTTTTTCATTAAGGTAAACCTTGGCAAGTGTATCAAGGCCTTCAAAGACGAGCTCATAGTCAAGCCCCGACTGCTTTTCGAATTCAAAGCTTCTTTCAAAAGTAAAATCATTCTTTAATATTTCAAGCGTCTCGTACTCGTTTAAGCCCTTGTAGGGATCCTTAATGAGAGCGTTTGAAAGAAGGCCGGAAATAACACTTCCGGGGACGTCGACCTTGCAGGTTTCCAAGTCTCCCGTTTTCGAAAGGTCCCATTTTCCGTTTAAATCAAGTTTATAAAGAAAGTTATTCATCGCCAAATCTCCTGTGAATAAAAGTGTGATTCTTATTCAAAATGATTTTGATTCCTGCATAATTAGAATTGCGCAGTGCCGCACACTCACGCAATCCTAAAATTTAAGCTTTTAATCAAGCTTGAAATGCTTCTTTAAATAGTCTGTAACAGTCCTGCTTGCTTCGCAGTGGTTTAAGTATCCCGGATGCATATGGGCTCCGTAGGTTTCTTTCCTCACTTCCGGAAGCTTAAGCATGCTTACGTTTGAGTCGTTAAAGTCTTTGCTGTATCTGTCCATTGCTTCGGAGATTACCGGATACATCCTGCAGCCGAGCATTCCGTATGCCCAGACAATATGTGAAGTGGGGTTTAATTCCCTTAGCTCTATTAAAAAGTCATATACTGCCTTTTTAACCTTGGCTATATCCTCGTAAAGATACTCTCCGTCTTCAGTAAGACGCATCTTTGAAGGTCCGATACCCGGCACATCAAAAGCCGGCTGGCTGAAGGAAGAATTGTCGTTTGTGCCGAGGTTGACTATTATCGCATCAGGCTTCCAGGCATTAAAGTCATTTGGCTGAAAAGCTCCGAGTTCTTCGTTCTTTCCGCCCCTGCAAAGTCCGCAGACAGGCTTGTAAGCAGAGGGAATGTTGTGAAGAAGGTTATTGTCCCAGCCTACGTAGACACCCCAGCCACCCTGGGAAAAGATTCGAACATCCGCATCAAGTGCCTTGCCTGTCAGCACCGCATAATCTCTGCTCGCGCTCATATACATGGCAAGCCAGTCCGTATCCGTAACCTCTCCGTAGGTACCCTCTCCGGAAGTGATGCTGTCTCCGATGAATTCAAGCTTTAGCTTACGTTCCTTTACAGGGTAAAGCTCTCCGTCAGTTCGAATGCTCTTTACTGCGAGGAATACATCCGTATCCTCTTCCATAGCCTGAAGCTCACGGTAAAATCTGACGTTTTTAACAACACCCTTTGTCATACTTCTGAACAGGCAGACCGATGTGTCGCTGCCCATGATGCGTCTTCTTTCCATGAGCTTACCGTTTATCTCAACCGCAATCCATGGCTCATGAAAGCCGTTTCCTGCCTCTATGTCGATCCAGGCCTCCGACCCGTCGCAGTTAATCTCAACCCCCGAATAGTTAAAGAAAAGCGGAACCGGAAAAATACCCTTCGGCATACGGCCGTGAAGCTTGATATTTTCATTACTGTCAATTTTAATTTCTTTAAGCATATGTACCCTCTCTATGATATTCGTTTTAAAAATTATTTTGCTACGGGTGTTCCCGGATTTATGAGCTAATCCTTTACAACACTCACTTCGCCCGTAAACAAGGCTTCCCTCGTGCCGTCCTCGTATTCGACCAAAAGCCTGCACTCATCATCAATTCCAAGAACCCTTGCCTTGCCCTTTTCAACGACCTTGTTTGCCTGCATGACTCTGACGTTTTCGCCTGTCAGGAAGGATTTCTTCCTGTATTCATCAAGGAAGGTTTCCCTGCCACCGGTTTTGTAAAGCTTCAGAAAGTTATCTATAAGAGCGGCGCAGAGCCTGTTTCGCGTATCCTTATAATGTTTTTCTTTATCTAAAAGTGTACCCGCAATGTCTTTAATCTCAGCCGGGAAGCCGTCTTCCGGCTCGTAAACGTTTATGCCGATTCCGACTATGATGTAGGCAAACTTTCCCTCTTCAAGTGAGGTAAGCCCTTCAGTCAAGATTCCCGAAATCTTCTTTCCGTTTACAAAGACATCGTTCACCCACTTGATGGAAGGTGCCCTGTCCGTGACCTCTTCAATCGCCCTGCAAAGAGCAACTGCGGCCATACAGGTAATCAGTGTCGCCTCATGAATGTCATCCGACGGGTGTAGGAGGAAACTCATGTAAATTCCGGTACCTGTCGGCGAATAGAAGCTTCTTCCTCGCCTGCCTCGGCCCTTGGTCTGGTGGTCTGCTACCACTACCAGATCCGAAGCCCCTTCACCCGCATACTCCCTGCAAAAATCGTTCGTCGATGTTAATGATTCGTACACGCAGGTATCTATGTGACAGCCTCTTTCATAAAGGAAGCTGTCTATCCTTGCCTTTGAAAGCACGTCGCCTTCCGTAAGCAGCCTGTAGCCCTTATTGGTAACGGCCTCGATGGCATAGCCCTTTTCCTTGAGCGCCTTGATTGCCTTCCAGACGCCACCCCTCGTAAGTGACAGCTCCCCCGCAATCTCCTCGCCCGATATGAACTTGTCCGTGCTGCCCTCCAAAAGGTTCAGCACCCTGTCCTTTGTGGTTTCTTTTTCCATAGTTCTGATTTTAATCGGGATGAATTAAAAAGTAAACGTAAAGTTAATGCTTTGTCAGTAAAAATCTGAACAAAGAGCATTCGTATTTTCGTTTGAGTTCTATGAAGCCTGAACAAAGAGCAGACGAGTTTTCATTTGAGTGCTATGGAGCCGAGACTCAAAATCGTGGAGGCCTCTGCCGAACACGATTTGGCTTTGGATGCTCGGTGGAATGGTCAGCACATCTGAAAACGAGCTGCTGCTTTGTTCGGGCGTAGTTCAAGCATCCGGTTCAGGCAATCGGTTCAGGCATTTAGTCCTTGCAAATCTTCGATTTTAAAGTACAATGGTAAAGGTTGACTTAACAAGCATATATTAAAGAAAGGTTTTTTATGATAGCAGCAAACAATGTAACCTTCAGAGTCGGCAAGAAGGCCCTCTTTGAAGATGTTAATATCAAATTTACGGAAGGAAACTGTTACGGCCTCATCGGTGCAAACGGAGCCGGAAAGTCGACGTTTCTAAAGATTCTGTCGGGCGAGCTCGACACCACAAACGGTGACATTACGATCACTCCCGGGCAGAGGCTTTCTGTTCTTGAGCAGGACCACTTCAAATATGATGCCTACTCGGTAATGGATACGGTCATCATGGGCAACCTCCGCCTTTATGAAATCATGAAGGAAAAGGATGCCATCTACGCCAAAGAAGATTTTACGGACGAGGATGGAAACCGTGCGGCAGAGCTTGAAGCCGAGTTTGCAGAGCTTGACGGTTGGGAAGCCGAGTCAAATGCCGCTACTCTTCTTAACGGTCTCGGTATCGACACCGACCTTCACTATTCTTTCCTTTCCGAGCTTGACGGTAATCAAAAGGTTAAGGTGCTCCTCGCAAAGGCGCTTTTCGGAAATCCCGACATCCTGCTTCTTGACGAGCCTACCAACCACTTAGACCTTGACGCGATTGCCTGGCTTGAGGAATTTTTGATTAACTTTGACAACACCGTCATCGTGGTCAGCCACGATCGTTACTTTTTGAATAAGGTCTGCACCCATACCGCAGACATCGACTATGGCAAGATTACCCTCTATGCCGGCAACTATGACTTCTGGTATGAGTCTTCACAATTACTCATCAAGCAGGCCAAAGAAGCAAACAAGAAAAAAGAAGAACAGATCAAGGAATTACAGGAGTTCATTTCCCGTTTCTCGGCGAATGCTTCAAAGTCCAAGCAGGCTACCTCCCGTAAGAGAGCCCTTGAAAAGATTCAGCTTGACGACATCAAGCCTTCAAGCCGTAAATATCCATACATTGACTTCCGCCCCGACCGTGAAATCGGAAACGAGGTGTTGTTTGTCGAAGGACTTACCAAATCCATTAATGGTGTGAAGATTTTGGACAACGTAACCTTCACCATGGGACATGATGACAAGATTGCCTTCGTAGGCTCAAACGAGCTTGCCAAGACCACTCTTTTCAGGATCCTTGCAGGCGAGCTCGAGCCCGATTCCGGCAGCTACAAGTGGGGTGTTACCACATCACGCGCATACTTCCCGAAGGACCCCGGCAACGAATTCAACAATGACTATTCGATAGTGGATTGGCTCACCGGCTACTCTCCCGTCAAGGACGTTACCTACGTGCGTGGTTTCCTCGGCCGTATGCTTTTTGCGGGTGAGGACGGTGTCAAGAAGGTCAAGGTTCTCTCCGGTGGTGAAAAGGTAAGATGTCTGCTTTCAAAGATGATGATTTCGGGAGCAAACTGCCTGATCTTTGACGAGCCCACCAACCACCTTGACATGGAGTCAATTACAGCTCTCAACAACGGTATGATCAAGTTTCCGGGCGTAATGCTCTTCTCCTGTCATGACCATCAGGTAGTTCAGACGACCGCAAACAGGATCATCGAGTTCCTGCCCGACGGCACCATCATCGACAAGGTTACCACCTACGACGAATACCTTGAGAATGACGAGATGGCTCGTAAGAGAACCGTATTTATTGCAAACCGTGAGGATGACGAGGAATAACTTTGGATAAAAAAATTCTTTTTACGGATATGGACGGAACGCTCCTCAATAAGGATGCTAAGATAAGTCCCAAAATGCACGAATCGCTAAAGGAGCTTACCTCAAACGGTCACCTTTGTGTGCTTACCACCGGCAGACCCTTTCCAAGCGTCAAAGAACGAATTGCCAATTTGGGCTTAAACGATATCTGTGACTACGTGATTACAAACAACGGCTGTCTCATCTATGATATGAGGAAAGACAAGCCCTTATATCAAAAGAAGCTGTCTAAGGAAACCATCAAAAAAGCCGTAGATATCGCCCTCTCCTTTAACCTTCACGTACACAGCTATTCGGAAACGGAGATTGTCGGTTTGTCCGAGGATAAAGAACTTGCCTTTTACAGAAGGCGCATATTTATGCCCTTTGTAAAGACAGACGACATTTCGGAAACCTTAAAGGACGGAGCCTTCAAGGTGCAGATAATAAGTCTGTCGGATAAAGAAACACTAAAAAGAGCACAGGCTGCTTTGAATGAGGAGCTTTCAGGCGAAGCAGAGGCTTTCTTTTCAAACGACTTCTACCTCGAGGTACTTCCCTATAATGTCACCAAGGGCAGCGCCCTAATATATCTTGCGGATTATCTTAAGGTTCCCATTAAAAATACCTTTGCCGCAGGCGACGAAGGAAATGACATTCCCATGATAGTTGCCGCCGGCACGGGTGTCGCGATGAAGAATGCCAAGGACGAAGTAAAAAACGCCGCAGACATTGTTACAAAGGATACCAATGCCGACGACGGTCTGATTGAAATTATTGCCAAGTACTTTAAATAATGAAAAGCATCTTATGCAGATTATTTGCACAAGATGCTTTTTTAATTAACCTTCTGCGTGGACTTACGAATCAGTATTTCATAGTCCACTTCGGTCTTGTAGTTAAATTTCATGCCTTCAAGCCTGTTTACAAGCTGCCTTGCGAGCACCATTCCTGTATTTCTTGCCGAGGCGTCAATCGCGGTAATATTCGGCGTCAAAACATTCAGTGTAGGGCTATTGTAAAGTGAAGCCATGCCCACATCCTTTGGAATCCTGTAGCCCTCGTTCTTCAGCCAGCTCATTACCTTGACCGCCATCTCGTCATCACCGCACACCACGCACTCCGTCTTGTTACTGACGATATCGGAGGCAATCCTCTCAAGTGCACTCGTCGAAAACTCTCCCGTGTAGATGACCTGCTTTTCGGGGCTGAGTCCGTTTTCGGAAATACCCCTTATAAAGCCCTTTCGCCTGCTTTTGTTGACCTTGTAGCCAAGGTTACCGATGATAGTAGTAAAGCGCCTGTATCCCATTGCTATGAGCAGGGAAGTTAAATCCCTCGATGCTTTTTCATTATCAATGTCGACCGAGATAACATTTTCAAAAGATGTATGCCCGCTGACAGCCGCAGGAAAGCCCTGCTCGCTTAGGAATTTAAGTGCTTTGTCGTTTTCAAGGCTTCTCGTAAGGATGATTCCGTCCGACTTTTCTTCTCTGACAACCCTCTCAATCTCGGAAATATCATTTTCCGATGTCCTGATTACCATAATATCGTAATCAGACCCGGTTACGCTTTCGCACACGCCGTACAGAACATCGATAAAGAATGGATTTGAGTCAATAAGCGCGTCTCCGGGAAGCGCTACACAAATATTCTTTGTGCGTCTGTGCCAGACCTTTTCATCAGGGCGCTCACTGTTCCAAAGTTCTAAAACCTTTTCGCGGGTTTTCCTGCTAACCCTTCCGTTACCGGAAATTGCCCTTGATACCGTTGTCTTTGAAATTTTAAGTGTGCGTGCGATTTCTTCCTGCTTCATGCCTGCCTGACCGTGATTTTTATTTCTTTTTCAAGAATACCACTATATGCCTTGACAGTGCAAATGCCGGTTTTTTCGGGTTCAAGGATAAAGAACGCCTTTCCGGAAAGCGCGTGGATTCTGTCGCTCCGTAAAGATTCATGAGACAGGGGATTTCCCGAATCGCTCCCTATGATCTTTGCATCACTTGCCTCTATACGAATTTCTTCCCCGCTGTTTGCGCAAAAAACACCGTTCCCGTCAAAAAGTGAAGCTTCTATCTGAATCACCTCATTAAAATTTACCGTATCCTTGTAGGCGGCAAGCCTTATTTCAGACGGAGACCCAGCCGATTTTACGGAGTATCTCGCAGCTTCCTCTCCGTCATTGTAGCCGATGCAAATAAGCTCTTCCTCCGAATAGGGAACATCCCAGCTAAGGAACAGATTCTCCGTCGAAGGTGGAATCGGTGTCTTGTCAAAATGACCGTACCGCTCCGTCATACCATATGCAGGATACGAATAAGCCTTTCTCCCGTAGGACTTTCCGCCCACGAAAAGCTCTGCCTCCTCGCAGTTCGTATAGGCAAGCACCGGAATAACCTTTCCCTCTTCAATGTTCAAATTTCTGTTTGGAGTAAGGTAAACCATCGGATCCTTCCGATTCCAAATGCTCTTATAGAAAAAGAAACCGTCCTTTTCAAATCCGCACGTGTCCATGAGTCCCGACGAAGCGCTTCTGTGAGGCCAGCCTGCCTCACCCAAGTAGTCGATTCCGGTCCAGATGAATTCACCCGACACATAATCATGTGTAAGAGAGAATCTCATAAGCCTTCCCGCTTCAACAGGTGCACTGTAATAGGGATATGTAAGCCAGCCAGCTCTGTTTTCAAGCTCGAATAAATACTTACCTCTCACCCCTGCAACCGAAGTGTTTTCGCTTCCGACCACACACCAATCCGGATTTGCACGCTTATCCGTATCATAAAGAGTCTCCGCTCTTTCTCTCCATCGTCCGGTATAATTGTAGCCTACGACCTCGAGTTCGTTTAAAAACTTAATATCGGCCTTTACGGGCTCCGCCTCTATCTGATCGTTTGCCTGAGTGATAGGGCGTGTCTTGTCATATTTCTTTACAAGTTCCTTTAAGTGTCTTGCCATTAAATATCCGTCCGGAGCCGTCTGATTCGGAACCTCGTTTCCGATTGACCATAGAACGATTGAAGGATGATTCCTGTCACGAATTAACATTGCCTTCATGTCCTCTTCATGGCAATCGTTAAAGTATTCCGAATACCCCTTACTGTTGTCCGTGTTGCTCCCTAAGGTCTTCCACTTCATGATATCCCACTCATCGAAGGCTTCGTCCATTACGTAAAAGCCCATCTCATCCGCGAGATCCAAAAGTTCCGGATTCGGAGGATTATGGCTCATTCTCAGGGCATTGCAGCCCATGTCCTTTAGCTTAAAAAGTCTTCTCTCCCATACGCACTTAGGAACTGCCGCACCGAGTAAACCTCCGTCATGATGCAGGCATACTCCCTTCAGCTTTACGGATTTGGAGTTTATCACAAAGCCTCTTTCGGGATCAAAGAAGGTTTCACGCACGCCCACTTTAATCGACACCTCATCTGCCGGAAGGTTTTTGTCATATAACGTTGCAGTAAGAGTGTATAAAGAAGGTGTTTCGTCAGTCCATAAATCGGGATTTAACAATTCCTTTTCATTTTCCTCAAAGGTAATGCTTCCCTTGTCGTTTGAAAGAGTGTACTTAACCTTCAAAGCCCTGTTCTCGGGATTTTCAATCTCCGTTTCGGTATGAAGAAACCATTTACCATCCTTCCTATAGGTATAGGCATAGATTCCATAGGATTTTATACGAGTCTTGGGAAGGCGCATCAAATACACGTTTCTCGTAATTCCTGAGCCGGTATACCAGCGGGAGTTTGGCTGACGGGAATTGTCAACCTTAACCTCTAAAAGGTTTTCTCCAACCAAAAGCTTATCTGTTATATCAAACTCAAAAGGTGTATATCCGTAAACATGCGTGCCAAGCTTCTCACCATTTAAAAAGACAGTCGAAAGCATATACGCACCGTCAAATCTCAATATAACTTTTTCGCTCGTGTTCTTATCATAATTAAAAAGCTTCTTGTAATAGCCGATACCCGTCTCAACAAAGCCGCCCGAGCCAAGTGTTAATGCATCCTTGTCAAATGGATAATCAAGGCTCCAGTCATGCGGAAGCGTAACGGGTGTAAACTCCTTAAGGTCCTTGTTTCCCATGACAATTTCTTTTTCGCCATGATAAAAATACCAGTCGTTATTGAATAAAATCTTCTCTCTCATAGTCAAGTCCTTGAATAAATCTAATTAAATTTAGTTTGGTTTCAATATCTAAAGCTTCACAGAACACATACGAGTTTTCATATAAAAACAGTACCCTCATCTTCGTCGATACATAAGGTCTTCACAGGGAACATGCAGGTTTTTATTTGTGCGCCATGAAGCTTTAAAGTTAAAATCGCGTAAGTTCTGCCAAACACGATTTAGCTTTGCCATGCACCTAAAACAAGCAGTTTCCTGTAAAGACCAAACTCTGTCATAACACTACGTTAGCTCTACTTCGTAGCCAACCAAGCCTCATACTGTGATCTGTACTCGTCGATTATGGTCTGATAGCCCGAAGCATAGCACTTATCAAGCATTTCCTGAATGGTAGCGTCTACATCCGAAACAAGACCCAATGTAAGCATGGGAACATACTCTGTAAGGACTGAATCAACTGCGGCAACTTCGTTTGTAATGTTTGAATCGTCAAATACGAAAGCTACTGTAGGGCATGCCGTCTTGCAAGGAGCTTCTGCCGCAATAATTGCCTCTTCTCTCGGATCTGCGCCGGCTTCGGTAACATCACCGTTCTTTACTGCCCAGGATGCAGAGATTGACATTGCTGCGTAATCTGATGCTTTCTCGGTTTCCGTGTAATATCCTTCAGCATCGATAGTGTAATGAACATCTTCGATACCGAGTAAGATTAAGTGGTTTAAATAGGTATCGCATTTAAGAAGGTCAAGCACCATGGCTGCTCTTTCGGGATTCTTTGATCCTGCTGCGATTGCCATATCATTGTTTGAGTAAGCTTCTGCCGATACAAGGTGATCTGGTGTAAGGAAGTAAGCCTGACACTTAACCCCGTCTGTTGCCTCTGCCTGTTCGATATAAGTAAATACTGAGGTATTCCAAGCAATTGAAGCACTCTGGAGTGCGCCAAAGGCATCGTCATCGGTAATGGTGTTTGTAAGTGCACCTCTGCTCCATGCACCTGCGTCTGCAAGTTCCTTCATATCATAGCAGAAATTCTTGAAATAATCCGTTTCGTATGTAAGCACGATATCCTCTGATGCCGGTACCTCACCATCATACTGATATATAAGCTTGATCCAATCGCTTTCAAGTGCATAGAAAGTATCATACTGCTGACGATATACGTCCCAAAGTTCCTTGTTCTCGCCTGCTGCTGCCATTGCATAGATACCAGTTGAGGGTGTTTCTTTTTCCGCAACCGTAAGCATGAAATTCTTGTAGTCGTCCCAGCTCTTAAGCTCGGAAATTCCGTACTTGTCGGCAATGTCCTGTCTGATTGCAACAAGCTTTCCGTTTGTATCCATGGTGTTAGCGGATACGGCAATCGTCTTTCCCGCAACTGTTGTCTCGTCCCAGGATTCGCTTGCCTGATACTTGTTTGTAAGAGGCATATACTTTGCTACAAAATCCGAGTCAAGAGTGTAGAAAGAACCCTTTGCGGCTTCGGTATACATGTAGCACCAGGGAGCGGTAAAGATGATATCAACATCAGCACCGCCTGCAAGTGTCAGTGAATACATGGTCTGATAATCCGACCAGCTCATAAAAGTAACTGCAAGCTCTGTATTATATGGCTTTAAATAATCATTGATAAGAGCAAGTACATCCTCCCAGTCATTGGGTGTGTCGCCGATAAGATACATATTTACAGTATATGCATCGGTCAAATCCGTATTTGCGTAGTATGACGGATCTGCTGTAACCGTAACTCCCGCAGTAATTGCCTCAGGAAGAGACGACAGATCAACCGCCTCTGAAGCTGCCTCTTTGGAAGCCTCCGTGCTTGTTTCCGTAGACGCTCCTTCATTTGTAGATGAAGCTGAGTCCCCGCAACCCGCGAATAAGGTTGCCGTCATGGTAAGAGCCATGACAATTGAAAGCATTTTCTTTTTCATTGTAATCCTCCTTCTTTGCTTTCGCTTAATATTTATGCTCAATCAGCCCTTTACGGCGCCGATAGTGAGTCCTTTTACAAAATACCTTTGTACAAACGGATAAAGAAGCACGATGGGTCCCGTTGCAATTACGGTCATCGCCATCTTCATGCCCTCAAGAGGCACGCTTGGCAGTGCAATACCGGACTTTTCGGCTACAAGCCTCAAGGCTTCCGCGCTTCCTAACATTCTCTGCAGGTAATACTGAAGATTGAATTTATTCTCATCCGTTATGAACAGCATGCAGTTATACCAGTCGTTCCAGTACGCAAGTGCCGAGAAGAGGCCTAGTGTAGCGATAAGCGGTTTACTTAAAGGAAGGATGAGTTTATTAAAAATAACAACATCGTTGGCCCCGTCGATTTTCGCGGACTCCGTAATAGCATCCGGTATGCCGTTCATAAAGGTCTTGGCGATTATCATGTTCCAAACCGAGAACATTAAGGGTAAGATAAGGCCAAGGTATGAGTTTTTAAAATTTAAATAACGCACACAGAGCATGTACCAAGGAACCAAACCTCCGCCAAAAAGCGTTGTAAAGAAAAAGAAAAACGAAAATCCATTTCTCCAGGGAAAGTCCTTTCTCGAAAGCACGTACCCCGTCATGGTGGCAAGCAGTACTGCGAAGAAGGTTCCCACTACAGTAACGCCAAATGTGTTTGCATATGCAAAAAGGATGCTTGTCGGGTTCTTTAAGCAAAGTGCATAGCTTTCTAAGCTGAAGCTTGTCGGAATAATCGGATACCCGTCTCTTATAAGCGAAGTTTCCGAAGTAAAAGACGCTATGATTACGAGATAAAAGGGAATCAGACACAAAAGTGCGAATATTCCGATTATGATGTATGCAATTACTTCTATACGTTTCTGGTCTTTCGAGGCAACGCCCTTGCCCCCTTCAAGATCCACATCATCAAATGACTTAGCCATGCTTCCCTCCTTAATACAGTGCGTAATCCGGTGAAATTTTCTTTACTATGCCATTGCAAATCGTAATTGTTACAAAGCAAAGCACCGATTGGAACAGCCCCGTAGCCGCCGAAACGCCGATGTCACTGTTTGTAATAAGAAGCCTGAACACGTAGGTGTCAATGATATCCGTAACAGGCTGCAAAATTGCGCTCGTCTTGACTGTCTGATAGAACAAACCGAAATCTCCCCTGAAAATATTTCCTATACCGAGAAGTACCAGGATTACCATTGTGGGTCTGAGTGAAGGAATCGTAATACGCCTTATCTTCTGCCAGGCAGTTGCACCATCTATGGAAGCAGCCTCAAACATCTCCTGATCAAGCCCCGTGATTGCGGCAAGGTAAACGACCGAGCCGTATCCTGTCTGCTTCCAAAGCTTTAAGAATACTATGGTAAACGGCCATGCGGTCGGGTTATTGTATAGGTCAAAGGCCTGCATTCCAAGGAATTTAAGAACCCCGTTTACAATCCCCTTTTCATAATTGAAGACATTGTACATAACGGCTCCGACTACAACCCAGCTTATGAAGTAAGGTAAGAACATAAGCGACTGTGAAACCTTTTTAAAATGCTTCGATCGGATTTCGTTTAACAAAATTGCGCTTCCCATTTCGAAGATGACACCTAAAAAAATGAAGGCAAGATTGTATAAAAGCGTGTTTCTCGTAACCATCCAAAGCTTACCCGCAAGCTTAAGAGCCTCGAAATTTTTAAGTCCGCACCAGGGTGAAAAATAAATACCGCCTGCATACTGGTACTTTTTAAATGCAAGTACTATACCTGTCATAGGAACATAGCAAAAAATCACTACGTACAATACAGCCGGAAGCAGCATCAGCAACAGCATCCAGCTTTTTTTTACAGTTTTAAAAAATGGTGGTTTGATTTTTTTTGATTTTTCCGGTTTTGACATTCCTGCTCCATTTCCGATGTTTTGCGGAAACGAAGCCCCGATAAAGAAAAATGCGCGTTTGCGCAACTTGTTTTTGCGCATTTTGGCCGACTTTAATAAAGGTTTTTCAATCCCCGCCTATACATCTTTTTCCATGTGTAAAGGCTTATATATCAAGCCTTACAAGATAATTGTAGACTGTGGGGAAGCATAATTCCATTGACTTAAATAATAAGATTGATGTGACTTCGATATTGAAAATTAACAAGAAATCAAGGAAAACCGCGCAACAAAAGTTGCGCGGCGATATGATGTCAATAAACTGCTGTAAAGTTAAATGAATTGAAGCTTTTTCTTTTCCTTGACACACTCATCAAGATAAAGATTAATCAATGTTTGATAAGGCACTCCGGATTCCGAAGACATTTCCTTAAAATACTGAATCGTACTTGTATTGATGTTCATGGTGACCTGTTGCTTCAATGTTTTAACATACGTATTTTTTCTGGGATTTAAGTCCTTAATATTGTATTCCTCTCTCATATATTTCACCACCCTTCGTTAATTTCCCTATATTGGATTGCTTCGTTCCTAGTTGCCTTTCTTGCTGATATTATTCTGATTGTTTCATCCAAACCTCGAACACAATGACAAACCATCAAAAGATTCGCCGACGTACTTTCTCCGAGAATTAAAAATCTCTCTTCTTTGGCAGAATGATCCGGATCATCAAACACAATGCCACGTTCATCCAAAAACACAGTTGCGGCTTCTTCAAATGTTATTCCATGCTTTTTTCACATTAATACGATACTTATTATCGTCCCACTCGAATTTCAAATCGTTCATAATTGTATTATAATTATCTCACCATTATGTGTCAATTTTCTTTTGTAATATTTTCGACGATTTTTTGATCATCTCAGCTTTTTATCGATATTTCCGAAGATGAGCCTGCGAAAACTATCGTATTTATTTTTAACGTTCAAACGTCCTCTTCTAATACTAATTAAAACGATTTATCCATTTTTCCTATAATAAGCCCCTTGTGATAAATATAGAATGCAACCTTTAATCCGGAGTGAATCGAACGATTCTATTGATAAAATCGTTCGATTTGTTTATTATATACTTGAAAATAGAAATTATCTTTTTGAGATGATAAATAGCTGTTCTTTAAGAAAGGAGAATAATGATATGTCTATTACCGCAACTGAATTAAAAATTAATCTTGGCAAATATCTAATGCTTGCAGAAACAGAGGATATATATATTACTCGTAATGGAAAAGTTGTTGCAAAATTATCTAACCCATATCAGGACAGAGTAGATGTGGCTAAGTCATTGTTTGGTGTTCTTTCAAATGATATGACTTTGGAAGAAGCACGGGAAGAAAGGTTAAATACAATATGAGAGTTTTAGTTGATACCTGTGTTATCATCGATGCGCTACAGTCTCGTGTTCCGTTTGCAGAAGCAGCGCAAAAACTCTTTATATATTCTGCAAATAAGCAATTTGAGGGATATATTACTGCAAAGTCCGTAACAGATATTTATTATCTGACGCATCGCTTAACGCATAGCGACGCAGAAACACGAAAGATTTTGGGTAAGCTTTTTATGTTGTTTCACTTGTTGGATACTACTTCTTTGGACTGTCGGAAAGCAATATCTTCCGAAATTGGTGATTATGAAGATGCTATCATGACAGAAACAGCAATTCGTTCAGAAGTAGACTGTATAGTAACCAGATACTTAAAGGACTATATGAAATCTTCTGTTAAGGTATGTGACCCTGTTGCATTAATAAAGCTATTAGAGAAAGAAAATGAAACTGAATAAAAATATGTGGCATCCTGTTCAAAACGGATTCCGCCTAAATTTCTACCACCCTTCCGGTCATGGCGCTTGTCCTGTGGGAAATCGAGATAAGAGTTCGATCCTTACTTGCCCTGTCAAGGGCACACAAAACTTCTTTTTCCGTGACCTCGTCAAGATCGGCGGTTATTTCGTCCAAAAGGAGCAGCTTCGGATTTGAGGCAACTGCCCTTGCTATGGAAAGAAGCTGCCACTGCCCCTGTGAGAAGATTTCATCCGTGCAGGGTGTATCGTAACCGTTTGGCAAAGCTTTGATAGTCTCATGAAGCCCTGTAAGTGTTGCCGCCCAGACGACCTTTTCTGTCGAGATGCTTTCGTCAAACAGGGTAATTTGGTCCGCTACACTCCCCGGTACCCTATGAAATGACTGCTCGACGTAACCGAAAAGCTTGCGCTTATTTTCCTCGGGTATTGAAAACGCAGGCTTTCCGTCTATATAGACTCCTCCTTTATCCGGCTTGTAAAGCCCCAGTAACAGCTTAAATATCGTGCTTTTCCCGGCGCCAGTCCTTCCCATCAGGGTGACCTTTTCACCCTTTCTTACGCTTAATTCAAAATTTTCAAGCACCGGCTCCTCGTCGTAGCCGAAGGTGACAGCGTCACATTTAACCATCTCATCACCGGCAAATTCGGAAATTTCTTTTATGCCTTCGTCAAAATCCGTTTCTTCCTGCGACAAAAATTCGTTAATCCTCCTAAGTCCCGCCGTTGCCGACTGAATGGTCTGAATCTCCATGCCAAGGCTCTCTACGGGCGAGAAGATCTGTGATATATAGTTTACAATGGCAACCGCTGTTCCTGGAGTCATCCCAAATATTAATAACACCTTTGCATTTCCCGATGCCGAAAGAAGCATCACAACAGCAACTGAAATCGCATTCACCACCTGAATAACCGGCGAATAAACTGCATCGTAAAAATTTGTTTTTTCAAGTGCCTTGTAACTGTCCTGAATCGTAGATTCGTATTTTTCCGCCATATACCCTTCGCGCTTAAGATTGTGAATCGTGCGGATATTGGCAATCGTTTCGGGTATAAATCCCGAGATTTTTCCAATTGCGGCCCTGTTTTTTAACTGTGCTCTGAGCATGTTTTTTTGTACCGTTCTTGTAAAAAGAAAAAGAAACGGCAGCATCATTAACAGCACAAAAAACAATCCCTTATTGCCAATCCATATAACGACTAAAATCGAGACAATCTTGCATGCATCGGCAAACATGCTCACAACTCCCGAAGTGAAGAGCTTTTCGACCATGTCCACATCTCCCACAAACCTCGAAACGATTTCTCCGGACTTATACTTTAACAGTGTCGAGGCAGGAAGCTTTAAGTATTTGTCCATGAGGCAGCTCCTGAAAGCGTGTGTGATCTTCTGACCGAATTTAGACAAAAATCCCTCTCTTGCCGCCTCAGAAAGTCCCGCAAGTGCAGTAAAAAGAAAATAAAGAATCGCTGCTTTAAGCCCTACAGGCTCCCCTTTAGTCAAATTATCGACTGTATCCCCGAGTATCTTCGGAGGCACCAGGGCAAGTACAATCGCAAGCGCCACGCATAAAACTATCATACCTGACAAAGCAAGATTCTTTCTTGCGGTCTTTAAAATAATGCGTAAGGTGTTATTTTTCATGCTGCACCTCCAACACTATTACCTTACTAAATTCGTCAAACAAATAATTTCTGTGCGAAATGATAAATACAATACTGTCCTTACAGTTTTCCTTTAGATATTCAAAAATCTCACGCTCGGTCCTTTTGTCAAGTGCTGAGAAGGGATCGTCAAGTATCATGACAGGCTTACTGTAAGCAAGTGTCCTTGCAAGCGCCACTCTCTTTGCCTGTCCGCCCGAAAGCCTGACGCCCGCATCCCCTATAAGAGTGTCTTTTCCGTCCTTCATCGCTTTAATCTCGTCATCCAGACGAACGGCTTTTACAAGCTTTTCAAAGTCTGCTTCCTTACCAAGCAGGACGTTTTCCTCTATGGTATCGGAGAAAAGCTCCGGATCGTGCCCCAAGTACCCGACAACGCCTGAAAGTTCTTCTTTATCCATCCCTGAAAGCTCGCGCCCATTAAAGGTAACCGACCCCTCGTAAGGATGTTCGCACAAAAACACCTTTCCAAACGTTGACTTTCCCGAAGCTACGGGACCCGTGATGCCGATTATATCTCCCGGCTTTGCCATAAAGGACATATCATTAATAATCCTGCTTCCTCCGGGATAGGAAAAAGAAAGATTTTTTAGAGAAAGCTCTCCGGGCTTTGCGCCGGCCGCTTCTTTAAAATCCTCTACGGGATTTAATAAGGGCTTAATGCGTTTCCAGGAAATCGCCGCCCTGTGCACGGAATTAAAGAGCTTGGCAGAGCTTGCAGACTTCTTTGCAAGCTTTAAAAAAGCCGACATAAAGGTTGTAAAGATTGCAATCGTCCATGTCTTCCAACCGTTTCCGTAAACGTTTCTTCCGCCGAAATAAATGATGCAAATAACTCCGAGCATTGTAATTACACGATAAACGGACGGCATAATACCCGTCCAGATATTGGCTCTTACGGCAGAATGTTCGTAATCCGTAAGCTTATCTTCAAAATCTGATCTTCTTTCTTCGTCGCAGCCGAAGACCCTGTAAGTGATAACGTTTTCGCTTCTCTCGATTATCGCATCCGAAAGTATTCCCGCCTGCTTTTTGTAGGCTGCACCGGTTCTTTGAACCACGGTTTTCATCTTTTCTGCCGCAAAGTAGCTCAAAGGCAAAAACAACATGCATAAAAAAGCTATTCTGGCATCATAGTAAAACAGCATGCCGGCATAGGTTAAAAGAGTTACGCCCGTATCAAAAATTTCTGTTGTGAACTTACGCATGCCCTCGGCGCAGTCATCAACGTCAGAGATTGCCTTTGTAAGGAGGGTTCCTGCGCCCTCACTTACGAGCTCCGTTTTACTTTTACTAAGGAGATTGTTGTAAAGAGTGCATTTCATGCTTCGATTTATATTGTTTCCGAATCTGCGGACATAGAAACGCTTAAAGAAACGAAAAAGCTGTACCAAAAGAATGCAGGCGACATAGAATGCCGCAAGAAAACCCATATCGGAAAAGTCCTTTGTGCCTTTTAATACCTCGACTAACGTCCCGGTAAGGCGCCCTTCAAACCATGGTGTGACCAGATTTCCGATACTGCTTGTAAGTCCCGAAACGGTTACCGCAATAAGCACAGGCCATTCTTTCAAGAAATATGAAGAAATTTTGTTTGGAATTAAGGTTTGTTTTTTCAAGATAAAACCTTCTCATTTATGATACCGTGGCAGTACTTCTGACTATTCCTGTACGATATCCTTAATAAGTTCGTACTTTCCGTTTCCGCCTTCGTAAACTCTGATTTCGCAGTTTAACGGCTTCGGACGCCATTTAATCCCGTACTTTCTGTTTTCAAGATACCCGCATAGTCCTCTTATGATACCGCCGTGGCAGACTATCAGGACGGTTTCGTAGTTTTCTTTTTCAAGGTCCTTTAAAAATCCGTGCGACCTGCTCACTATGCTCCTTAGACTTTCAACAGTCTTTGGATTTTTAAAGTACTGAGGGCGAAGCCAGTAAAGCGTCATCCATAAGCCAAGCCTTCCATAGGGCTTAAGCTCGTACTTTCCGAAATTCACCTCTATGATACGCTCATCTGTGATGATATCGTCCATATTCCATCCGCTTATGATTGAAGCGGTCGTCTTCGCTCTGTTTAAGGGGCTTGAAAAAACCGCATCAAATTTGACACCTTCTACGGACTTTGCCGCCTTCTTTGCCTGAGCAATTCCCATTTCGTTTAACGGTTCATCGGTTAAGCCCTGCATAAGCTTTGATTTATTAAGTCTTGTTTCTCCGTGTCTTGTTACGTATATCTTCATGTGCTATGCCTCTACCACGAGGAATATTCCGTCGCCTATATCAAATACCTCGTCGGCATTCAATATATCGGCCTTCGAATAGTCAAGTCCTTCTTCTTCGAAATATTTAATTACCTCGCTCTTACCCTTCAAAACCACCGCGAAGGTATCCTCCAAAAATTCCCTTGCCTCATCAGGATTGGCAGCTACGGGCTTTGGAAAAAGCTTAAGCTGATTGTCAAGAAAACATTTTAAAACTTTATCGTCAAACATATCTTTCCTCCGTAAATATCATTCTTTCCCAAGCAGATAAAGTATGAACTGCTGCGCCGTGCGTCCCGAGTAGCCTCCGTGGCTTAACACCCACTTATTTGCCTCAAGCAAAAGCTTATCCTCCGGAAAATCGATGCTGTTTCTTTTTGCAAGCTTAATGACGATTTCGTCAAACTGCTTCTTCGAGGGTGCTTCGAAATAAATCGTAACGCCGAAACGATTGTATAAAGAAAGCTTTTCCTGCATCGTGTCCCTGAAATGAACCTCGTCGTCCGCATTCCCGCGCTCGGAGAACTTCTCGTTTATGAGATGCCTTCGGTTGGAGGTCGCATATATCAGCACATTCTTTGGTTTCTTCTCAAGGCCGCCCTCAATCACGGCTTTCAGATACTTATATTCAATTTCAAAATCTTCAAAGCTTAAATCATCCATATAAAGAATGAACTTGTAATTTCTGTTCTTTATCTGTGCAATCACATCATTTAAGCCGGCAAACTGGTGCTTGTAAATCTCGATAATCCTGAGCCCATCCTCGTAGTAACGGTTCGCGATTGCTTTTATGCTCGAGCTCTTTCCGGTACCCGCGTCGCCAAACAGCAGGCAGTTATTTGCGGGCTTTCCCTTCACAAAGGCCTCGGTATTGTCTGTAAGCTTCTGCTTTGCATTCTCGTAGCCGACTAAATCGCAAAGCTTTACATGTGCGATATTCGTGATAGGAATAATCTCCGCCTTCTCGTCAAGTGTTCTTACCCTGAAAGCCTTGTGAAGGCCGAATTTTCCAACACCGTACTCCCTGTAAAATTCCGTAAGCATTCTCTTCATCTCAAGTGAAGTTTCTGCCTTCGTAAACTCCTTTGAAAGCTCCTCTATGCGCGCAACAATTCTCGTATTGTAGACCTTGCTTTCTCTCTTTGAGCCCTCGTAATGCTCTATCAGATTAAAATTCTTAACAGAAAGCTTAGATGTAAGAATTGTAAAATCGTAATCAAAAAGTTCCTTTATGATTTCAATATCCGAAAGCACGAAATCATTTATACTTCCCTCGGTTTCACCGGTTATCTCGCAGGCAAGGGAATAGCTGTTTTCATAATTTACCAGGAAATGTGTCAGATACAGCTGCCAGAGATTTCCCGAAAATCCGTAGGAACCCGCGAAGTCCAAAAGTCCGTGCATACAGTCGTAAAAATAAGCCCTGTTTGCTTCTTTTTCTTTTTCCGAAGCAGTATCCGCTTCTTCAATCAGATAAACCATATCCGATATGATTTCGTGATCCTTAAAGTCTTTATAAATCAATAACTCGTCTGTTCTCATAAGTCGCCTCGTTTCATACTCGAATAGGATTTTACCCTTTTTGTTTCTTGATAGCAAGGGTTCGCAGCTTTATAATAAGGACAAAGAAAGGAGTCCTCATGACAAAGAAAAAAAGAACCCTTTTTACCGCTTCCCTGGTCGCCGTTATACTTTCAGCGATTGTCGGCTACGTGGTCTACAGTTCGATAAAAACAATAGTTCCCGAAGGCACGGTCGGCTCGACTGCCGGAAACCTTAACAATTACGGCCTCTTCTGTGAGTCGGACGGAAAGGTTTATTTTGCAAATTCCTACGACGAAGGCTCCATTTACGTGATGAACCCCGACCAGACAGAGATAAAGAAGCTTTACAATATCAAGGCAAAATACATAAATGCCGGAGGGGATTACCTCTTCTTTCACGGCGAATCGATAGGCGAGGCCACGGGGCTCGGCACGGTTGTCGCCAAGGAAGGCATTTACATGCTTAAAAAGAACGGTTCCGACCTTGATTCGATCACTAAAGACGCCTCACAGGAAATGCTCCTTGTCGGAAACGACCTTTACTATGTGAGCTACTCTGTAAAGACCAATGCCACCTTTTCAAAAATAAACGTAAAAAAGCAGAAGGCGGAGCTCCTGCTTGACTTCATGGTAAATCCCGTTTCCTACTGTAACGGAAAGATTTACTATAACGGTATGTATGACGACCACCATCTGTATACCTACGATACAGCCACAAATGAGGTGACCGATATCTGGGCAGGTGATTTGTGGTATCCCGCCTGCGACGGAAATTACGTTTACTACATGGATGTTTCGAACGATTACAAGCTTTGCAGATATTCAATATCCGACGGTTCCGTTCAAATACTTTCGGAGGACAGGCTTGATTCGTTTAACTATTATAACGGCATCATCTTCTATCAGAAGTCATCAGGAACCAACCCTGCGCTTATACGTATAAATGCGGACGGTACCAATAAAGAGGTCATTAAGGAGGGTGTGTTTAACAGTATCAATGTGACCTCGCAGTATACCTACTTTAAGGAATTCAACGATGATTACAATACTTACTTTACAAGCACCTACGGCACTCCGAATGTACTGACCTTTGACAATGCCCGTGCGGCAATTACGCTTGTGAAGTAAGGAAAGCTTATCAGAACCCGCTCGCGGCAAAACTAAGCTTTAACTACATCTCTCTACATAAAAGGCTTTCGTGAAAGTTACCTTTCCGAAAGTCTTTTTAACATTTCTCCCGCTCTCAGTTTGTTTAAAGGATGTCTCACATAGGGATCTACTTCCAGTAAAGGCTTAAGCACAAAATCGCGATTTTCCATATCGATATGCGGAATCGTAAGCTTTTCTGTATCCATCGTAAGGTCATCATAGTATATAATGTCAAGGTCAATCGTACGCGGGCCCCAATGGATCTCACGTTTTCTGCCAAGGCAGCTTTCTATTTCATTCAGCTTTTTTAAAAGTGCCTCCGGAGAAAGAAGCGTTTCAGTAAGCCAGAGTCCGTTTGTAAAGTCATCCTGCTCTACTGGCCCGTAGGGCTTTGTGGTGATTAAAGCAGCTTCCTTTAAGATCCTGTTACCTTTGAGCTTACAAAACAATTCTTTTGCCTTAGCTATAGTTTCATAAGCATCTCCCATATTGGAGCCGACTGCTATGTATGCCTTATGGCGCTTTCTCTCAATCGTAACAGAAACGTCTTCAAACTCACACGGAATCGGAGCATGAGGCTTATGAACCGTTACGCTTACTTCATTAATCAATGAGTATTTACAAAGTAAGTATTCCGCCACCTCTTCAGCCGCGGTTTCGATAAGATTGTAGGCATTTTCATTGAATACCCTGCAGGCTTCAGCTGCTGCCTCTCCGTAATTCACGGTGGCTTCAAGGTCGTCCGTTGCGGCCGCCTTACTCATATCAAGGAAAAGTGTCAGGTCAAGGCCAAACTCCTGCCCGTCCCTTCTTTCATCTTTGAAGCATCCGTGATATGCATAGGCTTTAAGTCCTTTTATGAAAATCATATCCTTATCGCAATTCATCTATGCCTTTCCCTCATTCTTAACCGCTTTTAGCATATCTATAACGCGTTTATTTTCCTTTATGTCATGGACTCTTACAAAGGAAGCTCCCTTCATAACGGCAAGTGCCGTAGTGGCAAGAGTTCCCTCAAGGCGCTCGTCTGTCGGAAGGTTAAGTGCGTTCCCGATTACGGATTTGCGACTGCATCCTAGCAGCCATGGTGCCCCGAGGTTATTAAGCAAATCCATATTGTTTAGCACCCAAAGATTTTCTTCGTACGTTTTTGCAAAGCCGATTCCGGGGTCAAGAATAATCCTGTCTTCGGAAATTCCTGCCTTAAAAGCCCTCTCTAAGATCTCGGCACAATCATTTACGAAATCAAGTCCGAAAGAAACATAATCATGACTTTTACGATTGTGCATGAGCACGCAGGGAACCAGACTTTCGCTTATTACCCTGCCCATCAAGGGGTCATACATAAGTCCCCAAATATCATTTATGAGGTCTGCACCTGCCTTGATGCCTTCACTTGCAACCATGGGCTTGTAGGTATCTAGAGAAACCGGCACGTCGAATTCTTTTTTTAGCCTTTCAATCACCGGAATTACTCTTTCAAGCTCGACTTCTTCGGACACAAAGTCCGCTCCCGGACGGGTAGACTCTCCGCCGATATCTATGATGTGAACACCTTCCTTTACCATTTCAGAGGCTCTCCCTAAAGCCGCATCAATTGCAAGGTGCTTTCCTCCGTCCGAAAAGGAATCAGGTGTCACATTCAATATTCCCATTACATAGGTATGATTTTTTACATCAAAATCCCGATTGCCTATTACCATATAGTCTACATCTCTATCATCTTCAGAACACGGTCACAAAGTGCGTCATCATTTAAAAACCTGCCTCTTTTTGCAAACGTAACCGTTTTGGAACCGGGCTTCTTTATGCCGCGCATCGTCATGCACATATGCTCCGCTTCAAGCATCACAAATACGCCGTCACAGTTTAAGCTCCTAATTATCGCATCCGCAATTTCATTGGTCATACGTTCCTGTATCTGTGGCCGTCTTGCAAATACCTCAACCGTACGGGCAAGTTTGCTGATACCAACGACCTCGTCACTCGGAATATAGGCAATATGCGCCTTCCCGAAAAAAGGAAGCAAATGATGCTCGCATACAGAGTAGAAAAAAATGTCCTTTTCAAGGACAATATCACTTTTCTCTACCTTGAAGCGCTTTGAAAGGATTTCACACGCATCCTTCCCTAACCCGTCAAAGATTTCCTCACACATTCTGGAAATTCTTTCGGGGGTTTCCTTAAGTCCTTCCCTGTTTACATCTTCGCCTATACCTTCAAGAAAAAGCCTTACGGCTTCTTCAATTTTTTCTTTATCCATGTCATCTCCGTCTGTCCGTGATGCTTTCATATGCATCCTTTATAAGCTTAAGGTGGGATAAAGAACCAAGCCCGACTATCACAGTATCCTTGTCCGCAAATGAAAGAGCAAGCTCCAGGGCCTCATGAATACTGTCGGCAGTGGAAACCGCACGGTTTACGCGACTTACCATTTCCGCAAGCTCGAAGGCGGTAAGCGATCTTTCCCTATTCGGAAGGGTAACCGTAAATATTGCAACAGGCTTATCACAGAGGGTGTCAATCACCGTCCCCGCATCTTTATCCTTAAACATTCCCATTATATAGATAAACTTCCGGTCTGTAAAATATGTATTAAGATTTTCCCTAAGCATAATCGCAGCCGGCGGATTGTGGGCTCCGTCAAGCACTATAGCAGGCTTACCTGAAAGAATTTCGAATCGACCTTCTTCTTGTGCCGATAAAAGACCCTTTCTGATTGCCTTTTCGGCTATCTCTGTTCCGTACTTTTTTAATGTCTTAACCGCATCGATTGCAAGACAGGCGTTCTGAACCTGATTCACTCCGTTTAAAGAAATTTCAAGTGCCTTCATGCCCTCATAATCAAACTTCGTACTGCCCGGTTTATATTTAATCTTTCGGGCGGCCTTGTAATCGGAAACAATGCAGTCTGCATTAAGGCTTAAAGCCTTTGACTTTATCGCTTCCATAGCTTCCGGCGCCTGTAGGGTCGCAACTACTATCGAATTTTTCTTAATAACGCCTGCTTTATTCTTAGCTATGTCCTTTAGGGTAGCTCCAAGGTATTCCGTATGGTCAAGTCCTATGGGTGTAAAAACGCTTAAAAGATTACTCTTTACGACATTTGTCGCATCAAGTAAGCCTCCCATACCGGCTTCAAGCACCGCTATGTCACAGCCCTTTTCCTTAAAGTACAAAAATGCCATCGCAGTTTCGCATTCAAAGCTGGTAGCCTTAACGTTGTTTACCTCGCTTAAGACTTTGACAAGTCTTGTGTAATCTTTCTTGGAAATGTTCCTTGAATTGACCTTTATAATCTCCGTTTCTTTAAAAACCTTAGGAGATGAAAAAAGCCCGGTTTTCATTCCCGAAGCCTTTAAGATTTCCGCAATAAAAAGGGCCGTCGAGCCCTTTCCGTTGGTCCCGACGACCGAAATCACCTTAAGACCTTCTTCGGGATTGCCTAAAGCCCTTAAAAGCTCTTGCATATGGTCAAGTCCTTTATGAATCCCCTTTAGACTGCCGATGTACGTCAGTGCATCCTCAAAATTCTTAATCTCCAAATCAAACCTCTTTTGCTGTTGCAAACTCTGCTTTCTTTTTCTCCATATGCTTTATGGTAAGTGTATAAGTAACAAAGAAAAATATACCCGTAATGAGCCAGGTAATCGGATCTGCCGAGCATACTCCGACAAAGCTCATCCTTGAAGCCGCTATCGTTGCAATGATGCCTCTGCTGATAAGTTCCACAACACCGCCTGTCATTGCCATGAAGGAGAAGCCGCAGCCCTGCATTGCGTTTCTGAATATAAAGATAAGTCCCAAAGGTATAAAGCAGGTACCGCTGACAAGCATATAGGTGCGACCGTATTCGTAAATCTCGGTGAAAGGAACTTCCGTAGAAGCGGTGTCGATGAAAAGCTTCATAAGCGGTGAAAGCGTCAGCATCGCAACGCCGTAAATGAGTACCGAATAAATTGACGACATTATCGAAGCCGCAAAAACGCCTTTCTTTATACGGTCGATATCGTTGACGCCTCTGTTCTGCGCGGCATACGTAGACATCGTAACTCCGAGTGCCGAGTAAGGAAGGGTTGCAAGCTGGCAGGCCTTGTTTGCGGCCGTGTACGAAGCGATTACGACAGAACCGAATTTATTCAGTGCCGACTGCACCATAATGGTTCCGATTGCCGTGATTGAATACTGAAGTGCCATTGGAACACCGACCGAGAGCTGATTCTTCATGCACTGAGAGTCAATATGAAGGTGTTCTTTTTCCGGAACTATTAGACGGACCTTTTTAAGTGTATAAATAACGCAAAGCACGCCCGAAATTCCCTGGGAAACTATGGTAGCGTAGGCTGCTCCCTCAACGCCCATACCAAATACCTGAATGAATATTAGATCTAAAGCAACATTTAAAAACGCAGATATAATCAGAAAATACAGTGGAAGCTTTGAATTTCCGACAGCACGAAGAAGGCTTGCCATGATGTTGTAAAGAATGGTAAAGCCCATGCCGTAGCAGATGATGATGATATAGTCATAGGACATCTGATAGATATTGTCAGGCGTGTTCATGAGCCTAAGTAACCAGGGCATCATGGCAACGCTTATAATCGTAATTAAAACAGTAACAATTGCGGCAAGAATGACAGCATTAAATACGCTTACCTTCAGTCCATCCCTGTCTCCCGCACCGAATCTTTGGGAGGTAATTACGGTAAAGCCCGTAGTAAGTCCCGTAGCAAAGCCGAGTATCAAAAAAGAAATCGTACCCGTCGCTCCTACTGCCGCAAGCGCATCAACGCCCACGCAGCGGCCTACGATAACGGTATCCACCATATTGTAAAGCTGCTGAAAAATATTGCCGAGTACAACCGGGATAATAAACTTAACAATCAGTTTGAGGGGGCTTCCCTTGGTCATATCAAGTTCCATAAACAACCTCCGCGACAAGTCGTCATCATTCAAACTTTAGTATTTTTGTTTGTTTTTTTCAATACGGTAATTTATAAAATATTTGAAAATTTCGGCAGTATGATTTTCACCCTATTTATGCTATTATAAGTCATGAAAAAATTTAGGAGGTTAAGTCATGGAAGCTATTGAATGCATTAAGGGACGCAGATCCGTTCGTGAATTTAAGGATACCCCCGTCTCCGCCGAAGTATTAAACGACATTATCGATACCGCACGTTTCGCACCCAGCTGGAAGAACACCCAGATTGCACGTTACGTAGCACTTACGGGCTCAAAAAAGGACGAACTTGCCGACAACTGTTTTAAGGCATGGGAAGGTAATTCAAAGATTGTAAAGAACGCTCCGATGACAATCGTGATGACCTATGTAAAGGGCAGATCCGGTTATGAGCGCGACGGCTCCTTTACGACATCCAAGGAAGACCGTTGGCAGAATTTCGATTGTGGAATCGCAGCTGAGGCTTTTTCTCTGGCAGCTTACGAAAAAGGACTCGGAAGTGTAATAATGGGTATATTTGATGATGCGGAAGTTGCAAAGGTTCTTTCTCTTCCCGAAGACAGAGGCATTGCCTGTGTCATTGCACTCGGATATCCCTTAAATGATTTTCCCGCAGCTCCCAAGCGTAAGGAAGTTTCCGATTTAATTACATATTTAGATTAATTTTAAAAGAAGGCTTAAGGGCCTTCTTTTTTACCATATAGGAAATTGCGCTTCAATTCCCCTATATGGCAAAAGGCACACTCGCGTAAAAGGTATATGTCGCCGAGGCGACCGCGCTTGGTGCGTAAGTTTCGAAAGCGAAACTATTTTTCAAAGGAGAATACTTAATGAGACATTTAATGAGTCCTCTTGACTTTAGTGTCGAAGAGCTTGACAAACTCTTTGCACTTGCCTTAGATATTGAAAAGAATCCAAAGAAATATGCTCACGCAGCCGACGGCAAGAAGCTTGCCACCTGCTTCTATGAGCCAAGCACACGCACACGTTTAAGCTTTGAAGCCGCAATGATCAATCTCGGCGGTCAGGTCTTAGGCTTTTCCGAAGCCTCAAGCTCATCCGCCGCAAAGGGTGAAAGCGTTTCCGACACCATCAGGATTATCTCCTGCTATGCGGACATTTGTGCTATGCGTCATCCCAAGGAGGGTGCACCCATGGTTGCTGCCTCAAAGTCACTGATTCCCGTCATAAATGCAGGCGACGGCGGTCATCAGCATCCTACCCAGACTCTCACCGATCTGATGACCATAAAAAGCCTTCATGGCAACTTAAACGGCTTCACGATCGGGCTTTGCGGAGACTTAAAATTCGGACGAACGGTACATTCCCTCATCCGTGCACTTCTCCGCTACAATAACATCCACTTCATCTTCATCTCCCCCGAGGAATTGAAGGTTCCCGACTACATCATCGATGAGCTAAATAAACGTAACGCGACCTACGAAGAGGTCATCAGACTTGACGACGTAATCGGCAGGCTTGATATTCTCTACATGACCCGCGTGCAAAAAGAACGCTTCTTCAATGAGGAGGATTACGTCCGCTTAAAGAACTTCTACATACTCACGCCAGAAAAAATGGAACACGCTAAAAAGAACTGCATCGTGCTTCATCCTCTTCCGAGAGTAAACGAAATTTCCGTGGAAGTGGACGATGATCCAAGGGCCTGCTACTTTAAGCAGGCGCAGTATGGCGTTTACGTGCGCATGGCTTTAATCATGACTCTTTTAGGATTGGAGGCTTAATATGCTTAACATCGGACAGATTGAAGAAGGTTTCGTACTCGACCACATAAAGGCAGGTCAGAGCCTTGATATTTACTATAAGCTGGGTCTTGATAAGGTTGACAGCACAGTTGCCATTATAAAGAACGTGCGTAGCGACAAGATGGGCAGAAAGGATATCCTGAAGGTTGAATGCGATATTGAAATGCTTGACCTTGAAGTTCTTGGCTTTATAGACCACAACATCACCGTAAATGTAGTAAAAGGCGGCAAGATTGTCGAAAAGAAGGTTCTTTCCCTTCCTAAGGAAATCACAAACATCATAAAATGCAAGAACCCCCGCTGCATTACTTCGATTGAGCAGGAGCTTCCGCATATCTTCGTGCTTACGGATCCCGTACATGAGGTCTACAGATGCAGATACTGCGAAGAAAAGGCAGAAAAAAATTAACGGACGTACCGGACAAAGAGTTTCGCTTATTATTTTACAAACCGCTCACGGTCGTCTGCGACATAATTTCTCTACGTGCAGGTGTGCATCCTTGCTGAGAGTTTTTGAAGCTTCCTATCCAAACAACCAGCTAAGATAAGGCAGTATATTTATTCCGGGATTTGACCCCCTCTTTAAAAACACGGCAAAATAAGCCAAAAATGCTATGCTTATGAGTACGGTCCAGAATATTCGCTTTTTTTTGTCCTTCAGTTTTAAAATAACGCCCGGTATCAAAAATATCTGTCCAAGCACCATATAGTAGCAAACTCTCGTAAGCTCCGGAATATACGAAGCGAAGGCATAAAGCATGAGTGCAAAGAGATTCAGGTTAAAAAGCATCTCAAGCTTGCTGTCGCCTTTAATTGCCTCCCTGTAGTTTATGAGGCAGAATATCAAAATCGCCGCGCATTTAAGAATATTGATATAGGATATCTCTCCTGTATCAAGCGCATCTCCTTCATAATAAACATAAATCTTGAATATAAGCCATCTGATGATGCTCTTTCCAAGAATCAGTCCTACCGCTCCCACCGGAATGAGCCAGATGGTTTTCCTGGTCCATTTTAAGAAGTACGCAACCAGATAAACAGGTATACATAAAAGCACCGTTTTATGAAAGAATGCTGCTATTATGATTACTGCTATAAACGCCGGATAATTTTTGTTAAGAAGCGGTCTCAGTGCGCACATCGCAAGTGCAAAGGCAAAGTAATAACGGACATTACTAAAGCTCATAAAGTAAAAGCCGTTTGTCATAAACAAAAGTGCACTTAAAAAGAACCAGTCTGAGCTATCGTAAATCCCCTTTACGAAAAAGAATGCGGTCAGTATCGCAAACAGAGCAAAGATTTCTTTATAGCAATCTCTGTAGAAAATCTGCTGCATAAGGAGTACAACCGCCTTAAAGCCAAGCTCGTAGGAAACCGGCGTCTCACCTCCGTTTATCTGCAAAAATCCCGTCCTGTACACCCAGTAATCGTTACCTGTACCGACTCTTACTCCCGACACAAAGGCAAGTAAAAAGAAAATGACAAATAAAAGCATCGTGTTCACGAAGCCCTGATTTGAAGGAAGCACGTTTCTGTTTGCAACGCTTGTCTTAATATTGTATTGTCTTTGATACTTTGTATTTACAAACCATGATATGAACAGTACCACGGCTGTAAGTGAAATATAGACAACCATTTAATTCCTCGTGTGAATAAAAAACTCCTAAGTCCTTTTAAACCGCAAATTAAAGGTTAAGACTTATCGCTTTCCATAGTACCTCTTTATAAGCTTTGCATCCTCGCCCGTCAAAAGTATAGCGGTTACGGCAATATCCAAACGGGCAAGTTCCTCGATAAGCCTTTCAAACTGCTTTAAATTGTGATTTCCGGCTTTTAGCATTACTACTACCGCTTCGCTGTTTCTAACCTTCTCTATACCTGCAGGCTCAAAACAGATATTTCCCACATAATTAAGATCATCCACGGGAAGCTTAAGCTTTTCATAATCCTCGTCCACAGATATCACGCAGGTCTTCTTTCCCAAAAGCAGATACTTCGTATTTAAAGCAAACTCTTCCATGGAAGGTGTAAGAAGGCTCTTTATGTGATATCTTTTTTCAAGAGTCGCGGGAATGTAAACGGAGGTATCCGCAAAATCCTTAAGTGTAAGTACCACTATGAGCGTTAGGAGTCCTATGATACCGCCTATGATGCTTACATTTGCTACCCTGATGTTTGAATTTTCAAGCGCCTCCCCCGAATGTTCACAGGTAATGCTGTTAAACTCCTTGTGCTCGGCGCAAAACCTGTTAAGCGCATTTTCATAGGCATCTGCGACCCTCTTTGAAAGCTCGGGATCAGGAGTCGTACATCTTAAATAGAGATATCTTCCGTCGGACTCAACCGTACAATCGGAATACTCCGCTGCCTCTTCCCTTGTGATCTCGCCGCCAAGCTCGCTTACGACCTCATCAAGAAAGACATCCATGTCGGCAAGTGTTGACCAGGTATACTGATTAACCCAGGTATACTGCGTGCCACCTGTATCCTCGGCAAAGTCTATGTAATAAATATTTTCAACCTGATAGGTGCGCCCGGTTATCACGGTCTTATAAAAAAAATACACTCCGAACACTGCCACTGCACCGCCAAATATAAATGCCGGTATGAGCCAGGCTCTTTTAAATAGTCTTAACACAATCAGGCGTAAATCAATCGGTTCTCTTGAATATGAACATTCCCACATAATCTTCCTCACTTAACTACCCTGTAAAGGTATCCGTAGCCCTCGATTTCATTCAGCAAAACTGCATTTTCGTTTGATAATTCTTCCCCTGTCAGTATATAGTCAACCTTATCTATATTGTCATCGTTGATTCCGTTATAAAAAACCTGATATCCAAGCTTTGACGGAATGCTCATTAAGAGTGAAACATCTCCCCAGTTTACATCCATCGTTGCCCCAAGCTTATAGTCTGCATCATTTTCAAGTTCCTCTAATCCTGAAACCTTTTCATTAACAGTGCCAATCTCCCTGTCCTCTAGCAGTACATTCGTATCGGTAAAGATTATGATAAGTAACAATGTCACTACGGAAAATGCCCTCACCAAAACATTCCTTGCAAACGCCACTACCGAAAGCATTAAGAATAAAGCAATCGGTGCAAAGGTTCTGTAATCTCTGTAATCCTTTATATCATATAAACAGATCATGATGGAGAGTAGCCCGCCGGACATTACAAAGAGTGAACACCAAAATCCGTCAAAGCAAAGCTTAAAGCGTTTCCCCTCTTTTCCGACAAAGCTTAAAACTCCTGTCAGAAGCACCAAACCGCCATATGCATACCTTAATACTATCTGCATAGGGCTTTCTATGGAAAAAGAAAAGAACCTGTAAATGTTTTCCTTTGTATTTGAGTAAATTACCTTGAGCTTCCCTAAAATTCCGTCTGCTGCGCTGATTTTCGCCGTAACCCAGTCGGGATAGTTTGCCAGGAACAGATTGTAAAACTTATATACAAGTACAAACGAAACCACGTATATCAAAAGTCTCAGCCAAGTCTTTTTGTTAAACTTATAATCTCCATATACCATAATCGCCGGGAAAAGGACTACCACATAGGGCATCCGTATAAGCGTCACAAAAATTCCCGCTATGAGCATCCATATGAAAACAGCTTTCTTTTTTTCTTTGTTATAGGCATAAAATAAGGCAAAATAAACAATCAGCCCCGCGTAAAGCGGCACCTCGAGCATCGAAGTATAAAGATAATTTAAAAGCGGCGGAAATAGTAAGAACACTGCAATTGATGCAAAAAGATTAAGTCCTTTCGGCTTGACTATCAATGCAAAGGCAAGCATTGCAAGTGACAAAAGTGCGATATTTACATAAAGAATGGTATGCTCTGAAAACGGAAGTATTAAAGCGACAAGTCCATAGACCAAAATCGGTGAAAACGAATGTCCCCCAAGGGGCCCGATTTTTGCATCCTCACCCACAAAAAGCGAGCCGCCGAAATCAAAGCCGTTTTCCGAAAAAGAAAAAAGCTCCCTGAAATAATCAAGTTCATCGCTCCATACAGGAAGGCTCAAAAAGAGATTCTTCCCGCTTGTAATGGAAAGCAATAAAAGAGAAAGCACGGGAATAAAAAGATACAGAAAATATATTGCCTGTATTCTTTTTACACTCGTGCCTTCTTTTCCCATCTATAACCCCCATCAATTTTTCTGTCTGCCAATAACCCCTTAAATGATGACCATTAATGCTTTTCTTCTTCGTCTAGCGACGAATTCTTATTTTTCTTTTTGTTACTGTCCACATATTCCTTGATGGCTTCAAAGGATTCCTTGAACCTCTTAGATCCCATCGTAGGGTTGTTAAGGATAATGCCTCTCTTATATGCATCCTTAAAGCTCAGCATATTTGAACGTTTTGCCTTACTGATAATATATTTTTCCTTAAGCTCCGCGATTTCATCCCTTACGCTGTCCGCAAAGACGGCAGGTCTTTCTTCCATGCGGCGCCTAAGCTCCGCAAACTGCTGCTCTATGCTGCCGGTAAGGTCTTCAAAGCGTTCCTTACGCTCTTCGTACTTTTCCTTACGCTCTTCGTACTTTTCCTTACGCTCCTCAATAAATTCTTTTCTTTCTTCCTCAGCATAGGCCATATATACGTCGAGACGTTTCTGCATGAGTCTTAACTCTTCTCTTGCTTTTTCCATCTTGATGATTAAAGCACGCATATCGAAAGCAGCCTTAAAGGAAAGAGTCAGGTCAACCACAAAATATACAGAAATTACGGTTACTATCCAGCTCAAGGCTTCCTTTGAAAGCATATCCTTAAGAGCCTCCAAGGGTTTCTGCAGATAGTAATCCTCCACGCAGGCAAGTACGCCCCAACAGATACTCGTAAAGAGTGACACGTGTCCGTTTATGTTCATAAACTTTCCCGTGTAATCCCAGTAACGAACCTTGAACACAGCCTCCATGACGGTTCCTGTAACGTATTCAAGCACGCTTGCGGCAAGGAGTCCTGCAAAGAAAACTGCCACTGGCCACTTTAAAAGCGGAGTTCCGACGAGCAAGAGCGCCATCGCACCAAACCCGTAAATCGGAATAAAGGGTCCGTGCATAAAGCCCCGGTTTACAAATTTCTTTTCATGCAATGACACATAGGTCGACTCGATTATCCAGCCTATGAAACAGTAAATGAAAAAGAAAAATAAAAGCTCTGTGAAATTATAAGGGATCATTCTTAATTCCTCGCTAAGTCAGACTTTTTTAATAGCCGGACCCGCTTTCGAGTCCTCGCACCGGATTTAATCTGTGTCAGAAACTTTAACATCTTTAAATCCCTGCTCTTTAAAGCACTATGAATACTAACTATAATAAGTACCGTTTCGTTAAGTAAATGTGATAACTTCCTGCTTCGGCGTCTTAACCGCTTCCACCGAAATAGCCTTAAGCACAGGGCCTTCGCCCTTGTAGCCCTCAAAATATTCTTTTAAAACCTCTGCCTTTACCTTTACCCAGGAATGGTCTTTTACAGACTCGTCATATTTACAGGGAAAGCCCAAGAACTGGATGTCCGCCGCACAGCAGGTCATGATGGACCTGCCGGGTACAAAGATACCCTTTGGCATACTATCCGATGAAAGCGCATTTGCGATAAAGGTTACGGTTTTTCCTGTGTACCTGTCTATGTTGTCAAGCATATCGAGATACCATGTGCCATAGCTTTCATCCGTAAGCTCAAGCTCGCTCTTTGTGATATCGTAAGGAAGCTCCTCTTCAAGAGTCGTCTTTACCTCTCCGTTCTTGTCCTCAAACACGATTTCGGCCTGTCGGTTTATAGCCTTTATGTTTCGCTTGTAGGTAGGGAGCTTGTCATTCATGCCGTCGCATCTGTTAAAGATGATGAGTTCGGATGCTCGTATCTGCTCCCCGAGTAGCGACCTCATGTTAGTGTAGTAAAGTTCGAAGGAAGGCGCGGCGATTAAGGTAATCTGCTGCTCAAGCTTCCAAAAGAAAGGAAGCCTAAATTCCTTGTAATCCCACATTCCGTTGTACTCAATGATTACACGTGCGGGCTTATACTTTTTGTCAAGCTCCTGAAGCGCCTCCGCGGATATACCGTTTTTATCTTCCACCGTTACCATAACAGTGTTCGTGGCTTTTAAAAGTTTTTCATTGTACTCTTCTTCACCTTCCTCACATACGATGAGTAAGGTTAACCCCTTGGTACGGAAGTAAGGCTGAGAGAGTGTATAGCTGATAAATTGCGTCTTTCCCGAATCAAGAAAGCCGTTAATTACAAATACCGATTTCATAGTGTCTTCCTTAATGCTTTGAAATAAGCTCTTTTATTGCATCTTCTTTCATCTCATGACCGATTACGCAAATCCTACCGGTATACTCGCTAGCACCTTCCCGCACGTTTACTTCACCGGGAGTATAGTCAAAGTAAATCCATGACGAACCCTCTTTTGAAGGGAGCATGCCCTTTGCACGTAATACATAGCCGTACTTTGCTTCATCCTCCAAAGCAGCAAGAATATCATTTACTTCAGCCTTTGTATACTTTGAAGCCGTTTCGATGCCTATGCTTGTGAATACCTCATCGGCATGGTGATGATGGTGATGTCCGCAGCCGCAGGAACATTCCTCGTCATCATCGTCATGATGGTGATGATGGTGTTCATGCTCGTCTTCGTCTTCATCGTCATGATGATGATGGCAATGCTCTTCTTTGACTTCTTTTAATAGTTCTTCCTCAAATGAAGTTACAGCCTCAAAGGTATCGAGTATATACTGTCCCGAAAGCTCATCCCAGGGTGTTGTAACGATCTTCGCATCCTTATTGTGCTCTCTGATCATCTCTACAACCGTGGCAAGCTTATGCTCGTCCATTCCCTGTGTACGGCTAAGAATGATCGTTCCCGCATGCTCAATCTGATCGATAAAGAACTCTCCGAAATTTTTCATGTAAATCTTGCACTTCGTGGCATCAACTACAGCTACCGACGAACCGGGCTCTACGCCTGCTGCCTCCGCAGCCTTAAGCACTGCTCTCTGAACATCCGAAAGCTTGCCGACTCCCGAAGGCTCGATTAAAACTCTTTCAGGTGAATACTTTTCGATTACCTCCTTAAGCGAGGTCTCGAAATCGCCTACGAGTGAACAACAGATACAGCCTGAGTTCATCTCCTTGATTTCAATACCGGCATCCTTAAGGAAGCCTCCGTCTACTCCGATCTCTCCGAATTCATTTTCAATGAGGACCACCTTTGTGCCCTTAAGTGCTTCGGAAAGAAGCTTTTTGATAAGTGTTGTCTTTCCGGCTCCGAGGAATCCCGAAACCACGTCAATCTTTGTTGCCATTACTAAATCCTCCTGCTTCTATGTAGTCCTTTATAGGTATGCATACAACTTCGCCCGTATCGGATGACCCCGTTACGAGACCTATTAAATATCCGTCAGCGGTGAAGGCTCCCCCGCCGCTCATGCCGGGATCGGCATCTCCGTATAAGTACAACAGGTATTCGTCAAACTCGGGCACATAATAGTCACACGCCTGAAAGGAAGCGGTACTCACATTTGCTGCCACTCCCACGGATGAACCAACTAAGTATATGCTGTCATCTTTTGACAAAGCCTCATATTTATCCAAATCTATTTTCGCACTTTGCAAGGATAAAGAAAAATCATCCGCAAAATTTGACTTATCAATCGTAAGGATTGCAACATCACTCTTTTCGTCACAATAGGCTAAATCTGCAAAGCCTACGTAGCCGGATGAAAAGGTGATAATTCCCTGATCGTATCCGGCAACCACATGAGCTACCGTGAAGATTGTAATTTTGCTGTCAGTGATTTCACCGATAACGCCCGATCCGTGACTCTCTCCTACAGTAATCATTACGACCGAATTCCTGAGTCTTTCAATCGTTTCTTCTTCGCTTTCTTTTTCCTTTGCGCATGAAACATTAAGAAAGCAGAAAATAACAAGTAAACACGAAAAAAATTTCTTTATACTCATAGCTGTCTATATCAAAAGTGAGCGGGACGATAAGCCGGGTTATGTCGTTGAATGATCATCTATCTAGGACTTATGTTGCCATAAGTCTCAAGCGACCTACCGGGAAACAGATCGGGCAAATCTATCGTTTCCCAACGCTTGCGCGTCGTCTTGGTCTTGCTTCGGATGGGGTTTACACGGCTTTGCATGTTACCATGCAAACGGTGGTCTCTTACACCGCCTTTTCACCCTTACCATCAAAGATGGCGGTTATTTTCTGTTGCACTGGCCTGGGAGTCGCCTCCACCGGACGTTATCCGGCATCCTGCCCTATGAAGCCCGGACTTTCCTCACCTGCTTTAAGCAGCCGCGATCATTTGTCCCGCTCACGATTGTATCAAAATATTAAAGTTTTCTTTGTGATATCGGATTGCTGCGTGCCTCGCGCTCCGCTATCTAACTTAACACTCGTAATTCGCTCATTTTTTTCTTAAAAATGGATGCTTACTCATGTCAAGGGCGGTCTCCAAAATCAAGATTTCTAACGCATGCAAGCTTGTGTCAAGGTTTTGACCCTGACCTGTGTATCACACGTTAAAATAGCTTCCACCTATAAACTCTCGGCAAATCGAATTGTTGGGCACAACCTTCGGGTCGATACCCACGAAATAATTCAGAAATTTAAGTAATCTCTTGGCCTCGTAATATTCCGGCTCGTCCTTTGAAATATCAAAGAGTAGTGGTTCGGCATAGGTCTTGAAGGCCGCAAGCTCATAAAGAAGAATCGAATTAAACATTGCATCCGCATTCTCCTGGAAGGGAAAGATATTCTCTTCCTCGCCTCTCCTTACGCTCGGCCACATCTTTATGGTGTTCTTTGCGCTGGTACCGCGGGTTCTTGCATCCCTTACCATACGTCTGAAAAGCCTACCGTCTGTGGTGGGTATTCGGTTGTGTCCGTCTATATTGATGCTTGTCAAGGCGCTTATGTATATCTTAAACTTACTCTCATCCGGAAGTGAATAGCTCATCTTCGGGTTGAGTCCGTGAATACCCTCGATTACCAGGATGTCGTTCGGTCCGAGAGTCTTAAAGTTCCCCTTATATTCCCTCTTACCCGTTTTAAAGTTAAAGGAAGGAAGCTCCACGGTTTCGCCCGCAAGGAGTCTGTTCATATCCTTGTTAAACTGCTCAACATCAATTGCCTCAAGGCACTCAAAGTTGTATTCGCCGTTTTCATCCTTGGGAGTAAACTCTCTGTTCAGAAAATAATCGTCAACACCTATCGGATGCGGTGTCAGGCCATAGGTGCGAAGCTGAATCGAAAGTCTGTGTGAAAAGGTGGTCTTTCCCGAGGAGGAAGGCCCCGCAATCATTACAAACTTAACTCCGCCTCTGTCTGCTATCTGCTTTGCAATCTCGCCGATTCGTCTTTCCTGAAGAGCCTCCTCTACAAGAATCAAATCGTTAATTGAGCCGTTGCAAACCGCATCATTTAATTCACCAACCGTGCTAATACCGATTTTTTCGCCCCATCTTTCTGAGTCCTTTAAGGTCTTAAAAAGATTCGGTCTGTCTGAATACGGCTCCAGCTTTGTGGGTGTCTTGGCATTCGGAATGACGAGCATAAAGCCCTCATCATACGGAATCAGATCAAACCACTTAACACATCCCGTTGAGTAAAGCATGTAGCCGTAATAGTAATCGTAATAATCCTCAAGAGAATAGACATTGACATTCGAGCCTATTCTGTACTTAAAGAGGCTTACCTTGTCTGAGAATAAATTCTTCTCAAAAAGCTCTATTGCATCGTCCTTATTGAAGTTGTACTTAAGGAAAGGTTCGTCAAGAGCCACAAGCTCAAGCATTCTTGCCTTGACACTGCTTACAAGCTCCGGTGTTGCCTTCACGTCTCCCTCAAGCGAACAATAATAGCCGTTACCGACTACAAATTCAACTCTTACCTTCTTTGAATAATCCTTACCGGTCACATCATAAAAGGCCTTCACGCAAAGCATTATCGCGCTTCTTTCGTAGGTCTTGTGGCCTATTGAATCTGAAAGGGTCACAAAATCAAGCGTTGCGTCCTTCTTCACTTTTTTATAAAGCTCTGCAATCTTTCCGTTTTCCTTTACCAAAGCAATCGGCTCGTCATATTTGGGCTGATACTCCTTTACGATATCCAAAAACTTTGTCCCTGCAGGATATTCTTTTTTTTCTTTTTCTATGGTTAATACAGGCATTTAGTCCTCCATCAGTGAGAGTGCTGTTTGTAAATCCTTATACTTTTTATTAAGTGTTTCTCTACCGGCTTCATCCTTTACACCTGCCAAATACCCTTCCGTCTGTTTTAACTGTTCTTCAAGGTATTGCCTGTAAAGGGGATTTCCTTTGCGAATCAGATACTCTGAAAAGTTTATGTAAAACTCATCCTCTTTGGCGATGGTTTTCTTTATCCTTGCATGCCTTGCGTCTATTATAAAATAATATTTCCCGGCATCAAGGACGAAGCTTTCTTTTTTTATTTCAAACCCGTTCTCCCTTAAAAACCTTCGCACGAGAAAGATTTCCGACTGCGGCTGTAGCACGAGCTGACCTGCTTTCCCTATTACCTCTTTCCCTTTTGAGAGGATTTCCATCATAAGGTTTCCGCCCATACCGGCGATGATTATCGTATCGATATCATCGGAACTCTTAATTTCGGAAAGTCCGTCGGCAAGGCGAATATCAATCTTATCCGAAAGTCCTGCCAGAGCCACGTTCTTTTTGCAGGCTTCAAGCGGACCCTTATTGATATCACAGGCAATCACTTTCCCTGCGGTACCGCTTCTTACAAGCTCTATCGCGACAAAACCGTGATCGCAGCCTATATCGCAGGCGGTAGCGCAGGGTAAGACCATATTTTTAACTTCCGTAAGTCTCAGCGATAAACCCATTACTCCAAATAATCCTTAAGCTTCTTTGAGCGGCTCGGATGACGAAGCTTGCGTAATGCCTTTGCCTCTATCTGTCTGATACGCTCCCTTGTAACATTAAACTCCTTGCCGACTTCTTCAAGTGTGCGTCCGCGTCCGTCGTCAAGACCGAAACGAAGTCTTAAAACCTTCTGTTCCCTGTCCGTAAGTGTTGCAAGCACCTCGTTGAGCTGCTCCCTTAAAAGCGTATAGGCCGCAGCATCCGCCGGAACCGGGACATGATCGTCCTGAATAAAGTCGCCTAAGTGTGAATCTTCTTCCTCACCTATAGGTGTTTCCAAAGAAACGGGCTCCTGGGAAATCTTTAAGATTTCACGTACCCTCTCAACAGGAAGATTCATTTCCTTTGCAATTTCTTCGGGGGTAGGTTCACGTCCCAACTCCTGAAGCAACTGTCTTGAAACCCTGATAAGCTTGTTGATGGTTTCAACCATGTGAACGGGGATTCTGATGGTACGCGCCTGATCGGCAATCGCTCTGGTAATTGCCTGACGTACCCACCAGGTAGCATAGGTAGAGAACTTAAATCCCTTACGATAGTCAAACTTCTCAACCGCCTTTATAAGACCTAAGTTTCCTTCCTGAATAAGGTCAAGGAACAGCATTCCTCTTCCGACATATCTCTTTGCGATTGAAACAACAAGACGTAAATTTGCCTCGGCAAGCTTCTTCTTGGCTTCCTCATCCCCTGCCTCAATCCTCTTTGCCAGTTCGATTTCCTCATCAGCACTAAGTAACGGAACCTTACCGATTTCCTTCAAGTACATACGTACCGGATCTTCGATGCTGACGCCTTCGGGAATGGTCAAATCAATATCCTCTAAGTTGACTTCCTCCATTGCCAACTCGTCATCCGTCATGAACTCATCATCAACCGCCTCGACCTCTTCCTCTATCGGCTGCATTACATCCACGCCTGCTGCCTCAAGAGCATCCATAATCTTGTCGTACTGGTCCTCTTCGAGGTTCAAATCTGCGAAATAATCATTGATTTCATGATATTCAATTGCGTTCTTTTTCTTTTTACAATACTGAAGAAACTCCTTAACACGCTCTTCGTATTTTGCCATCATGTTCTCGTCCATACTCTCCCTTTCTACGCTTCCAGCGTAAAAGACATGTTCTTCAACTTCTCGAGTGCCTTTTTGTCATTAAGCTGCTTCATTGTGTCTTCAATCGTGGCATCAGGTTTGCTTGCCCTCTTTTCGCAGGCTGACTTTTTGACATTGTACACCAGGTCGTGAAGTGCCTTTTCCCGTTCCGCTTTTTCATTTACTTCTATCAAGGATGTATTAAACACCTCTGCGGCCCTGCTCTGCTCTTCTTCATCTTCGAAACGGCCTATAATCGCCGCCGGATTCATAACGCCTTCACTAAGGTCTTTAAATAGAGCCGTCGCAATGGTTTCATACAGGGAATCGGTAAAATCATCCGGGAAAATGTAGTCTTTAATCTTACCGTAAATCCTCGGTTCCTCACAAAGCCAAGTCAAAAGCATCCTCTGAACTCTTTTGTTATTTTCCTCGGGATCCTTCTTTTGGATTCCTGACTTGGGTCTTTCATATGGTTTATAATCAACGCCGTTCTTTAAGGCAATCGTCGCAACCAGGCGCTTTAAAATCGCGTAATCCAGGCTGTATTTGTCACATACGGCGCGCATGTAATTTTCCCTTTCAACCTCATCCGGGAAATTAAAAAGCTTTTCCGCAACTAAGCGCATAAACTTTGTCTTGTCGTCCGGATCCTTAAGATTTAGCTCCGATGCAATAAGCCCTACTTCGAAAAAGAAACTGTTTTCGGCTTCATCAATACGTTTCTGAAACTCTTCGGCGCCAAACTGCTTGATAAACTCGTCCGGGTCCTTGCATGGCTTTAAGTTCAGCACCTTGCTCGTCATTCCGTTTTCGCGAAGAATCGAGATTGCCCTGATTGCCGCATCTCTTCCCGCTCCGTCAGAGTCATAGGAAAGAATTACCAAATCCGTATATTTCTTTAAAACTCCTGCCTGCTCCGCGGTAAAAGCCGTTCCAAGTGATGCAACCGCTTCTGTGAAACCGGCCTGATGCATCGAAATAACATCCATATAGCCTTCACACAATATCAGGTAATTCTTGTGGGACAGTCGGGCATAGTTTAATCCAAACAGGTTCTTTCTCTTATTGAAAATAATCGTCTCGGGCGAATTTAAATACTTGGGCTTGGCATCCGACATAACTCGTCCGCCGAAGCCTATTACCCTGTTTCTGATATCCTGAATCGGAAACATTACCCGGTTCCAAAATTTATCCGTAAGTCCGTGCTTTTCATCGTATCCCGCAAGCCCTGAATCCCGGATCAGTTCATCCGAATAACCCTTGCTCTTTAAATATCTGACAAGGTCATTTGGACTTACAAGTGAAAATCCGAGTCCCCATTTGTTCAGGGTTTCGTCCGTAAGCTTTCTTTCGGTTAAATACCTGTATCCGACCTCGCCGTTTTTGCTGCGCAGCTGATAATAAAAGTATTTCGCAGCCTCACGGTTTATTTCATAAAGCTTCGTGCGCTTCTCGTCGCGTTTCCTGTCTTCCGGAGTCGCGGTCGATTCAGGAAGCTTCACCCCCGCCCTGTCGGCAAGGTACTGAATTGCTTCCATATATGTGTAATTTTCGTATTTCATTACAAAACTGATTACATCGCCGCCGACATGACAGCCAAAGCAGTAGAACATCTGCTTTGAAGGTGACACGGAAAAAGAAGGTGTTTTTTCTCCGTGGAAAGGACACAGACCCACGTAGTTGGCTCCCGTCCTCTTCATCTTTACGGAAGAACCTATAACGTCAACTATATCACTTCTATGCCTGACCTCATCAATCAGTTCCTCCGGATACCACATGTTTTTCTCCCTTACCAATGCCACGTCTTCGGAACGAAAATTTCTTCGTACAAAGCAATCGCATATCGATCCGTCATCGCCCCGACGTAATCACAAACTATCTGTTCCTTTGCATCTCCCCTGTCCGTAAGTGTCTTCATATCGTCGGGAAGAAGATCAAAATTCTTTAAATAATATTCGTATAATGTCTTGATTAAAGACTCTGCCTTTGTCTCCTCACTCTTTGCCTCAGGATTCTGGTATACCCTTTCAAACATGAAATTCCTGATGGCCTTAAGTGCGGCGTCCGTATCGGCACTCATCTCTATTTCATTTTTATCGAGACTGTTTAAAACTATATCGTGAATAAAATGGTCAAGTCTCTTTCCCGTCGTATTTCCAATTACATCGGTAATACTTGACGGCACATCGCTTTCCTTTAGGATACCCGCCCTTATCGCGTCATCCATATCGTGATGTACATAGGCAATTTTATCTGAAAGCCTTACGACCTTTCCCTCTAAGGTACCCGGTTTACAGCTCATTTGATGATTTAAAATGCCATCCTTTACCTCATAGGTAAGGTTTAACCCCTGTCCGTTCTTTTCAAGAACTTCAACCGTTCGCACGCTCTGATGCGCATGTTCAAAGCCCAAGGGGCAAATTTCATTTAGGGCTCTTTCACCCGCATGTCCGAAAGGTGTATGCCCGAGATCGTGTCCTAAGGCAATTGCTTCCACAAGATCTTCATTGAGTCTTAAGGCCTTTGCAATCGTGCGTGCATTCTGGGAAACCTCGAGCGTATGCGTAAGCCTTGTCCTGTAATGGTCTCCGTCAGGAGAAAGAAAAACCTGCGTCTTGTCCTTTAGACGTCTGAAAGACTTTGAATGAAGAATCCTGTCTCTGTCTCTCTGAAAGCATGGTCTGATATCGCAAGGCTCTTCATCACGCGTGCGGCCTTTCGATGTAGAGCTTAAAGTCGCGTAAGGACTTAGATACTCTTCTTCCCACTTTTCAAGGCTTTTTCTTATCAGCATGTACCCTCCGTTCCGTTTGCAAGTTCCTCACAGCTATACTATTCTCCCAAGAATGTAAATTTCCTTTTTTTAGCTGAAAGCTTGCTCATTTCGCTTGCAGAATGCTTAGTGCCTTACGCAAACGCTTGTGATACTTATAACCTGCGCAAGTGCACATCCTCCCGTAGCTTTTTTGCTGTTTCAAACCGAAGTTTCCTCAATAGCGAAAAAAAGACCGGCCGTAGACCAATCTTTCTTTCTTACTCTGTATGTGAACTCCTATTTAACGTTGTGTGAAAGAACCTAAATCCTCTCTATTTCTTCTTTTAAATCTCTCACATTCTCGGAAGCTTTTTCGCATCTTCTGACGGTTTCTTTATTCGCCGAAATGAGATCCTCCATCTTTGTAAGCTCGCCTTTCCAGTCGGTACCAAGATAGCCCTTAAGGCTAACATCTTCCACCTTGCCTTCGTCAAGCCCCGATGCATCCTTCATAAAACAAAAAGCTTCCGTCTGCCTTCTTGCTTCGTAAAGATCATCCTTCAAACAGTTAAGGCTTTCGGTGCACGCCTTCAAAGTATTCTCGCACGCCTGTGCTTCACGTCCCGCATTTCCCCTTGCAATATCCGTAAGCAGGCCCTTTTTGTCCGCGTCTATAATATTCAAATAGCTTTCGCAACCGGTTAACTTTCTTTCTGCTGCATTTAAAAGCACTTCAATTGAGGGATTTGCAAGTTCCTCAAGCCCTTTTGTGCTTTCCTTTGCACTTTCAAGCTCTGCTTTTGCGCTTTCAAGGCTCTTCTTCGCTCTTGCGACCTTGCTTTCGGTTTCCGCCGTACTAAAAGCTTCTTCCTCTTTATCGGTTTCTTTTTCTATAAGAGTAGCCGCCTCATAACTTGCAGGCTGCATCAGCATAATTGCACCAATTCCGATTGTCAGCGCTTTTAAAATATTTTTACCCGATGTTTGCGCCATAAAAAACACCTCACAATTATCTCTACACTGATAAAGACTCCGTGAGGTGTGAAAAAGGTTCAAATTAATTTAAAGTAAATGCAGTTACTCCGAGAAGAGAATCCTCTGCCAGGTATATCGGGATAAAGAACTCGTCGCCCTCTTCGACGCAGGGGATGATGATTGAAAGATTTGTCCCCGCAGGTGCTTCCGAGACGATGTTGTAATCAATGAGCTCGCCTTCAAGCGGAGCAACCTTTCCGTTATCTGCCGTGTAGGTCGTCGTAAAGTAGGTGTCCGGATACTCGCCGAGCACGGCATTTACCGTCATTTCCCCGTTCTCAAGGCCTCCGGTAAAGTTTCCGTAGGTAAGCTTCTGCATCACGTTTTGCGACGTTACTGCCGAAAGTCCGTTTTCATAAAGGATGCCAAAGCCTTCGGGCTTGTCATCCTTAAAAGTGCCTTCAAATACTTCGTAAGAGCTGTCGTCAAGCTTGATGATGATGATGCCATAGCCTTCTCTTATTCCGTTTACGTAATCTCCGTAGTAAAAATAATACCCCTGGCCGAGACTGCCGTCATCGTTTGTATACTGCTCGCCGATTAAGTAAAGCCCTGCGGCCGTACCGGTAAAGTTACTGTTGTAACCGTCCTGCGTATATATGTAAGAATGCGCCGTACCGGATAAAGCAAGGGTTTCCGCCTCGTTTGACCCGTCAAGAGAGAGCATCCCGCTAAAGTCATATGTGCTTCCTCTGTAAAGAGCCGTTTCCATGCTTTGAACCGTTTCCAGACTACAGGATGTGCTGTATTCAGCATAAAACGGTTTAAGATAATTTTCTGCATTTGACAAAAGTTCGTTCTTTATCTGATAAAGGTTCTCAGCCGTGTCAATTGTCGCTTTAACTTCGTCATAGTTTAGGCTAAGCTGCTCTGAGTACTTATCCAAAAGACTGTATGACTTGTCAAAGTCGTCTGTCGATATGTATGCATCAATCAGAGAAAGAACCGCTCCGGAAACAGTTTCCGTGTAGCTTTCCGCATTGTCTGAAAGGCTCAGCGTCTCATCGAAGGCTTCAAGGGCTTTTTCTTTATCCGTTTTTAAAAGGTCTGTGCCATAAGCATAGTACGCATCGGCAAGCATAGTTTTTATATCGGAATTATCGGGCAAAAGTTCATATGCCTGCTTTGCATAGTCGACTCTTGTTTCGGTGTTTTCAATAATCTCGGGAATCAGCAAAAAGAAATCTATCGCAAAGTCAGTTGATTCTTTTAGCACACTTCCGTATCCCGCAAGCCTTTCAAATACGGAAATATAGGTTTCCTCTATGCTTTCTTTGGCTTTTGTTTCCGCATTCGAGGCTGCGTCATTTGAGGATGTGTCCTCTGAAGCCACGTCATTTGAGGTTACATCATTTGAAGATATATCGTTTGAAGATGTATCCTTTGAAGATGTATCGTTTGAAGATGTATCCTTTGAAGATGTATCGTTTGAAGATGTATCCTTTGAAGATGTATCGTTTGAAGATGTATCCTTTGAAGATGTATCGTTTGAAGATGTATCCTTTGAAGATGTATCGTTTGAAGATGTATCCTTTGAAGATGTATCCTTCGAAGATGTATC